>CAJJTG010000003.1 GCA_905194675.1 uncultured Collinsella sp. | reverse complement strand
GACACGGAAGAGGTCAGAAGTTCAAATCTTCTAACGCCCACCAAATGTTCGCAGCCCAGAGGCATCGCCTCTGGGCTGTTTTGTTTTGGTCGCCAAATGGGTCGCCAAATACGTCACCAAATATCGAGTTTTTGATCTTCCGGGATGCTTCTCAGTAGTCATCCGAGGAAACTCTCATCTTCTCCGTTTGCATACACATATCTTTCAAGGATTCGTGCCGCGGTTGCATGAGGCTCAGCAAGGCACGACCGCTACATGTTGGTCAAGCATAATCTTTTGGATTCTTTTGGCGTGAGCGGCTTGGTTTTGGTAGGATTTGTCAGCGGCTTGACTAAGGGGGTTTTATAACTGCCATGCAGGTAGCCGTGTTGGTAACGTTTTACCGACTTGCCAAGAACCCCTCATAATTAATGCGTCTGCAAAATGACCAATTGCTTTGACCTGCTGAAACACTATATGTTGTGTTTGACCTAAAAAAAGAATACAGGATATAGATGCCTCTTTGTCGTATGATAGATGGCGGACAGAGAACGAAGACCTTAACTGCCTCTTTTGAACGTGTCCTTGAGCCGCTTGATCGGCTCCTGGGAATGTCCGCATGGAGGCTTATGGTTTATCGAGAACACAGATTGCGCGACGGCGCCGCAAGACGGGGGCAAGCCCTGCCGGGCATCGTTTGGCTCTGAAACGCAATGAGACTACGACGCGAAAGAGGCAAGAGGATGAAGATCATCAAGCGCAGCGGCACCGAGGTTGTCTTTGACATCGATAAGATCGTCAATGCGATTCGCGCCGCCAACTTGGAGGTCGAGGAGGGTTCTCGTCTTACCGACCGCCAGGTGGTTTATGCGGCGCAAAACGTCGCCGAGGCATGCGAGAACGCGGGCCACACTGTTTCGGTCGAGGAGATTCAGGATCTGGTCGAGGACGAGATCATGCGTCTCGACTGCTACGAGGTTGCCCGCCACTACATCATCTATCGCTATGTTCAGAGCCTGAAGCGCCAGAAGAACACGACCGACGACAAGATCCTGTCGCTGATTGAGTGCAATAACGAAGAGGTCAAGCAGGAGAACTCCAACAAGAACCCGACCGTCAACTCCGTTCAGCGCGACTATATGGCCGGCGAGATTTCCAAGGACCTGACCCAGCGCGTGCTGCTGCCCCAGGAGATCGTGGATGCCCATAATGAGGGCCTGATCCATTTCCACGATTCGGATTACTTTGCCCAGCACATGCACAACTGCGATCTGGTGAACCTGGAGGACATGCTCCAGAACGGCACCGTTATCTCGGGCACGCTGATCGAGAAGCCGCACAGCTTCTCGACCGCTTGCAACATCGCGACGCAGATCATCGCCCAGGTTGCTTCCTCCCAGTACGGCGGCCAGTCTATTTCGCTGACCCATCTCGCCCCGTTCGTTGAGGTGAGCCGTCAAAAGATTCGCGGCGAGGTCGCTCGCGAGCTTGAGGAGCTCGGTGTCTCGGCGTCTGCCGAGAAGGTGCGCGAGGTCGTTGAGGATCGCCTGCGCGATGAGATTCGTCGCGGCGTCCAGACGATTCAGTATCAGGTCGTGACCCTTATGACCACGAATGGCCAGGCGCCGTTTGTGACGGTCTTTATGTATCTCAATGAGGCCCGTACGCCCCAGGAGAAGCACGACCTTGCCATGATTGTGGAGGAGACGCTTCGCCAGCGTTACGAGGGCGTTAAGAACGAGGCCGGCGTGTGGATCACCCCGGCATTCCCCAAGCTCATCTACGTGCTCGAGGACGATAACGTTCACGAGAATTCCCCGTACTTCTACCTGACCCAGCTGGCTGCTAAGTGCACCGCCAAGCGCATGGTGCCCGACTACATCTCCGAGAAGAAGATGCGCGAGCTCAAGCTGTCTAAGGGCGAGACCGCTGGCAACGGCGATTGCTACACCTGCATGGGTTGCCGCAGCTTCTTGACGCCCGACCGCTCCGGTAACGGATTTAACAATGTGGCCAACGCGCTGAACTATGACCCGAACAAGCCCAAGTACTATGGTCGCTTTAACCAGGGTGTTGTGACCATCAACCTGCCCGATGTCGCGCTGAGCTCGCATCAGGACATGGACAAGTTCTGGAAGATCTTCGATGAGCGCCTTGAGCTGTGCCATCGTGCCCTGCTGTGCCGTCATGAGCGCCTGATGGGTACGCTTTCGGATGCCGCACCGATTCTTTGGCAGTACGGTGCCCTCGCCCGCCTGAAGAAGGGCGAGACGATCGACAAGCTGCTCGTGGGCGGCTATTCCACCATCAGCCTGGGGTATGCCGGCCTGTATGAGTGCGTCAAGTACATGACGGGCCACAGCCACACCGAGAAGGAGGGCACGCCCTTTGCCATGGCCGTCATGCAGCGTATGAACGATAAGTGCGCCGAGTGGAAGGCCGAAAGCGATATTGACTTCTCGCTGTACGGTACCCCGCTTGAGTCGACGACCTACAAGTTCGCCAAGTGCCTGCAGCGTCGTTTTGGCATTATCCCGGGCGTGACGGACAAGGGCTACATTACTAACAGCTACCACGTCCACGTGTCCGAGGAGATCGACGCATTCGACAAGCTCAAGTTCGAGGGCATGTTCCAGCAGCTTTCGCCGGGCGGTGCCATTTCCTACGTCGAGGTTCCCAACATGCAGGACAACCTCAAGGCTGTCATCCGCGTGATGCAGTACATCTACGACAACATCATGTACGCCGAGCTCAACACCAAGAGCGACTACTGCCAGGTGTGCGGCTACGATGGCGAGATCAAGATTGTCGAGGACGACGGTAAGCTTGTGTGGGAGTGCCCCAACTGCGGCAACCGCGACCAGGAGAAGATGAATGTCGCCCGTCGTACGTGCGGCTACATCGGTACCCAGTTCTGGAACCAGGGTCGAACCGAGGAGATCCGCGACCGCGTGCTGCATCTCTAATACCGCTCCGGGGCTGAGCCGAGAGGGCCGCTTGGGCTTTTGCTCGCTATTTCGGACAGTCCTGCGCAAGACGAAGGCCACATTAAGTGGCCTTCTTTGCGTGCGGAACTCATATCGAGCAAAAGCCCAAGCGGCCCTCTCGGCTCAGCCAAGTTGACGTAGCTGAGATGCGGCTCGCGGTCTGCTCACTCCTCGAAGTTCTTAGCGGAAATGAGTCGACCTGCAACAACGGTTTGCTTGGAACGACGGTTGAGCCGCAACCCAGTTTTTATTGGACCTCGAACCCTATGCTCGATGTTCGCTTCGTTCATTGAGTGTCGCTCGCGAGGGGTCTGGAGTATATCGTTCCGCCCGCAGTTTCGCAGGCCGCAGGCCGAGAATGTTTGAGGACGGGATGATATGCTCCAGACCCCCAGGAAGGTTACTTATGAACTACGCGAACATTAAGTATTTCGACATTGCTGATGGGGAAGGCGTTCGTACTTCTCTGTTTGTGAGCGGGTGCCGTCGTGGGTGCAAGAATTGCTTTAACTCTGTTGCGTGGGACTTTGCTGCGGGCGAGCCCTTTGATCGTGCCGTCGAGGACAAGATTATCGAGAGCCTCGATCATCCCTTTATCGATGGTCTGACGATTCTGGGCGGCGAGCCTATGGAGCCCGAGAATCAGGCGGGACTCGTTGATTTCATTGAGCGCGTGCGCACGGCTTACCCGGTGGAGTCGGGGAAGACTATTTGGTGCTTTACCGGTGACGTGCTCGAGGAGCTTATGCCGGGCGGTCGCCATCATACCGAGGTGACGGATCGCATCCTTGCCTGCCTTGACATGTTGGTGGACGGCCCGTTTGTTCAAGATCTGTACGATATCTCGTTGCGTTTTAGGGGCTCGAGCAACCAGCGCGTGATCGATATGAATGCCACGCGCGCCCGTGCTGAGCGCGAGGGCGTTGCGCTTTGTGATGCGGTTGAACTTTGGCGTGATGATCCGGTCTATTCGACCCATACTATGTAGCTTGTGGTCGATGCCGGAGGGCGTGGTACCATAGCGCGAACGTGAAATCGGAAAAGTGAGGCCCAGATGGTTGATCAGGAAAAAGTCGAGGCCGCCATTAAGCTGTTGCTTGAGGGCATAGGCGAGGACCCAACTCGTGAGGGCCTGCTGGAGACCCCGGCGCGCGTTGCCCGTATGTATGGTGAGATCGCCGGCGGTATGGACCAGAGTGCCGAGGAACACCTGTCCAAAACCTTTGCCGTCGCTTCGAACGATTTGGTTATCGAGCGCGACATCACGTTCTACTCGCTGTGCGAACATCATCTGCTGCCGTTTTATGGCAAGGCCGCCATTGGTTATATCCCTAACGGTCGGGTGGCTGGGCTTTCCAAGCTCGCCCGCACGGTTGAGGTTTATGCCCGCCGTCTTCAGCTGCAGGAGCAACTGTGCGCACAGGTTGCCGATGCCCTCATGGATTATCTCGCTCCCCAGGGAGCGATTGTGTTGATGGAGGCCGAGCATATGTGCATGACGATGCGTGGCGTGCAAAAGCCCGGCACCAAGACCGTGACGCTTGCTCGCCGCGGCGTCTTTGAGACCGATCCCGCGCTCGAGGAGCGTTTCTTTAGGATGCTGGGCCGCTAACCATGAGAGTCGTCAACGACTTTACATCGAAGACCGATGAGGGGACGTCGCGTCGCGGCTTTATGGCTTCGGGCCTGGCCCCCTTTGGTGCCATGCCTCGCATTGATTACATTTGTGCCAACGGGCTGTTCCGGCGGCACCTGGGCAACATCGTACAGTTGGAATCGGGGCGCATCTTCTGCCGCCACGGTATTGACCATCTGCTCGATGTCGCTCGCATTATGTGGATCAAGAATCTCGAGGAACAGCTCGAATTTGACCGCGAGGTCATCTACGCCACGGCACTTCTTCACGATATCGGCAAAGATGAACAGTATGAATC
The DNA here is from genome assembly GCA_905194675.1 of uncultured Collinsella sp. GTDB lineage: Bacteria > Actinomycetota > Coriobacteriia > Coriobacteriales > Coriobacteriaceae > Collinsella. The sequence continues at coordinate 83,771 of CAJJTG010000003.1, read as the reverse complement.
GGGTATATCCCATGATGTTGCAAGCGAACGCGTCGCTGATGCGATTCTCGGCGGCATGCCCGATGACGTGGCGTTTGAGCCGGCCGATGCCGCAGCCATTAAGACGGCCATTCTGGGCCATCGAAAGCTGCGCGTGAACAGCCAACCGCTTGAGCGTCTGCTCTATGCAGCCGACAAAGCGTCGCGTGCCTGCTTTGCATGCTCCGCGCGCAACGCTTGCAACTGGAGCGATGATAAAAAGAACCTGTCGATTCGCGTGTAGTTAGTTTGCGCGGTCGGGGTTCTAAACGAAGGAGACGATCGCGTTGAGTAACAAGAAACTGCCCGAGAATGCAACCAAGACTGAAGGTGCTGAGCTCGCCCGCCGTGGAAGGGGCGAAATATCCACCGCAACGGCGGTGCCTCACGTGAGCTATGACGATCTGCGCCATGCCGATCGCATTGTCATTGACGGCCTTGAGGTTTTTGCCAACCATGGCGTGTATCCCGAGGAGAATGCGCTGGGTCAGAAGTTCATCGTTTCTCTGGTGCTCTATGCCGACCTGCGCGCGGCGGGGGAGCACGATAACCTGGATGCCTCGATTGACTACGGCTCGGTGTGCCACGATGTCGATGGCTATCTGCGCGAGCATACGTTTAAGCTCATCGAGGCGGCAGCCGAGGGGACAGCCCAGATGCTGCTGCGCCGTTATCCCTCGCTGCTTGGTGTGCGCATAAAGCTCGATAAGCCGTGGGCTCCTGTTGGCCTGCCCCTGGCAAGCTGCGGCGTCGAGATCGAGCGCGTGCGCTAACCGGTTCTAATACGACTCTATGGGTGGCTGCTTGAGCCGCTGCGACAGAGCTTTATTGTTGGGACAGTACGTGTCGAGCAGGGCGTGGAATCGCTGATTGTGGCTTGGCTCGAGCAAGTGGACGAGCTCGTGGGCGACAACCATGTCGAGGCATTCGATGGGATAGGCGGCAAGTTCGCGTGCGATGCGAATGGCGCCGGTCTTGGGCGTGCATGATCCCCAGCGCGTTTTCATGCTGCGCACAGAGACGCGGGCCACGGTGACGCCCATTGCGATTTCGTACGCGTGCACCATATCGTACAGCGCCGTGGTGACCTCGGTTGCACAGAGCTGGTCGATATGGGCTTGGAGCTCATCGGACGTTAGGCCGTCGAGGATTGCGCGCCGCTTGGCCTGTGGGCCTTCGTCCGATTCGTCGGTACCCATAAAACTTGCGAAGGTGGCCTGTTTGGGTCGCGGTGCGGGTGATGCAAAGTTGTGATCGAGTGCATCCTGTACCGTGATGGGCTTGCCCCAAAGTGCAATGATGGACGAGGGGCTGAGCGGCTCTCGCGCCGTCGCCTGACGTTGCTCGCGCTGGGCAAGTCGGCTGATAATCCAGGCGCTGTTGCGCTTCACAAACGCTTCGATACGCTCGCGGCTGGCGCCGATCGGTGCGCTGGCGTGGACCTCGCCGCTCGATGTGACGCGTAGGTCGAAGTTTTTGACGCGCTTTTTGGTAACGACGACGGGGATGGTCGTCCCATCCGGTCGGGATGCGGAAATCGTAAACTGCTGCGTCAAAAGCGGTCCTTCAGATCGGGGGCGGGCCGGCATGTCGACCGTTCGGCATGCCGGCCCGCTCAAGGGATGTGAAATTAATAACGCTCGAAGAAGGCAAGCGCGTTGTCGCTGCAGAGCTTCTGCATCACGGTCTTGCCAAAATGCTTGGAAAGCATGTTCTGGAATTCGGGCATCTTGCTGGCATCGGAGAGGAAAGCGGGCACCGTGGCGCCGTCCCAGTCGCCGCCGAGCGCGATGACGTCCTCGCCGCCCAGGTCGAGCCAGTGCTCGATATGTGCCGCCAGCTGGTCGAAGGTGACGTCTGCGGCGGTTTTGTCGGTTGCGTCGTTGGAAAGGAACTCGCTGCAGTAGTTGAGGCCGACGATGCCACCCATGTCGCGAATGGTGCGGAACTGGTCGTCGGTGAGGTTGCGCTTGACGCCGCAGACGGTGCGGGAGTTGGAGTGGCTGGCGACGAAGGGGCGCGTGGCATGGGCGACAACCTCGTCAAAGCACTCATCGTTGAGGTGGGAGACATCAAGTACCATGCCGGCGTGCTCCATCTGCGTAAGTGCCTCGATGCCGGCGGCGGTGAGACCGGCGTGGGTGTCGTGGCCGCTCGCGAGCGGTCCCTGCGCGTTCCAGCTGAGTGATGACATGAGTACGCCCAGGCTCTTGAGCACCTCGATCAGCGCGGGGTCCTCGGCAAAGAACGTGGCGTTTTCGATGGTGTGGATGCAGGCGACCTTGCCGTCTTTGAGCGCGGGGCGAATGTCTGCGGCGTTGCGTACGTTGACCATGCGGTCGTGGTTGAGCATTGCTTGGCCGCTCATGTGTGCCATGATCTGCGCCTGGAAGCGCGCGGCGTGGGCGGTGGGAATCTCGTCGGGGACAAATGTGGCGAAGCACTGTGCCCACGGCGTGTTGCCGATCTTTGCGAGCGAGATGGCGCAGGCATTGCCCTCGATGAGGTCGAAATCTTGCGGATGCGTTTCGTCGCCGGGGAAATAACCGTCGGTGCCGGCGGTAAAGCGCAGGTCGAGATCGAGCGTGGCCCAGCCGATGCGGTCGGCGGTGTCGCAGTGTAGGTCAAATACGGGATATGCCATGGTTCCTCCGGTTGCAGCGTTTCTTTGCAAACTGTCTTTGAATTGTATGACTAGGGTATAGTTAGCGCCATATGTACACGGCGGCCCGCGTTGTGCGCCGCCCTTATCACGGAGGTTACCATGTCCAACCAGGGCAAGAAGGTCAAGACCCATTATCGCGGCACGCTCGACGATGGCACGCAGTTCGATAGCTCCTACGATCGCGGCGAGCCGCTGGAGTTCACCTGCGGCGCCGGCCAGATGATCAAGGGCTTCGACGCCGCTGTTGTCGACATGCAGGTGGGCGAGAAGAAGACCGTGCACATTCCTGCTGCCGATGCCTACGGCGAGCACAATCCCGAGATGGTTCTGACCTTCCCGGCCGAGCAGGTTCCCAACATCGAGCAGATCGAGAAGGGCATGAAGCTCTTCCTGTCCACGCCGAGCGGCATGCCCGTTCCCGCCGTCGTCATTGACGTGACGCCCGAGGCTGTGACGCTCGACGCCAACCACGAGTTGGCCGGCAAGGACCTCAACTTTGATATCGAGCTCGTTGAGGTCGAGGGTTAGAGTATGTCTGAACGCCTGGTTTCGACGACATGCTTGGGAAATCTCAACGATCCGTCCTATGAACTCCTGCTTCGCCGGAAGTTGGGCGGCGTCTTTGAAGTTGACGAGCTGCTGCTCGATTGGGACCAGGCCGATGTATGCGCGTTTGTGGGCGTGACGGAGCTGGGGCGCACGATTGATGTTCGGCTGGATGCTACCGACGGCGGTCGTCTTGCCGATGGCGACGTGCTCGCCATTGACCGTTCGGGCATGGTGCCCGTGGCGGTTGTCGTGCGCCTGCGCAGCGCCGAGGTTTATTTGGTCGAAGTCGACCGCATGGATCCGATTGCGCTCGCGCATGCGTGCTGGGAGATCGGCAACATGCATGCGCCGCTCTTCCGGGGCGACTCGGACGAGCATACCGTGCGCATGTATACGCCGGTGCAGCCTGTTTTGGGCCGTATGCTCCGGGGTGTCGAGGGTGTTCGGCTCTCGGTGGTTACCCGCGAACTCGATGCGGACCGACGCTTTGCATCGAGCGCGGCGGATGTCGTCGTGAGCATGGCTCCCGACTTTACCATCGTAAAAAAGACGCGCGGCTAAGCGTGCGTATGCGCAAGACGGGCTTTGAGGGGCGACCAATCAAAGTCCGTCTTGCTGTTGATAGGAGGCTTTGGGGGAAGCATATGGGTCTTGAGGGAATCAAGCTGATTGCATGCGATTTGGACGGCACGTTGCTGCATCCGGGGGAGCGCGAGCCGCGTTCCGAGGCCTTTGAGCTCATTGATGAGCTGCATCGTCGCGGTATCGTGTTTATGCCTGCGAGCGGCCGTCAATATGCGAGCTTGCGCTACCTGTTTGCCCCGGTGGCCGATGAACTCGCCTATGTATGCGAAAACGGAGCCCTGGTGATGAGCGAGGGGCGTGCCGTTGTCAAGCGTTCCATGGAGCGTAGCCTTGCTATGGATATCGCGAATGCCGTGGTTGCGTATCCCCATGCCGACGTGACCCTTTCGTGTGAGGGGCGCCTCTACACCATGGGCGGCAACGATGCGTTTGTTGACCACCTGCGTTATGAGGTCCACTGCGATGTGGCGGTAGTCGACCGTCCCGAAGACATCGACGAGGACGTCATTAAGATTGCCTTCCAGACGCCCGAGGCGGAGCAGCAGGCGGCGCTGGAGTATTTCGAGCGCCACTTTAGCGATCGAGTCGATGTCATGACATCGGGAACCGAATGGACGGACTTTATCGGTTTCGATTCGGGCAAGGGCTCCGCGCTTGCCGATTACGGTCGCGCTCTGGGGATTTCGCCCGATGAGATGATGGCGTTTGGCGACAATGAGAACGATCGTGACATGCTCAACGTGGTGGGCCATCCCTATCTGATGGAGAGCTGCAACCCCAGCATGCGCGGCATCAACGACCGCGTCCGCTACGCGCGCACGGTCGAAGAAGAACTGCGTCGTCTACTTGCTGTGTAGGCATGTCCCAAACATCTACCGGCAGTCGGGGCAGAGACCCTCGAAGATGGTGTAGTGCGATGTGACGTGCCAGTCGATTTGCTCGGATGCCTTGGCGTCGAGCTGGGCATCGAAGGGGAGCGGCACGTCGATGACGCGGCTGCACGAGGTGCAGATGATATGTGCGTGCGGCTCGATGGTGCGATCGAAGCGGCTGCCGCCCGGCGTCTTAATAGAGAGAATCTCCCCTGCGTCGGCTAAGAGATTGAGGTTGCGGTAGACCGTGCCGCGGCTGATCTTGTCATCCTGTTCGCGTACGGCGTTGTAGATTTCGTCGGCGGTGGGATGGTTATAGCTTTGGCGCACAGCGTCAAGAACCAGCTTTCGCTGCTTGGTATTCCTTCTTTGCACCGCCATGCGCCTCGCCTCTTTTCTATCAACGGTCGTAGGTAAATGATACCGTATTTAGCACACAATACTAATAACGAGGAATGAAACCGTCTTCATTGGCAAGTGGGGCTCGGGTCTGGGCGTCTACGAGGCGAAAACGCGTTCCCATGCGCTCATAGGAGGCATGAAGCGCCTCGAGATGAGACAGGATGTTTGCCGGAGCTCCCTGTATCTCCATCTCGACTGACCCGTCTTCCATGTTACTCACCCAGCCGGTGAGTGCGCGTGCCTGTGCGAGGTTGGTGTTGGTAAAGCGAAAACCAACGCCTTGGACTTGCCCCTCCCAGCGTAGGAAATAGCGCAGGGGAGTGTCTTGAGTGGCCTCGTCGCTTGCGAGCACAGTAAGCCTGCGGCGCAGCTCGAGCTCGACGTTTGATGGTTTTTGAGGCTCTCGACTGCCACCGGTGACGCTGGAGAAGAACGTTTCGAAGAAGCCCATCGCTAGGCCTGCTTGACTGAATCAGCGGGAAAGGTAATGCCGGCCTGCTGGCGCACGGCATCCATGATACGCAGCGAGACAAGCGTGACATCGCGATAGTGGCCAAGCTCATGGCGCCCGGCAGACGTTTCCCAGATCTCGTCCTTAATGCTATCGATGCCGACGATGGCGGTGATAAGGTCGGCGAGCTCGTACTCCATGGTGTTGCTCGATTTGGGCAGGTTGAGCGCGCGTCCGTTGTCGCCTTGCTCGCGCGGCGCCTCGGTCGCCGATCCGCGCACGACGTCGCCGCGATAATCGATGCGTACGTTGCGGGGCGTGGACAGATGGTCAATCTGGATAGTGCCACGCTCGCCTTCGATCTGCGATGGCAGCAGGTCATTCGTAATTTTGGAGTGCGCAAGCTCGACGGAGATACGGCCACCGCCGTAGCTGGCGAGGATGAAACCGCAGCCGTCGATGGGGCCGTGCGTGAGCTGTCGCGTGGTGGGGTCGAGCAGAGTAGTCATGCTCGTAAGGCCGGAGGGCATGCCGAAAATCTCGACCATGGGCTCGACGGTGTAGACGCCAATGTCCATGAGGGAACCCGATGCCATATTGCAGTCGAAGATATTGGTGGCGCGTCCCGCGAGAATCTCGTTGTAGCGCGAGGAATATTTGCCAAAGCGCAATGAGGCGCGGCGGATGGGGGCGATCTCGCCCAGGGCGTCCTCGATGGCGTGGAAGGCGGGATCGTGGAGGGGACGCATGGCCTCGAGGGCCACGACACCTGCTGCCTCGGCAGCGCGGAAGACTTCCAGCGCCTGCGCTTCGGTGGCGCAGAAGGGCTTCTCGACGATGACGTGCTTGCCACCGGCGATGCAGGCAAGGGCCTGCTCGTAGTGAAGTGCGTTGGGGCTGCCGATATAGACGGCGTCGACGTCGGCGGCTGCCGCAAGCTCATCGAGTGAGATAAAGTTTCGCTCGCCATCGCGCTCGGCGGTAAAGGCAGCACCGCGATTGGCATCGCGTGAAAGCGTGCCCACAAACGCGGCTTGGTCGTTGGCGTTGACGACTTGGATAAAGTCGTCGGTGATCATGGATGTGCCGATGGTCGCGATGCGCAGCATACGTCCCCCTTGCGTTGTTTGGTCTACAGGATGAGTGTAGCGCGTGGGGATATAAAGCTGTGCGAAAACGCTATTACAGGTCGCTCTCGTTAAAGCCGGTGTCGATATCGAGGTTGCTGCCGTCGGCCGCCGTGGTGGCGAGCTCATCGCAGCGCTCATTGAGCTCGTGGCCGGCGTGACCCTTAACCCAGATGAACTCAACCTTGTGCTTGCTTTTGGCGGTGAGTAGGCGCTCCCACAGGTCGCGGTTCTTGACGGGCTGCTTGTTGGCGGTTTTCCACCCGCGCTTTTTCCAGCCGTCGATCCAGTGCTTGTTAAAGGCGTTGACGACGTACTGCGAATCGGAATGGACTTCGACCTCGCAGGGGCGGTTGAGTGCCTCGAGCGCCACGATAACGGCCATGAGCTCCATGCGGTTGTTGGTGGTCTTGGCGTAGCCGCGCGAAAGCTCGGAGGTAAAGGTCTTGCCGGCGGGGTTGGTGTATTTGAGCACGGCGCCGTAGCCGCCGCGTCCCGGATTTGATCGGGCCGAGCCGTCGGTATAGATGATGACCTTCACATGGTTCCTTTCGTTAGGCGCTTCTCGCGTGGGTGTCCATTGTAGCGCCGCGTTCGGCGAGGGCTAGCAATCTATGATATCTATCCCGTCTCCAGATGGCTGGCTTTCGTGGATGATGCGGTCGAGTTCGTTGAGGTATTGCTGCAAGAGGGGGGAGGGCTTGCGCTCGTCGTGCATGATATAGCCTACGCGCATCGTTGGGGCGTCTGCTAACGGGATCGATGCCATACCCCATTGCATTTCATTGGAGAGGACACCGGTCGACAGGGTGTAACCGTTTGACGTGGTAAGTAAGTTAGTAAGTGTTCCGCGGTCCGAGATTCGTATGTTGCGGTCGCAAGGGATATAGCTGAAAGGTTCCTCGGCGTAATAGAAGGAGTTTGAGGTTCCCTGCTCAAAGCTGTAGCGCGTATAGGGCGTAAGGTCGGCAAGGGACAGCTGCGGGCGGCGGGCAAGCGGGTGGCGCTCGCTAACGAAGACGTGGACCGTCGCGTCGAATAAGGGATGGAAGCTCGCGCGCGCATCGGCAAAAGCCTTCTGCAGAACGCGGGCGTTAAAGTCGTCCAGATAGAGAATGCCGATGTCGCTGCGAAATGCGCGGACGTCATCGATGATCTGCGATGTGGTGGTCTCGCGCATGATGAACTCGAACTTGCTGTCGCGGCAGCGCTCGACCACGTTGACAAAGGCCTCGACCGAAAAGGCGTAGTGCTGGGCGGAAATGGCGAGGCGGGCTTGCGGGGTGCCGCCGTCCTCGTAGCGGGCCTCGAGCATGTCGGCCTGCTCTACGACCTGGCGCGCATAGCCCAAAAGCTCGGTGCCGTCGTTGGTGAGCGTGACGCCGCGGCTGGAGCGCGTAAAGATCTCCAGATGGAGCTCCTGTTCCAGGCTTTTGACGGCGTTTGAGATGTTGGACTGAGCGGTATAGAGGCGCTGAGCTGCGGCGTTGATTGAGCCGGACTCTGCCACGGCGATCAGAAAACGAAGCTGCTGGAGGGTCATCGACGCAATCCTTCCGATTGTTATCTATAAAAACGATAACAGGTTAGCGCTTTTAAGTGATTGACCGAGGGAAACAATGCTCGTACTATTCAAAACACACAAAGGCGGTAGGTAATTAAGCCAACCACGGAACCGGGATGCGAAAGGAGGCCCGCATATGAATTGCTTACCAAGACGAATGCCGGGCTCCTGTTTGCGCCCGTCGGCGTGATCAGGAGACAGCGACTTACTTCTCTCTTTTTATTTACTTTTGTTCGATCAAGGAGATCATCATGAGCCAGTTCATCAACAACCCCGAGCACACCTTTGGTTTCGATACCCTGCAGCTTCATGTTGGCCAGGAGAGCGCCGACCCCGCATCCGACTCCCGCGCCGTGCCTATCTACCAGACCACGAGCTATGTGTTCCGCAACTCCCAGCACGCCGCCGACCGCTTTGGCCTTGCCGACGCCGGTAACATCTACGGTCGTCTGACCAATTCCACCCAGGGTGTCTTTGAGGACCGCATCGCCGCACTCGAGGGCGGCGTGGCCGGCCTCGCTGTCGCCTCTGGTGCCGCTGCCATCACCTATACCCTGCAGGCGCTCGCTCAGGCCGGCGACCATGTGGTGGCCCAGAAGACCATCTACGGTGGCTCCTACAACCTGCTGGAGCACACACTCTCCCAGTTTGGTGTCGAGACCACCTTTGTCGATGCTCACAACCTGGACGAGGTCGAGGGTGCTATCAAAGACAACACCACGGTCATTTACCTTGAGACGCTCGGTAACCCCAACTCCGATATTCCCAACATCGACGCTATCTCCGAGATTGCCAAGAAGCATGGTCTTCCGGTCGTCGTCGATAACACCTTCGGCACCCCGTATCTGTTCCGTCCGCTGGAGCACGGCGCCAACATCGTCGTCCACTCCGCAACTAAGTTCATCGGCGGCCACGGTACCTCGCTGGGCGGTGTGATCGTCGACGGCGGTAACTTCGATTGGAAGGCGAGTGGCAAGTACGCCCAGATCGCTGAGCCCAACCCCTCCTACCATGGTGTTTCGTTTGCCGAGGCTGCCGGTCCCACCGCCTTCGCAACCTATGTCCGCGCTATCCTGCTGCGTGACGAGGGCGCCTGCATCAGCCCGTTCAACGCCTGGGTCCTGCTCCAGGGCACCGAGACTCTGTCGCTGCGCGTCGACCGTCATGTCGAGAACACCAAGAAGGTCGTTGAGTTCCTGGCTGGCGACAGCCACGTCGCCAAGGTGAATCACCCGAGCCTGCCTGAGCACCCCGATCACGAGCTCTATCAGAAGTACTTCCCCCGTGGCGGTGCTTCGATCTTTACCTTTGAGATTAAGGGTGGCCAGGAGGCTGCATGGAAGTTCATCGATCATCTGCAGGTGTTCTCGCTGCTCGCCAACGTGGCCGACGTCAAGTCGCTCGTCGTGCACCCGGCTACCACCACGCACTCCCAGCTCTCTGCCGAGGAGCTCGCCGAGCAGAACATCACGCCCTCCACGATCCGTCTTTCCATCGGTACCGAGAACGCCGAGGATATCATTTGGGATCTGAAGCAGGCCTTTGCCGCGCTGGACGAGTAAGGCGACTTGTGCAAGGACCCCTTGCGACTCGATAGGTATAACTGCATAAAATGCCTGCTCAAGGCGCCTGTGCGAACAATGGTTGCACAGGCGTCGTTTTTGCATAGAGAGGGTGCAAAAACAGGGTTTTTGACACGCTTTATGCAATCGAGATGTGGAAAACTCCTGTTGAGAGGATGTGAGTTTTACGCAATTGACGTGCGCCTTTTGAGTAAAACCGCAGGTCGCGATTTGCTCGGGGTACTATGCAGCGCGATTAAATCACACGCAGCTCAAACGCAGCAAAAACGCACTACGGAGGTTTCCAGCTACATGAGGATCGATTCACGAAAACCGAAAGCCGCCGCCCTTTCCGCCGCTCTGACCGTGGCACTTTTGGCGGGCGCCGGCGCAACTGATGCCCACGCGGCAACACTATCCGATACGGTCGGATCTGCGCCGTCCGAGGCGACGCTGGTGCAGCCCGTCGACTACCGCGGCGACGGTTATGGCTCTATGCAGGAGTGGAACGCCTCGATGGGGGCAAAGCGCGATTCCCTGGAGATGCGCGCTCAGATCATTATGAATATGTATGGCGACTATGCTACCGATGACGAGCGCGCTGTGTTGCAGGGTTGCATCGACGGTGCGAGTAGCCTGTTGACGATGGGGGAAGTCGACGCCAAGTCGACCGAGCTCGACGAGCTTCGCTCCACGCTTGAGGATGCCAAGCGCGAGGCGCTCGAGGCTGCCGCAGCCGAAGCCGAGGCCGCTGAGGCCGTTCAGGCTTCGTATTACAACGCCGGCTCCAGCCCGTCTTACACGTCTGCTGCGTATTACGCGAACGGCTCGGGTCTGACGCGCTTGAGCGGCGTCAATAACTATAACGGCCGCCGCGAGACCTATTACAGCAGCAACGTGCTCTACCATCACCGCACGGGCGAGTGGACGCAGGATTCCGAGGGCTTTTGGCGCGATTCCGATGGTTACTACGTCGTTGCCGCGGGCGATAAGGCCCAAGGCTCTACGTTTACCGGTTCCAAGGGCGAGTGCAAGGTCTATGACTCCGGCTGCGCTGCCGGAACCACCGACTACTACACTGGCTGGTAATCTGCCATAAGCCAATAGGACATGACGGGCGGGCGTCTTTACCGAGCCTTTGGGCAACGTAAGGGCGTTCGTTTTTTGTGCGTGCTTGAGTTAACAGAGCGCTTACCGTGGCAGTACGCCGCGCATATGGGCGCGGGGCACACTAGTTCATGAGAAATAAGGTCTTTCTCTTGGAGGAAGTGGTCTTGTGAACGCTCGAGATATCGCCGTTGCCGTCGTCGCATTGGTGCTTGGTTGCCTTGGTCCTACGGCCGCGCTCATTGCGGGCGTGCAGGGGTCATGCGGGGCTGCTCCAATCGTGGTCGGCGCGCTGATTGCGGCCGCGCTGCTGGGAAGTGCGGGTGTAGTCCTTTGTCGCGACGATGAGGGCCAGGCCTCGGAGTCGCAGCTCTAACCGTCGGGACATCGACTACTGGTTATAGATGAAGATGAAAGCCGCCGTAAGGGGAGTGCCCTTGCGGCGGCTTTGCTGTTGAGTCTGTTGACGTGGTGAGTCGGGCGCTACCAGCTTGCCTCGATATCGCGAATGCGCTGATAGAGCCATTCGTTCTGCGGTGCCTGGATATCGTGCTTGGCCGCCAGACGGCAGATGGTGCCGGCGAACTCCTCGACCTCGGTTTTGCGCCGCGCGACGCGGTCTTGCGCCATCGAGGGCATGCCGGCGGGATCGATTCCTTCGATGAGGTGCACCATCTGCGTCAGGTCTGCCTCGGTCAGCTCAACGCCCTCGGCGTTGGCGACCGCAAGCGTTTCGCGCATGGCGGAAACAAGACAGCGACGCTGCTCGGAGCCCGGCTCCGTGGCACTTCCGTACGTGCCGCCGTAGGCCATGCAGGTCTGGTTGATGCCGTCGTTGAGCATGAGTTTGGCCCACATGCGGTGCGCAATGTCGCTCTCGACGGTGTGTGCGATGCCGCAGCGCGTGTAGAGCTCGTCGATTGCGGTGATGGCTGCGGGATCCGTACCGGCCGCCGCGCCAAAGCGGATTTCGCCCGTGTTGGTAAAGGTGAGCTCTCCGTTGAGAAACACAGCGTCCATGCCCTGGCAGATACCAAGAACGGTATGCTCCCAGCCAAAGCGCTCGGCAATCTTTTGCTCGCTCGTGATGCCGTTGCACAGCGAGGCGATGAGCGTATTGGGTCCCACGACGCGCTCCATAGTCTTGAGCGCTTGGTCGAGACCGGTGGTCTTGACCGTCAGGATGACCAGATCGGCGGGCGTTGCCTTGCTGGCGCGGACGGACTTGAGCGCACAGGGCTTGCCGTTGACGGTGAGCGCATCGTTTGCGTGACGCTCAAAACGGGCGTCATCCATAACGTATTCGACGGCGTCATTGCCGAGGGCCTTGGCAATCATGCTGCCGTAGAGTAGCCCGACGCCGCCCTTGCCGATAAAGGCGACCTTGTTGATCTGCATGCGAATCATCTCCCCATATAAAAGGCGCCCGCGTAAGGAGCGCCTGATGGATTGTATGCCGCCGGGCCATGTCGCGTGCACCGGATGGCCGTATTTAGAAGAACAAACGCATGGGAACTTATGATGCGGGGCAGACCACAAAGACACGTGCGGGATATCCGACGCCATCACGCACCTTGGGGAAGGTGCAGAAGATGACGGCGCCCGTGGCGGGAAGCTCGTCTAGATGGTCCATGACCTCGATCTGATAGCGGTCGACCGAGAGGATGTACTGTTCGCCGGGGTAGGGGTAGGCGTCCTCACGCGTGGTCACGCTCGCCGGGTCGGTGTCAGCCGGCTCGTGGCCGATGGCGCCGATGTCGCGCTCTTCAACGAGCCACTTGATGGCGTCGAGGTCCCAGCCGGGGTAGTGGGGCTGGCCGTCCTCGTCCTTGTTCTCGAGGTCGGCGAGCTTGGACCAGTCGGAGCGGAAGGCGACGAAAGCGTCCTCGGGAATGCGACCGTGCTCATCCTCCCAGGCTTTGAGGTCCTCGATGGTCAGGATAAAGTCGGGATTCGCGGCGCACTCCTCGTGCTTGTCGATCACGCAGAGCGGATGCATAAACTCGATGGGTTCAATCTCTCCAAGGGAACGACCCTCGACATGGAAGTGGCGCGGCGCGTCGACGTGGGTGCCGTACTGCGAGGCGACCGAATACTGGAAGCAACGCATGGGGGCGAGCATGTCCTCGGGCGTGCCGGGCAGGTAGTCGAAGAGCTTGGTGGACTCAAATGGCTTAAAGCCAAACCAGTGCGGGGTGTCGCATGAGAGCGTGTGGGTGAGGTCGACCCAGCGATAATCGTTGCTTTTGAGCTGGGAGGCGAGGTTCCAAAGGTCGAGCGCGGGCATGGGCGGCTCCTGTCATCGGGCTTTTTGCTGATGTTAAAGCGGTGCCGTGACAGCTCGATTTCTGCTGCGTTACGATACGTTCTCGATTGCGATTCCACGATGTTTCGGCCGCGTGACCATTGTGTTTCGCCTTGCCGCGGCGCTGATGGCGAAGGGAGGGGCCGTGCAATACCGCGTTGACCCCAAAAGTGGTAACCGAATATCTGCTCTGGGTCTGGGCTGCATGAGATTTCCCGGTGCGCCGGGACGTCCGGATGCGAAGACAGCCGATGCCATCATTTCCCGTGCGGTGGAGCAGGGGATTAATTATCTGGATACCGCGTATCTCTATCCCGGTAACGAGGTGTGCGTGGGCGCCTCACTTGAGCGCCTGGGTCTGCGCGACCGCGTGTTGCTCGCGACTAAGTTGCCGCACGCTTCGTGCAAGTGCGCGGAGGATTTCGACCGGTTCTTCGACGAGCAACTGCGCCGCCTGCGGACCGACCATATCGACTATTACCTTATGCACAACATCACTTCGCCCGCCCAGTGGGAGCGCGTGGTGGCGTTGGGCATCGAAGACTGGATTGCGCACCAAAAGGCTGCGGGGCGTATTCGCCAGATAGGTTTTTCGTATCACGGCAGTGCGACGGACTTCCTGACGATGCTCGACGCGTATGACTGGGATTTTTGCCAGATTCAGTACAACTACGCTGGAGAGCGCTACCAAGCGGGAACGGCGGGACTTATAGCAGCCGCCGAGCGCGGGCTCGCGGTGTTTGTGATGGAACCGCTTTTGGGCGGACGCTTGGCGGGCAAGCTGCCTCCGCGGGCCCGCGCCGTGCTCGATGACGTACGCGATCCGTACCTGAAGACGCCGGCTGCTTGGGGCCTTTCGTGGGTGTGGAACCATCCTCAAGTCACGATGCTGCTTTCGGGCATGACCGATACCGCGCAGGTGGACGAGAACGCGGTGCTGGCCGATCGGGCCCTGCCGGATTCGATGACAGCCGCTCAGCTCGATACCATCGCACGCGTGCTGGCGGAGTTTGAAAAATCGAATCGCGTGCCCTGCACGGGATGCGGCTACTGCATGCCATGTCCCAAGGGTATTAACATTCCCGGCTGCTTTGCCGCTTACAACGCGAGCTATGCGCACAGCTGGTTTACGGGGCTGTCGCAATACTTTACGGCGAGCGCGGTGCGCACGAGCGAGCCCAAGCTCGTGAGCAATTGCGTCAAGTGCGGCAAATGTGCGCGTCACTGCCCGCAACACATCGATATCCCCGAGCGTCTCGACGACGCGCGCCGACGTTTCCAGCCTGGCCCCGTAACGGCCGCGCTTAAAGTCTTCAGCAAAACTCGCTCCTCATGACCCTTTTATATCTTGTGATGGAATAGTTCCTGTTTGCGGCAGAATAGGGCGATAGCAGGAACTATTTCGTCGCAACTGAAGGGGGCTGTCGTGGGCTATCGGGATTCATGTGATGATTTGCGTGAGGTTCGTTGGGGCGTTTTGGGCGCTGGGCACATTTCGCATCGATTTGCATCATCGCTCAAGAAGGTCGACGGGGCACGGCTGGTGGCTGCGGCCGGCCGCACTCCTTCGCATGTTGAGGAGTTTTGCAGGGCGTTTTCGATTGAAGCCGCGCACAGTTATGCCACGGCTGACGATAGCAGCGATGCGGCTTATGATGCGCTGATTGCCGACCCCGATGTCGACGCAATCTACTTGGCTCTTCCGCATGGTATGCATACGCGTTGGGCCTGTCGCGCGCTGCGCGCCGGAAAGGCCGTGCTGTGCGAAAAGCCGGCCGTTTTGAGTGAGGAAGAGGCTCTCTCGATTGCCTCCGCCTCTCGCGAGTGCGGCGTGCTGTTTATGGAGGCGATGAAGAATCGGTTTTGCCCGATGCGCACTCGCGTGGAGGACTTGCTTGCGTCGGGCGAGCTCGGCTGTATCGTCTCGATCGAAAGCGTGCAAAAACTCGATTATGGTGAGTCCCCTTCGAGTTATCTGCTCGATCCGTTGCAGGGCGGCTGTCTATATGACATGGGCTGCTATGCGGTCGGGTGGTTTGAGGATTTGCTTGCGGGTGCGTGCGATGTTTCGTCTCGTGAAGTTCGCTGGCGTGACGTATCGGGCGGCCGCGTGGATTGGGCCGATGAGATTCATATGAGTGTCGGCGGTATACCCATTCATATGGTGTGCGACGGCAAAGCAGCATATGAAAGCCGCTTAACGATTGCCTGCGAACGGGGTTCGTTGGAAATCGAGCGCCTCCATCGCCCCGAGCTCGCCCATGTGAAGTACTCCGACGGTCGAGTGCTCGAAATCGACGCCCCATTTGAGGTCGATGATTTTTACGGCGAAGCTTCGCATGCGACTCAGCTTATCCGGGCGGGGAAACTCGAGAGTCCCGTCATGCCCCTTGCCGCCACACAGCGCTGCGCGCAGATCATCGATGCGATTCGCTTGACGCTCTAGGCTGCGGTGCTGCTGCTCAAGGGGGCTCGGCGGACCGTGCCCCTGATGCCCCTTTTATATCTTGCGGTGGAATACGGTCTGTTTGCGCCAAAATAAGGCACCAATAGACCGTATTTCACCGCAACTGATGAGGGGGAGCTGGAGATGCTAACGATCGGGTGTCATCTTTCGACGACGAAGGGCTATCGGGCAATGGGGGAGACGGCGTTGTCCATTGGTGCCAATACCTTTGCGTTCTTTACGCGCAACCCGCGCGGTGGCAAGGCAAAAGACCTTGACATGGATGACGTGGCGGCTCTGCGCGAGCTTATGGCGCAAAACGACTTTGGACCGCTGGTGGCGCATGCCCCGTATACCTATAACCCCTGCTCCGCTAAGGAGCGAGCGCGCGAGTTTGCCTTGGAGGCTATGGCGGAAGATTTGCAGCGTCTGGAAGCACTGCCCGGCAACTACTACAACTTCCATCCCGGTGCGCATGTGGGACAGGGGGCAGACGCCGGCATTCAGATGATTGTCGACACGCTGTGCCAGGTGATGTTTGAGGGACAGCAGACGACGGTATTGCTCGAGACCACGGCAGGCAAGGGCACCGAGGTGGGCCGTAGCTTTGAAGAGCTGGCGTGCATTATCGAGGGCGTTGCCGCCAAGTGCCCAGAGCTGTCCGATAAGCTGGGCGTTTGTTTGGACACCTGCCATGTGAACGATGCCGGCTACGACATCATCCATGATCTGGACGGCGTACTCGACGAGTTCGATCGCGTGGTGGGTATCGATCGCTTGCATGCTGTACACATCAACGATTCGAAGAACCCTTGTGGCGCCCATAAAGATCGTCACGAGTGCATCGGCAAGGGATACCTTGGCAGCGAGGAATTTGGTGGCGGTATGCAGGTTATGCAGAATATTGTATCGAATGGCCGTTTGCGTTCACTGCCGTTTATTTTGGAGACTCCGAACGAACTTGCAGGTTATGCAGCTGAAATTAGACTATTAAGGTCATTGCAGCAGTAATGACTGTCATAAAGTAGAGTATTCCATTCACGTTATGGGTTTGTTTCAATCAGTTTTCTCATTGCAGATTCGTAATTCCGGGTGCATAATAGCCAACAGTTTTTGCAGACCTCTGAATCAAACGAGGTCACCGGAAGGAGACTGATTATGAAGCTCAAGAAGCTTGGCGCATTTGCCGCCACGGGTGCCATGGCGCTCGCCCTTGCTCTGACGGGCTGCGGCTCGTCCAACGCCACCTCTGGTTCTGATGCCGGTTCCAGCAGCTCTGACGACGCTAAGGTCGAGAAGGTCGACGGCTCCAAGGAGTACGCACTCGTCAAGGACGGCACGCTGACCGTCGGCACCTCTGCCGAGTACGCCCCGTTTGAGTACAAGGACGACAACGGCGATTATCAGGGCTTTGACCTTGAGCTTATCAAGGCTATCGGCGACAAGCTGGGCCTGGATGTCGAGTACGTCAACAATGACTTTGACACGCTGGTTCCGGGCGTCGCTTCGGGTGCCAAGTATGACGTCTCCATCGCGGCTATCACTGACACGCCCGAGCGTGAGAAGGAAGTCACTTTCTCCGATTCCTACTACATGGACGATCAGGCCATCGTGACCAAGGTCGATAACGCCGACATCACGGCTGACAACTACAGCGAGAAGCTCAACAACGCCGACGCTACCATCATCGTCCAGTCTGGCTCGACCGCCGAGGCCTTTGCCCAGGAGAACTTCCCCAAGGCCAAGATCGTCCCCTACAAGGATGCTACCGAGTGCTTCAGCGCCTTGCAGTCCGATAAGGGTGACGCCGTAGTCACCAACCGTTCCGTTGCCAGCCAGCTGACCGCCGAGCAGTTCAACACCTGCCAGACCATCAAGCAGATCAGCACCGGCGAGGAGTACGCCATCGCCATCAACCAGGGCAACACCAAGCTCAAGGACGACATCAACCAGGCCATCAAGGACCTGACCGATGACGGTACCGTTGACGCCCTCATGGCTAAGTACAACATCAAGTAAAATAGCTACTTGATTGTGCGCGGGCCCTTTCCGTTTTGCGGAGAGGGCCTTTGCGCTTCTCTTGACGGAGAGTGTTTCCGTCTCGTTTTGCCGGCAACTTCTACGATAGGAGCCACCTTGTCTCGACTGAACAAAGGGGCCGCGGAGCAGCGTTTTTCACTGCCCGCCTTGCTCCAAAAGCTAGCCTGCGTCATGGCCGTGGCGCTCGCGCTGGTGTGCGCGGGGGCATATGCGCCCACGACCGCCCAGGCGCTTGAGACCGCAAAGATTACCGCCCGACCCAACACCGGTTCGGGCAGCGCTGTGGTCGGCGGCACCGAGACGCGCATTACCTGGGAAGTTCAGGCCGATGCCGACGAGGAGCTGAGCGGTCTTTCTTTGACGTTTGTCGACGGCACGACGTTTGGTACCGATGACACGCGATTGACGATGCTCTCGGGCGAGGACCTCATGGATCGTACGCCCATGAAACCCACGTGCAAGGCTGACGGCCAGACGCTCAAGATCGATTTTGGCGAGACGGCGCCTGCCGGCGGCTTTTTCCGTGTCGAGGTTTACGGCGTGACCTTCCCCGTCGAGGGCGGCGATGAGGCCTTTAGCGGCACCTATACGCTCGCCGACGGGTCGACCAAGAAGATCTCCAAGATTCCGTCGGTGGAGATCAAGGGCGTGACGGCCTTCGATAACTTCTTGGCCGACCTTAAAGAGCAGCCGTGGGTCGAGGTCTGGAACTCCAATATGTTCCTGCGCCTGTTCCTGAACCCGGTCATTTTGGTCCAGAGCCTGCCGATCGTCTTTAAGGGCTTCCTCATGTCGCTCTCGATCGTGCTCGTGGCGTTTCCGCTGGCAATTCCCTTCGGTTTTGCCCTGTCGCTCATGCGCATCTCCAAGTCGCGCATCCTGCGCTGCCTCGCCGGCATCTACGTGAATATCATTCGCGGTACGCCGGCGTTCCTGCAGATCTACATCGCGTTCTTCGGTCTGCCGTTGGCCGGCGTCAAGGTGGACGACTATGTCTTGGGCGTTATCGTCATGGCCATGAACTCGTCCGCCTACCTGTGCGAGATCTTCCGCGCCGGTATTCAGTCGATCCCCAAGGGCCAGAACGAGGCCGCGCGCTCGCTGGGCATGAACGCCTTCCAGACGCTGCTCTACGTTATGATTCCGCAGACGTTCCGCAATGTCCTGCCTACGCTGACCAGCGAGTTTATCCTGCTTTACAAGGATACGTCGCTGCTCGCGGCCGTGGGCGTGGTCGAGATCGTCATGAACGCCCGTACCATCGTGGCCACGACGGGCTCCATTACACCGTACGTGGTTGCCGCTCTGTTCTATCTGGTCATCACCCTGCCGCTCGCTCGCTTGGTGAGCGGTCTTGAGGCGAGGCTTCTGGGCACGGCCGAGACCAAGAAGAAGCGTCCCGCCAAGAGCGCCGGACAGGTTGTCGCGACGCCCGCCGATCACATCGCCGGTCTGTAAGGAGGTCCTATCATGAGCGAAACCAATAACTCGAACGAGGTCGTCGTCAGTATCAAGAACCTCCAGAAGGCCTTTGGCGACAACGTGGTCCTGCGCGATATCGATCTGGATGTGCACAAGGGTGAGGTCGTTGTGGTCTTGGGCCCCTCGGGCTCGGGCAAGTCGACGATGCTTCGCTGCATCAACCGTCTGGAGCATCCCACGAGTGGCTCGATTGTCGTTGAGGGCGTGGACGTGTGCGCCAAGGGTGTCGACCTTAACAAGGTACGTACGCATCTGGGTATGGTGTTCCAGCAGTTCAATTTGTTCCCGCACCTCTCAGTCAAAAAGAACGTCATGCTCGCGCAGCAGAAGGTACTCAAGCGCAGCAAGGAAGAGGCCGAGAAGATTGCCGTCGAGGAGCTGACCAAGGTCGGTCTTGCCGAGCGTATCGACTTTATGCCGAGCCAGCTCTCGGGCGGCCAGCAGCAGCGCGTTGCCATCGCTCGCGCCCTGTCGATGAACCCGCACGTCATGCTCTTTGACGAGGCCACCTCGGCGCTCGACCCCGAGCTCGTGCGCGACGTCCTGGGCGTCATGCGCGACTTGGCGCGCGACGGCATGACCATGATCGTCGTGACGCACGAGATGGGCTTTGCCCGCGATGTCGCCGACCGCGTCGTCTTTATGGACGGCGGCGTCATTGTGGAAGAGGGTACGCCGAGTGAGGTCTTCGACCACCCCAAGAGCGAGCGCACCAAGGCGTTCTTGGGCAATATTTCGTAGCCGGCTGATGTAACTGCCGTTACAAAAGAGCGGGGCTGGACTTGAATCCAGCCCCGCTCTTTTGTAGGGATGGGGATGCGCTTTGATGCAGGCTCTCTTGGAGACCCCGGGCTCGTTACGCGAGCTCGGCTCCGAGGGCCTTGCAAGCGGTCTCGCCCTCGTCGTCGGGCGCGTCGTAGCAGATGGTGGAGTCCACGACGTTGACGCCGGTCTCGTCGGCGTCGGCCTTCCAGTTGTCCATCCACTCGCCTTCGGCCCACGAATAGGAGCCAAAGAGGACGACCTTCTTGTCGCCGAGAGTCTCCTTGACCTCGTCCCACATCGGCTGGAACTCATCGTACTCGAGTTCCTCGGAGCCCATGGCGGGACAGCCGAAGGCGAAGGCATCATATTCGGCGGCCTTGTCGGCAGAGAAGTCGGCGCAGGGGATGACCTCGGTCTCGGCACCCGCGGACGTGGCGCCTTCGGCGACGAGGTTTGCCATGGCCTCGGTGTTGCCCGTGCCGCTCCAGTAGACGACGGCGATCTTGCTCATGTTAAGTCCTTTCAGTTGTGCGGCAGTTGCCGCGGCTTCTATGTTCTATCGGGTTGCCTGGGCAAGTTGCGCCAAGCTGCAGCCCTGCTGATAGACAAAGGTGAGGTATTGAGTGCAGGCACGGTAGGCGTCAAACATCGCAAGCGCTTGCTCGACATTCGTGTAGACCTTCCAAGCTCCAAAGACCTTGTAGTTCTCGCCGCGCTGGACGATAAACTCGTGCACGTCGTCGTAGGGATATCCAAGGAAGTAGCCTATTTCGTGCGGAAACTCGCAGGTGCAGTCGTTGCTGCAGCTAGCTTGCTGGGGTAGTGCGCATCGAGTCTGGCTACAAGCGCATTCCGCGATGTTATTGCTCGCGAGCGTGATGCGTGATGCCAAATGCACAAGGCATGTCGAAAGGTCTCTCGTGTCGTAGCCTTCCGAGGCGAGCGCTGTTTGGGCGCGAGGGTCTGCGAAATAGGTGGCGAGGCTTTTGGCTCGGTACACGTACACGAGTGCTCCGCAGGGCCGCCAGACCAAAACACTCAGGTGGATGCCGAGCGGGTCAAGCTCGCGATTGCACTGGGCGATAACGTTGAGCAGGCGCGCGCGGCGTTCTGCGATGGTTTCGGTTGTGGTCGAGCCGTCCCCGTGGGCGTAGGTGCCTGGATAGGTAAAGAGCGATGCCGGCTTGATGCCCGCGAGCGTGGGAGAGCAGTTGCGCACGACTGCTGCCTGAAACGTTGGGATGTCTATGGTTCGAGTCACGGCGCTCCTTACGGATCTAAACTGTTAGCCTAGGAAAACTTATACACGAAAGTAAGCCATGGTCAACAAAAAAGTTTGAAGAGGGAAACTAATTGACCGAACAGACATGATTTTGGGTTAAGATGGGGACACCCCATGGGGGTATCTAGATAGTGCTACTTGAAAGGGGAGCGCATGAGTGACTTGCTCAACCCTGCGAATCTCATCGTGCTGGCCGTCATTGCCGTCGGCATGTTTTTTGGACTGCGTCGCATTGCCGCTTCGACACACGGGAAGAGTTGTTGCAGCGATGGTGCGAGCGGCAAGAAGGCCAAAAAGGTTGTTGTGGTGGATACCGATGCGTCACACTATCCCTATAGCGATGAGCTGCTCATCGGCGGCATGAGCTGTGAAGGCTGCGCTCAGAACGTAGCCAATGCCCTCAATGCGCTGGATGGTGTGTGGGCTACGGTAACGTACGCGGACCACACAGCGCGTGTGCGCTCCAAGCGGCCGATCAATCGCGGTGTCCTTGAGACTGCCGTGAGAGATGCGGGTTACTACGTCATGACGCTGTAAGCGTCGCTCTGGGTGCGCTTCCTTGGCTAGGCTCGTCCGCGCAGTTCGATGTCTTGGATGTCGTCGAAGTCGATGGCGATGTCTCGGAGCTTGAGGAGCTTGAAGGCGGGGAGCGCCTCGTCGAGGATGCCGGTGCGGCTGCGATAGCCGTATGTATCGTAATAGGTGACACGAACCAAGTCGCCACGTTTGAGACCCTCGAGCTTTTTAGAAAGTACGAGGGCTTTTTCTTCCGTGAGCTCACGTTTTGACTCGACGGTGATTTCCTGCTTGCGCACGAGTTCGTAGTATCCCGTGAGGGCGGCAAAGGGCATAAACTGTGCGGCGCGGTTGGCGCGCACGGCACCGTTGGCAGTGAGGTTGGGGTCGGCGGCGCGGCGTCTGCCCTCGGGGTCCGCCAGGCGCTCGAAGGCGGTCGGCGGGCGCACGGGCTGCTGCTTGGGTTTAGGCACGATGTCCTCCAACTTGGCCGTTGCGTTCGCGCGCGGTGGCGCCGGCGGTAAAGCTTAATCCCTTGACGAGCGCGTTCTTGCCGTACTTGCCTTTCACGGCCAGGACGGCGCGCGCCAGGTCGCGCTCGCGCTCATCGGCCTCGATATCGCTGAACAGATCGATGGTGGCAAATTCCTCGGGCACAAGATTGCCAAATCCCAGGTTGATGCGCTTGACCGGTCGTTTGGGATCGACCGTTTGTGCCCAAAGGTCATCGAAATACCCCATGATTTTCTTAAACGAATTAGTGCGCTCGGGCAGCTTTCGCGAGGCGTTGGAGTGCGCAAAGAGTGCGGCATAGCCACCACGCGGTTTGCCGCCATGCTCTCCCACAAAGATGCCATCGATTGCCTGCGCTTCGCGCATCAGGCGACGCCTTTCGTCATCGCGCTGGACGGGCTTGGGAGCACGGGGCGCGAGCTCGGGGCCGTCGGTCGCTGCGGGCTCGATGCCCGAGGTGCTCGAGCGCAAGTGTCCGCAGCCGTCTATATACTGCGCCGTGCCGCTGGCGTTGAGCCGGCGTATGTCGGCGCGCTCGCTCGCGTAGCCCACAAAGAGCGAGATGCTGTCGCAGACCACGTGCTTATCGACTAGATCCAACACGGCGTTGTCGACCATTTCGCGCAAGACGGTGTAGGCCTGCTCGTAGGCATAGCCCTTCGAGAGCACCTGTCCTGTGGTGGTCGAGGTCGCTTGCGGGCGATAGGCTTGGATATCGGCGATGGTTGTCGGCTCGCGCCCGAAGGCGTGGTCGATGAGATATTCGGCGTTGACGCCGAGTTCGTCGTAGAGCAGGTTCTCGTCGAGTGCGGCGACGCCCATCAGGTCGTAGACGCCGTATTTCTCGAGACGGGCCGCCACGCCGGGGCCGATGCCCCAGATGTCGGTGATGGGGCGATGGGGCCAGATCTCCTTGCGAAAGATCTCGTCGTCGAGTACGCCAATGCGGCTGGCTACGTGCTTGGCGGTGATGTCGAGCGCCACCTTGGCCTGGAATAGGTTGGGGCCGATACCGACCGTCGCCGTGATGCCGGTGCGCCCCAAGACCTCGTCGCGCAACATGCAGGCGAACCCTTCGGCATCGGTGTGATAAAGGTCCAGATAGGGCGTCACGTCGATAAAGCACTCATCGATGGAGTAGACGTGCACGTCCTGGGGGCTGACGTATTCCAGATAGACGCCGTAGATTTGCGCCGACACCTCCATGTAGTGTTGCATGCGCGGCACTGCTTTGATGTAGTCGATGCCGTCGGGAATCTCGAATAGACGGCAGCGGTTGTGTATCCCGAGGTCCTTCATGGTCTGCGTGATAGCGAGACAGATGGTCGTGCGTCCGCGCGATTCGTCGGCAACGACCAGGTTGGTGGTGAGCGGATCGAGCCCACGATCGACGCACTCGACGCTGGCATAAAACGTCTTGAGGTCGATGCAGATGTAGGTGTGCTGCTCGTGCTCCATCCGAGCCTCCCATCAAACACATGTTCTTATCGAATACCTGTTCGATAATACCTGCTCGACCGGACACCGTCAAAACCTGTCCCTATTTGGCAGGTATGGTCGTGCGGTTGCATCGGGTTTTTAACGCAGCCCTAAAGAGCGCGAAACAGCTCGGAAAAGCTCGCTTCGTAGCATGAGGCTAACGATTGATACCACCATAAAGCACGGAAGGGTTGTGGGGATAATGGTCAACTATGGGTTTGGTATGCCGACGCGCTTGGTTGCGGATGGGGATGTGGCTCGCTGGTGCGGGCGATTGGTTGCCCACTATGGCGGCACCAAGGCACTGGTCGTGCTGGGAGGCGACAAGCACACGCGTGATGAGCTCGTTTCGGCGGCGCTGGGCTCGCTCGATCGCGCCCTGCTCGAGCGCGTGCTTTTCCGCTGCGGCTCGGTTGAAGGCGACGGAGGAGACGAGCTGATCGACGAAGCCGTGGCCCTGGCGACCGACGAAGGCGTGGACTTTGTCTTGGCGATTGGCGATGCCGATACTGCCGGCTTTGCGCGCGAGCTCGCCCGTCGCATGGCGGCGCTCGATGTCGGCGAAGACGGTTTTGTCCCTTATGGATGTATCGTCTCGGAGGGCAAGGTGCCTGCCGTCGTGGGGGCCGGCGAGGTTCCCGTTTTTGCCATCATCGCGCCCGAACTGCTGGAGGGCATCGGGTCTCCTCTGCGTGAGTTGCTCGGTAGCGTCTGCGCTGCGGCCTAATATTTGGCATAAAGGGATAGGTTATTTTTGATTGGTAAAGCGTTTGACCTGCCAAATTAAACCTGTCCCTTTTTGGTCGGTTGCCGTTTGGGGGCCGATTGGCAACGCTCGCTGATTATAGTCTTGACCTGCGCTAGAATAGTGGCATCTGAATGTCCGGGCGCATGGAGGCGTGCGCCCGTATGCTGAGGAGGACTCTATGGCAACTGTTGCCGCACCTATCGATGCTACGTCGACTGCCGCTTGGAAGGCGCTCGAGGCCCATCAGGAGAAGCTCGAGGCCGAGGGTATCGACCTCAAGGCCTGGTTCGCCGCCGATGCCGAGCGCGTGAACAAGCTGAGCTTTGACGCCGGTGACCTGCACTTCGACCTGTCCAAGAACCTGGTGACTGATGAGACCGTCAAGCTGCTGTGCGATCTTGCCCGCGAGGTGAAGCTCGAGGAGCGCCGCGACGCCATGTTCTCCGGCGAGCACATCAACACCACCGAGGACCGCGCCGTCCTGCACACCGCGCTGCGCCGCCCGGCAAGCGAGAAGGGCCAGCTCATCGTCGACGGCCAGGACGTCGTCGCCGACGTGCACGAGGTTCTCGACCGCATGTATGCCTTCGCCGAGCGCGTGCGCTCCGGTGAGTGGAAGGGTGTTACCGGCAAAAAGATCGAGCACCTGGTGTCCATCGGCATCGGCGGCTCCGATCTGGGCCCGGTCATGGCTTACGAGGCCCTGCGTCCCTATGCCGACGCCGGTATCGATTGCCGCTATATCTCCAACATCGATCCCAACGACCAGGCCGAGAAGCTCAAGGGTCTGGATCCCGAGACCACGCTCGTGATCATCGTCTCCAAGACCTTCACCACGCTCGAGACCCTCACCAACGCCCGCGAGGTCAAGACCTGGATGCTCGAGCAGCTCAAGGCTCAGGGCGCCATCGATGGCTCCGATGAGCAGAACGCCGAGGCCGTGGCAAAGCACTTCGTTGCCGTTTCCACCGCGCTCGAAAAGGTCGAGGCCTTCGGTATCGACCCCGCCAACGCCTTCGGTTTTTGGAACTGGGTCGGCGGCCGCTATTCCGTCGACTCCGCCGTGGGTCTGTCGCTGATCGTCGTGCTCGGCCCCGAGCGCTTCCAGCAGTTCCTTGAGGGCTTCCACGCCATCGACGAGTACTTCTGCAACACCCCGCTCGAGAACAACGCCGTCGCGCTGATGGGCCTGCTCAACGTCTGGTACGTCAACTTCTTCGGTTCCAAGAGCCACGCCGTGCTGCCGTACTGCCAGTATCTGCACCGCTTCCCGGCCTACCTGCAACAGCTCACCATGGAGTCCAACGGCAAGCACGTCCGCTGGGACGGCAG
Source organism: uncultured Collinsella sp. (assembly GCA_905194675.1). Lineage (GTDB taxonomy): Bacteria > Actinomycetota > Coriobacteriia > Coriobacteriales > Coriobacteriaceae > Collinsella. The sequence goes on along the minus strand of CAJJTG010000003.1, from coordinate 57,961 downwards.
CGCTGTGACCTCCGATACCGGTGAGATCTTCTGGGGCGAGCCCGGTACCAACGGTCAGCACGCCTTCTACCAGCTGCTGCACCAGGGCACCGTGGTGGTCCCGGCCGACTTTATCGCTTTCGCCAACACTGCCAACCCCGCAACCGACAGCGGCCAGGACGTCCACGAGCTGTTCCTGGGCAACTTCCTGGCCCAGACCAAGGCGCTCGCCTTTGGTAAGACGGCCGACGAGGTTCGTGCCGAGGGCACGCCCGAGCAGATCGTCCCGGCCCGCTGCTTTGAGGGCAACCGTCCGACGACCTCGATCTTCGGCGACACGCTGACCCCGTTCGCACTCGGCGAGCTCATCGCCCTGTACGAGCACATCACGTTTGTCGAGGGCACGGTCTGGGGCATCGACTCCTACGACCAGTGGGGCGTCGAGCTGGGCAAGCAGCTTGCCAAGCAGATCACCCCGGCCTTCCACGACGACGCCGCCAAGGCCGAGCAGGACGCTTCGACCCAGGCGCTCATCGAGTTCTATCGCGCTCATCGCAAGTAGTTTTTACGGCCGAGTTGGCTTATGGCTGAAAGGGGCCCGTATCCGTTGGGATACGGGCCCCTTGCTATTTGGATAGGATGGAATGTATCGGGAGGCGCCTCGACGGGCATCGCAATCGTCGAAGGCGCGCCGTTCATGTTTGGGACAATATGACATTTTTCCCGTTGCAAACAGCGCCGCCGTGGGTGTTCTGTATGATGACTCAGGCAAGGTTGTTCAATGACAGGGAGGCATATATGGCAATCAAAGCCATCGCAATGGATATCGACGGTACACTCACCAACGACCAAAAGGTCATCAGCCCGCGTACGCGCGAGAAGCTGCTCGCGGCGCAGGAGTCGGGCATTAAGCTCATCTTGGCTTCGGGTCGTCCTGCATGGGGGCTGCACGCCTTGGCGCAGGAGCTCGACCTTCAAAACCATGATGGTCTGCTAGTTGCCTTTAATGGCGCGCACGTGGTCGACGCTCAGACCGATGAGGTCCTTTTTGACCAGGCCATGCCGGCTGACGAACTGCACCGTCTGATTGATCATCTGCAAAACTATGACGTGATCCCTATGATTTCGCTCGGTCGCGATTTGCACGTCGAGGACTCGTACCATTGCATGATCACACTGCCGGACGGTTCGCAGAAGAATATCGTCAAGTATGAGCGCGATGCGTGCGATCTTAAGATTCGCGAGGTCGAGAGCTTGCATGAGGTCGTGGACACTTATCCCGTGGACAAGCTGCTGACGGCGGGTGATCCGACCTACCTGCAGGCGCATTACGAGGAGATGTATGCGCCCTTTACCCAGACGCTTTCGGGCATGTTTACGGCCGACTGGTACTTTGAGTACACGGCGCCCGGTATCGACAAAGCCCGTGCGCTCGAGGGTGCCCTGCCCAAGCTCGGTATCGATGCCAGCGAGGTCGTCTCGTTTGGCGACGGCCAGAACGACAAGTCCATGATTGAGTGGGCCGGCACCGGTGTTGCCATGGGCAACGCCGTCGATGAGGTTAAGGCAGTTGCCCAGATGGTAACCGCCAATAACAACGAAGACGGTATTGCAGTGGCGCTGGATAAGCTGCTGGGTTAGAATCGCCGATTAATGCATGGTTTGGGCGCCTGCTTGCGGGCGCCCTTTTGTTAGGGAGGGTGCCGTGTCCGCATTTCCGTTCGACGCCGTTATCTTTGACATGGACGGTGTCATTGTCGATACCGAGTATTACTACCTGGGCGAGACTGCCGCGTTTGCCAAGGAGCTTGGGCTTAACCTGACTCAAGAGGAGTTGAATGGGCAAGTCGGTACCTCGCATCAGTTCTTCCTGCATATGCTGGTCGATTGGTTTGAGCGCGCCGGTAAGGGGCATTTCACTGGCGAGGAAGCGTTGGCCCGTTGGGATGAGTGGGCGCATAAGCGTTCGCGCGACTATCAGGCTTTGATTAACCCGGGCGCCGTGGATACGATTCGAGAGCTGCCGCGCCGTGGCGTTCGCGTGGCGCTTGCCAGCTCGTCTCCCATGGATAGCATCGAAGAAGTGCTCAACGCATGCGGGCTGTCGGATGCCTTTGAGTATGTGGTGAGTGGCGAGCAGTTTAAGGAGAGCAAGCCCGAGCCCGACATCTACCTGCATGCGCTGGACCTGCTGGGGCTGCCCGCGAATCGCTGCTGCTGCGTTGAGGATTCGGTGCCTGGCATCACTGCCGGCAAGCGAGCCGGCCTGACGGTCGTTGCCAAGCGCGAGGAACGCTTTGGCTTTAGCCAGGATGCCGCGGACAAGATTATCGACCAGCTGCCCGAGCTGCTTGAGCTTTCTTAGGGGGTCTGTTGGAGGCTCTTTAGGGGTTCGTGGACAAAAAATGCCAAATATGAGTACTGTCACTAATTTAGTAACAGGGAAATTATGCTTTTAAGGCCCTGGTTGAGCGCCTAGGGGCGATTATAACCTGTTAAATATGGCTTTAGCCATGCTAAAACGCCTTGATAATGAACAGCTGTACATTATCAAGGCGTTCTTTTGTCACAATATAATGCTACTAGCTTTGCAGCAGTACTCATATTTGGCGTTTTTTGCCCACCGGGGTCAGTTGAAGTCAAATATGGAGTGCGAATTTCCTAAAACGGTTGATTCGACGCTCTCCTCGGCGCAGTTTTTAAGTTCGGCGATGTGCAGGGAGGCGCTTTTTAGCGATGTGATGAGCTGTCGCGCGCTTGCATCTGCTTGCGGTTCGGCTGGAGCGTCGGTTTCGAGCAGCAGACGGTCGAGTGGGATCTGTCGGGCGTATTCACGACCGCGCTTGGTAGCGAGCATCCGCTCGTTCACGGAAAAATAGCAGCCTGCGTTTCGCGCACGGTCGAACTCGTTCGAGGTGCCGCTAAACCAGTGGAAGATGATGGCGGGGGAGTTGGGGCTTGGGGTGAGTAATCCATATGACTCAAGGGCGTCCAGTACGGTTCCTGCCGAACGAACAGCGTGAATTGATATCACGCGCCCGGCGAGAGGGTACTGCACGAGTGCATCGCAGAGACGGTCAAGTGCCTGTATTTGAAGCGGTTCGCTTCCGGCAAAGCGCGCGGAAAAGTCGAGTCCTACCTCGCCGATATAGCGCTCTTGGTCAGCAACTTCGCAAAGCAGATTGACTTCGGCAGGACCGCAGCGGCCGTCGGCGAGCCACCAGGGATGGAGGCCGGCGCCCGCGATAATGTTTGGGTATCGGCTGGCCCGCTTTTTTGCTGCCGCGAAGTCGCGTGGGTCGACCCCGCAGTCAAAGAGCCCCAGACCCAACGCCGCCGACTCACTGGCTGCAGCATCGGGGCTGAGCATCAAATCAAGATGACAATGCGTGTCAAAGAATCGCGGTTCCATCGCAGGGCATCCTGCTAGTCCAAGCGCTGGCCGTCGGCGCGCACGCGCTCGCACCCGCGCCCGCTGATCTGGCGGATAACCTCGCCGGCAATCATCTGACCCATGATGGGCGGCATAAAGCTGGCGGTACCCAACTCGGTACGCTCGTGGATGTTGGACGGGTCGCGGGGTTGGGTTTTAACCGATTCCTCACAGCTAAACAGCACGTGCAGGCTCTTGATTCCGCGCTTCTTACATTCTTTGCGCATAATGCGGCTCATGGGGTCGCGCACGGTGTCAAAGATATCGGCAAAACGCAAGCATTCGGGATGCAGCTTGTTGGCCCCGCCCATAGAGCTAACCAAACGAATGTCGTGATCTTGAGCATATTTGGCAATGGTGAGCTTGGCCGAGATGGTGTCGATGGCGTCGACGACGTAGTCGAGCTTGCCGCCCGTCTGCTCAAAAACGCTCGTAAAGAACTCGTCGATATTGTCGCTCAGCAGATATTCAGTTCGCTTGATGACGGTGGTGGCGGGATTGATATCGTGGATCATGGCTTCCATAACATCGACCTTGCGCTTGCCGACGGTGCTGTGAAAGGCGATGGCCTGGCGATTGATATTGCTGGGCGCGATGATGTCCTTGTCCAGAATCACAAAATGCCCGATGCCGCCGCGGGCAAGTGCCTCGCAGCAGTTAGAGCCCACGCCTCCGCAGCCGAGTATCAGCACCGTGGTGTTGGCGAGCTTGTCGAGTGCCTCGCGGCCCATGATGATCTCGAGCTTGGTGTCGCGTGTCTCGACGAGTGCAGCAGTTTCGGTCATAGACATCCTCCGATGGGGAAGCGAATCGTGTTTTAGCTATCGCCATTATAGGTATTATCGCGATTCCATTTGAGCCCTAGGGGCTTGTTGAAATGAGGCAGGGATTCGCATAAGATGAAGCAGATGGCACCCGTTGCAGCGGGTTAGCCAACTCCCAAACACGTTTGTAGCGTGAGAAGTGGCCGTCTTCGCATTACGCGGGGGCGGCTATTTCATTCGACCTCCAATGTGGATGCCGAGCTCCACAGCCGCGATTACAAGCAACAACAACGTCAGGACATCGTTAATACTCATAGTCCATCTCCTTCTTGGGAAGAGGGAGCTGGCCCATCTGCTTCTGGACCCATTGTATCTAAAAACGAACGAATGTTCTATACATAACATTGCTATTAGATAATTAGACAAACATCTAAATATCAAGTATAGTGTGCACGTCGCGAGAGATAGCGAGAGGAGGTCCTATGCCGGGAGAGGGTTTTAAGGCGCTTGCCGATCCAACGCGACGGCGCATTTTGGAGTTGCTGCGCGAAGGCAATTGCACGGCGGGGGAGCTTGCCGAGCATTTCGATATCAGCAAGCCGTCATTGAGCCATCATTTGGCGACGCTCAAAAACGCCGGGCTGGTGACCGACGAGCGCCATGGCCAAAACATCGTTTACAGCTTAAACACCACCGTCATGCAGGACTTGATTGGCTGGTTTATGGGCTTTACAAACACGGAAGGTGATAAGGATGAATAACGAAAACAAGGGCATTCACCCCACGGGGGTATCGTCGCGCGTGTGGATTGCGCTGGTCGTTCTGTGCGTCGCCAATGTCGTAGCGCACCTCATGGTGATGCCGAGCTTGCCTGCACAGATTCCCACGCACTGGGGCGCGAACGGCGCCGTCGATGGTTGGGGTCCTAGCTGGATGGCCTCCGCGCTCGGCGTGCTGCCTCTGGCGCTTCTCGCAATGTTCTGCGTGGTGCCGCGCATCGATCCCAAAGGTGAGGCATATCGAACCTCGGGCAAGTTCTATCAGGGCTTCGTAATCGCCTTCACCTTGTTCATGTGCGCCATAAGCTGGCTGGGAGAGCTTACGGTCTGGGGCGTGGTGCCGGCGGTCGGTTCGGTCAACGTGCTGATTTCCGGTGCTATCGGTTTGCTGTTCATCGGCGTAGGCAACTACTTGCCGCGTGTGAAGCAGAACTATACGCTCGGTATCAAGACGCCTTGGGCGCTTGCCGATCCCGAGAACTGGCGCCGTACGCAGCGTTTTGGCGGCGCCTGCTTTATGGTGCTGGGTATTGGCCTGATTGTGATGGGCGTGGCAGGTGCGGTGCTTTCGAGTGAAGTCGTTGCCGCGGTGATTGCGGTTCTGGCGTTTGGTTCAGCCGGAGCTGCCTACGTCTATTCGTATCTGCTGTGGCGTAAATCGCAGCGAGCCGTTCGCTAAGGTTGCGGAAAACTAGCGTACGCTGTTCATATTTTGTTCCGGGGGACTTTTCCCAGGTAGTATTGGGGGTGTGGGCGACCATGCCCCTTTTTCGTTAAGTTTCAGAGCTGGTTTTCTCATTTCGTTTCCACTAAAGCGAATCAAGAATAGGGAAACAGCAGGTAGAAAGGATAAAACAGGCAAATGGCGGAGTTTATCTACCAGATGTATCAGGCTCGTAAGGCCCATGGCGACAAGGTGATCCTTGACGACGTGACCCTGAGCTTCTATCCCGGTGCCAAGATCGGCGTTGTGGGTCCCAACGGCATGGGTAAGTCGACCCTGCTTAAGATTATGGCCGGTATCGAGGAAGTCTCCAACGGCGATGCCAGACTCACCCCCGGCTACACCGTAGGAATCCTGCAGCAGGAGCCGCCGCTCGATGGCGACAAGACCGTCATCGAGAACGTGCGCATGGCGTTTGGCGACATGATCGCCAAGGTCGATCGCTTCAATAAGATCGGCGAGGAGATGTGTGACCCGGACTGCGACATGGACGCCCTCATGGCAGAGATGGGCAAGCTCCAGGACGAGATTGACGCCGCCGACGGCTGGGATATCGATTCCAAACTCGGCCAGGCCATGGACGCCCTGCAGCTGCCCGATTCCGACATGCCGGTCAACGTGCTTTCCGGCGGCGAGCGCCGCCGTGTGGCCCTGTGCAAGCTGCTGCTCGAGGCTCCCGACCTGCTGCTGCTCGACGAGCCCACGAACCACCTGGACGCTGAGTCGATCCTGTGGCTCGAGCACTTCCTGCACAACTACCAGGGTGCGGTCCTTGCCGTCACGCACGATCGCTACTTCCTGGATAACGTTGCCGAGTGGATCTGCGAGGTCGACCGCGGCCACCTTTATCCTTACAAGGGCAACTACTCCACGTATCTGGAGACCAAGGCCGCGCGTATCGAGGCGCAGGGCAACCGCGATGCCAAGCTCGCCAAGCGCATGGAGGCCGAGCTCGAGTGGGTACGCAGCTCGCCCAAGGCTCGCCAGGCCAAGAACAAGGCCCGTCTGGCTCGCTACGAGGAGATGGAGGCCGAGGCCCGCGCAAGCCAGAAGCTCGACTGGACCGACATCCGCATCCCTGTGGGCCCGCGTCTGGGCAACAAGGTGCTCGAGGCCCATCACCTGCACAAGGAGTTCGATGGCCGCGTGCTCATCGACGACCTTTCATTCACCCTGCCGCGTAACGGCATCGTGGGCGTCATCGGCCCCAACGGTGTCGGCAAGACCACGCTCTTCAAGACCATCGTGGGTTTGGAGCCGCTGACTTCGGGCGAGCTCGAGGTGGGCGAGACCGTCAAGATTTCTTACGTCGACCAGAACCGTTCCGGCATCGACCCCGATAAGAACCTATGGGAGGTCGTCTCGGACGGCCTGGACCACATGATGGTCGGCGAGACCGAGGTTCCGAGCCGCGCGTATGTGGCGAGCTTTGGCTTTAAGGGCCAGGACCAGCAGAAGCGCGCTGGCGTGCTCTCCGGTGGCGAGCGCAACCGTCTGAACTTGGCGCTTACGCTCAAGCAGGGCGGCAACCTGCTGCTCCTCGACGAGCCCACGAACGACCTCGACGTCGAGACGCTGTCCTCGCTCGAGGCGGCGCTGCTCGAGTTCCCGGGCTGCTCGGTGGTCATTAGCCACGACCGTATGTTCCTGGACCGCGTCGCCACGCACATCCTGGCGTGGGAGGGCACCGACGAGAATCCGGGCAACTGGTATTGGTTCGAGGGCAACTTCGAGGCCTATCAGGCCAACCGTATCGAGCGCCTGGGCGAGGACGCAGCCCAGCCGCATCGTATTCACCGCAAACTGACGCGTGACTAGGTTTGTTACGCGGTTTTACCAAACCGCGTAACGAGATGATGCTGCGCGAGCCGCAAGCACCCCATCTTGTCGTTCAAACCGTCGCTCGCGTACCAAAGTACGCGTCGCTCCTCTTTCACGGCAACCTGGGGCACTTGCGGCTCGCTCGCTGTTGGTTACGATGCATCGACAAATGAGCAATTTAAACGAATGAGCAAAAACGGCTCAAATCCTGATTTGGATTTGAGCCGTTTGTCGTTACTGCTCGGGTTCTTCGACTTTATCGATGGTCCAGGCGGCTCCGAGACCGCCGGCGGTGTTGCGGCGGATGCGCACGGCAACCTCGCGGCGCTCGCCGGCCTGCGTGTAGTGCAGGGGGAAGCTTGCGCGGTTTCGCGCGGCCTCGATGGTACCGCGCTCGCGGGCGATCCAGTAGTACTCGCCGACGATGCCGAGCGTGTCGGCGCCGTAGGGGAGATAGGTCGACAGCTGGTGCAAAAGCGGGCCGGGGCAGAAGACCTCGGTTGTGAAATCGACGGGGAAGTCCTCGGGGATGGCGGGCGCTGCGGGTGCGGGGGCCGGTGCTGCAGCGGGGACCGGAGCCGGTGCGGGAATCTGGTCATAGACAGGTTCGGATGCGGACTCGATGACGGGTGCAGACTCAGGCACCGGTTCCGGCTTAACTGCGGAATCTGTCGGTTCCACGGAGACGGATGTGTCTTCAGTCTCGGTTTTGGCATCGGCTTGCGGGGCGTCCTCTGCCTCGACAGGCAGCTTTGCTTCGACCGGCGTGGATGCCATGGTGGTGATGCCGGCGTTTGCGTTCTCGGGGTCATAGACGACCGTAAGCGAGATGGCGGGCTGCGGTGTCTCGGGCTCCGGCGCCGACTCGGTAGCGTCTTGATCGGCGGGTTCGTCGGACTGATCGTCCTCGGCCTCGTTGCCAAAGACATTGCTGTTTTGGAACGCAGACGTCTCGGGTTGGTTAGCGGCTTCTTCGGTTGTCGACTTGGGAGCTTCGTTGAGCTCAGCAGTGGCTTCCTGCTCGGATATGACTTCAGGATCGGTCGTGGCGGCGATTTCGGTTTCTACTGCTACCTCAATAGCGACTTCGATCTCTGTCTCGGGCTCGGGCTCCGGCACAGCTTCAACCGCGGCTTCTGGTTCGGGACGCTTAACGTGCTTGGGGCGCACAGCCTTGAGGTCCTTCTCACTGCGCTTTTTCTTTTTGTAGGACTGCTTAGCGCCCTTGGCGGTCTTGGGCTTGTCCTCGCCCTTGGCAAGTGCGGCATCCCAGGCCTCGTTGGCGATGACGGTGGCATACAGGCGACCGCCCTTAAAGACGGTCAGCTTAATGCAGTCGTCAAGCTCTTCGAGCAGCTCGCGCGTGGATTCGAAGCCCAGGTCATAAGCAGTCATGTCGTCAACGGCGAGAGCCTCTTCGACCTGCGTCATAAACGTTTGCTTGCCGCATCCAATCGCATCGCGCAGCAGGCGATACAGATAGATGTGGTTGCCCAGCGAAAGCATGGGCCTAACTATTGTCTTGCTCATGGCAAATCTCCTCTTTACACATGTAAAGCATCTTACCATCGCATGGCGCTCGCCATGACGGCGCCCAAGGCAAACGGGCGCGAACCGCTGTCGATTCGCGCCCGTTGTACAGGTTGCCTATCTGGGGATGCAGTGCCTAGTTGCCCGATGTCGTGCCTTGGCTTGAACTGTCAGATGCCGTGCCGGACGCGGTTCCGCTCGAGCTGTTGGTGTTGCTGTTGTCGGTAGATCCCGTACTCGGTGTATTGCCATTCGCCTGGTCGCCCGTGCTCGGTTGAGAGCCGTCAGTCGTTTGGCTTGAGTCAGTCGTGCTGGATTGCGTGCCGCTGTTGTTCACGGAAGAATCGACGCCCTGCGATTGGTTTTGGGTGTTCGAGGACGAATTGGCAGAGGTAGAACTGCCTTGCGTATCGTCCGTCTGTGCCTGCTGATCCTGCGACTGGGTGTTGCCATTTGCATCGCTCTCGCTCGTGCGCGACGACAGGATTGGCTCGGGACGCTCGCCCAGACCCTCACCGGCAGTGGTGATAAGGATGGCGCCGGCGCAGGCGATGACCGCGACGATGGCGATAGCGATCGAGAAGACGATGACCTTCTTTTGCGTCTGGCTGCGCTCAGCCGCCGCCTTGGCGCGCAGGCTGTTGGGAGCGACGCGCGCCGTGGTCGCGCGTCCCGCAACCTGGCGCATCTCCTGCGTGGTTGCGGCGCCACCTAGGTGCTCCTCGACATTGGGCTCAACGGGCTCGTAGGCGCCGGTAGGGTAGTCGACAGCGGCATGCGTGCCCTTGATTGCTTCGGCGCTGGCGGAGATAAAGTGGCGATAGACCTGCGAGGACACAACAGTGATGACTGAGCTCACAGCGGCACCAATCACCGAGCCGGCAATGCCAATCTTTGAAGCGAGCGCGACACTCGTGGCGGCTGCCGCGGCACCGGCGATGATTTGGGGAATGGAAATGTCATCAAAGAGTTTTTTCTTGGGCGCAATGGCCATGGTCTGGCCGATGGAATGGTTCTCGTGAACGCCGTTGTTGAGTGCGGCCGGCGTCATGACACGCGTGCGCGGCGCGTCGGTGTACTTGGTTGTCATACGGGGTCCTCCCGATGTAAATCTGCTTCGTTTCGTGTAGCCATCAGGGTACCCACCAGATGTGAATCGTACGTGACATTTAACAGATACCATCAACTCATCAAGGGGGCCTGCTGTCTTTGGTGCAATAGCTTGATGCTAAACTGGATTTACTATTGCGAGGTGGTTTACGTGATGTACCCGTATATGACATTCGAAGATGGTACCGAGGTCATTCATTCTGACCTGATTACAGATGGCGATATCGAAAAGGTTATCGTGCATTTTGAGCGACCGACGGCAGAGGGCTTCGACTCCGCTCGTTGTGAGTTGCCTTCCTGTTCGTGGACTGACTGGGAAGGGCATTTTACTCAGAGTGAAAAACGAGCTTTCGAAGAGTGTCTGAGCAAATAATTTAGATTAGTTCGAGTTTAGTTCGAATAAAGAAGCTGAATGCGATGACCTAAAGCGTATGCATTTTTAGTATTAGATGCGTATGAAATGGAGGATGTGAATGGATGAGCTAATAGACTTTAAAAAACGATTTCTCAAGAATGGCGAGCTGGTTTCAATTCCAAAAAAGGAAAGCTATAAAAGAATCATGCTGCTATGGGCCGTCTCTTTCTTTGAATTAAATACAAGTTATACGGAGCTTCAGGTTAATCGTGTGCTGTCACAGCTCTATCCTGATTATGCCGTGTTGAGGCGGTACTTGGTTGATTATGGATTCCTATTAAGGGATGAACGAGGCCTGAAATACGAGGTTAATCGTGATGTTCACGGTATTGAGAGCTAGCCGTCCGGTTCGGGTCCTATATATTGCTAGAGGGATAAGCGAAATAGGCAATTGGTGTGCGAATATTGCTTTGCCAATGCTGATTTACGAGGTAACTCACGATGTTTCTGCAACTGCTTTGATGGTCTGCTGCAGATTTGCCCCCTCTCTGTTTTCAGTTGCGCTCGCGCAGCTGCCTCAGAAGATGGGTATCGGGACACTGCAGGCCATGAGATTGGCAGACTTAATTCGCGCGGGATTATTCGTTTGCTATATTTTTGTTGATAGTAAATGGAGTATGTTTGCTATTACGTGCGCGGTATCGCTTTGCCGAACGGTAGAAATGCCCTGCTTTTACTCGTTGTTAAGAGCCAATACGAATAGTATCAATCGCGACGTAATTAATAATTCGTTTGGGTTCCTGCAGAATTTGATGATGGTCCTGGGGCCAGTTGCCGGCGGTTTTGTTGTCGCTCAATTTGGGGCGGAGGCTGTTCTTGCATTAGACGCGCTTTCTTTTGCCGCGTCGTTCTGGTTGCTGCGAGATGTTCCGTCGGTTATCGAGGTTAATGATAAAGAGGGAATAAGCAAAAATGAAAAAAACAGGACTGCATTTAGTGATCTTAGCGCGAAGCACTTGGCAATTGGTTTCCTATTAATCGATATTTCTAGTGGCGTGGCATTCGGCTCTCTGAATTCTCTTTTGCCAGCTATAGCGCAATTGCAATTTGACTCGTCATCGATACAATATGGATTCCTTCAGAGTAGTCTTACAATCGGACTGTTGTTCGGAAATACAATATACGGTCGTTTAATCAGTGGTTCCGATTGCGTTAAATCATATTGTTTTGTGACGTATCTTGCGCTCGGTGCGTATCTGGCGTTTGGCTATCGCTATGCGTCTGGGATATCGTTTATTTTCCTTTTTATCGTCGGTGCCGGAAACGCCATTCAAGATGTGCTTCTCATAACATCGCTGCAGGATTTGGCGAGAGACGGATCTGAATCGATAAGCCTGTTTTCAATTAGGGAGTCTTTGCAATCGGTTGCTGTTGTTATTTCAACACTTCTTGTTTCCCTGTTCACGAGCATCGCGATGTTCTCAATTCTCGTTACAGGACTTGGTGTATTTTCAATTATGATGGTAGTTGTGTTTCAATTGAATTATTTGCGAAAGATGTGACGTTGATATGCCTAAAACGCTTTTAGTATTTCCCCCAGGATGGAGTCCAGTGGGGCCGTATCTTGCCTTGCCTGTTTTGAAGTCATATCTTCAAGAGGTTGAACAATACAAAGTTGACATTGTTGACTTAAACGTGGAATTTTACGATGACCTCCTATCTTTTAGACATGTCGAAGAGTGCTGTAAAAGGTATCGGGAATCAAAGGATTCGTTTAGTTCGAATGTTCAATTAACAATCGAGTTGATACAAAAGTCGGCACTTAATGTTGACGAGGCAAAAGATATTTTCAGATCGAAGAGATACTTTAATCTAAAAGAAAGACAATATGCTGAAAACATTTTTAGAAATGCACTCTATATCATAAATCACGTCTCATATGGAGTTAAATACACGTTCAACTCCATAGATCTGCCCTATGATTATTATTCGACACCAGAAATAATGAAATCGCTTGCGGATACCTTGCATAATCCGTTTATTTCCTTCTATGAAACTGCCTTTCTTAAGCGTATTCAGAGGGAAAAAATCGAGTTTATTGGGATTTCGGTGAGCGGCTGTTTCCAATTGATTTCTGCAGTTACGTTAGCGAAACTGATTAAAGAAGAATGTCCATCTGTTAAACACGTCTCATTGGGCGGCAATTACATTACTCGTTTAGCAGATGACTGCATGAAAGAATGGCATCCCTTTTTTGAATACATTGATTCGATAATGATGTATGACGGCGAAGAGCCGCTTGCACGTCTTCTTGAGGCTCTTGACTCTGGTGATGACAATCTCGACTGTGTTCCAAACCTTTGCCATGCTAAAGGTGGAAAGATATATAAAAACCATCGGATTGAGCAAACATTTATCAACGATACAGTTCCCGATTTCGATGGCTTCGCCCTTTCTAAATACTTCATGCCTGAGCTAATATTGCCGGTTTATTCCTCTAGGCAGTGTTTTAATCATTGCGCCTTCTGCACCATTCCCGGTGCTACCGGTGGTTGTTACCGAAAGATGCCTATATCGAGAGTATTTGAAATAATGTGTCGGTTAAATGAAAAATACGGCACGAGAGTTTTCTCTTTTGTGGATGAAACATTCGAAGGCAAAAGAATGGAGCAACTCGCGGATGAAATAAACGCATCGGGAAAAACGTTTTTCTGGCATGGAGAAACGAGGTTCTCTCCAACCCTAAGTACAGACGTTTTTAACAAGATATACCAAAGTGGATGTAGGCAGATTCAGTTTGGCCTCGAGTCATACAACCAAAGAGTTCTTGATCTAATGAAGAAGAACACGAGAGTTGATTGGATTGATCGCAATATCCATGATTGTCTCAATGCGGGTATTCCTGTTCATCTATTTTTTATGATTGGCTTTCCGACCGAAACTAAAGAAGAGGCTCTGAACACCTTAGCTTATACAGAGAATGTTTTGAATTATTCAAAACAGGTATGTGGTGTTCCATATTCCACGAGAGGATTTACGAATTTTGGTCTCGTTATGGGGTCGGATGTTTGGAATCATCCCGATAAGTATGGTGTCTCTGTAATGCCGAAGTCCCAATATGAGGATTTGCGCCTCGAAGTGGATTATGTTTCAGGCACTGGTTTAACTTTAAATGAAGCAAAATCCTTATCTGATGAGCATCATATTGATTTTTATATGCAAGAGGTCATAAACGGTAGTGACACAATTGACTTGCCCCAGCGGCTTCATATTTCAGAGGTGACCTGGATCCTAGATTCTATTCACGCTGTCAGGTATAAGGGACATTTGACCAAAGTAAAGCGACGGCTAACTAGTCTAAATCCAGCTGATCGAATCTGGCTGGATTCCAAGACCTCTGTCGTGCTCGTTGAGCCATTTGCCTACTTCTATAATTCTGAATACCATCATGTCTATGCTGTTTCCCAGTTGGTATACCTTAAGTTGGCCCGTTTATTGGAGGCCGATTGTAGCATTTCTCTTATTCTTGATCAGGGCGACCTCGAGCTGACAAGGGCGATAGAAGAACTGTTGCATTATGGATTGCTGAATACAAATATCGATGCCGATTATGTAATGCACGATAATGGTTTTCAATTGGTTAAAAGTTCGTTTGTTAAAGAAGTCGGACGCTCAAAAGAGGGGTTAAGAGTACTGCTGAGTTGTGCCACCCATAGAATGTGTGCGGTTAATGATTATTCGTTCGCTTTGCTTTCGTTGTTTGAAAAGCCGATTACTAAGAACGAGCTGCGCGACATTTTGAAAAAAGAGGGAGGTTGATTTTCAATCTCAACGCAACAGCCTGAACGGGCCCCGCGTTTCCGCAGCTAGCGCAACGCGGGAATAGCTCCCGGCACCTGGCCGTCGCACCGTTTCCGCAGGTGGAGAGGCTATGGAGGCCGGTGCCCCCATGCCGCCGCCGCATGCTCCGCCAGCCCGCCGCGCAGCCGTTCCGGACTCAGCGCAACGGGCCTTCCGGCCCATGTCCCGGCCCGCCGCCTATCCCGCCAGCGGCCCCTCGCCCCTCGCGGCCCTGGCCCTGTCGATGCAGCCGGGCGTGAGGTCGAGCTCGCCGGGCGCCAGCTCCTCTATCCCGAACGCGTCCATGAGGGCGGAGGCGTCCTCCCCGAGGGCCATCCGCAGCACGCGCGCCGGCGTCAGGAACCCGAGCGCCCCCCTCGGCTCGGAGTTCACCTGCGACATGAGCAGCGCGCAGTCCGCCGCCGTCAGCCGGTCGAACCTGGCCCCGGCGCCCTTGGGCAGCAGCTTCCTGATCTCCACGTGGTTCTTCTCGCACGCGCCCTTCTGCTGGCTCTGCCGGGGGTCGCAGTAGAAGAGCCTGGTCTCGCCGTCCCGCTCGCCGATCAGCGCCGCGATGGCGCCCTCGTCGGCGAACTCGCTCCCGTTGTCGGTGAGCACGGCGCCGAAGGCGCGCCTCGCGCCGTCCTCGCCGAGGACCCCGCGCAGGGAGGAGAGCGCCGCCAGGACCGAGGCGCACGTGCCGTCCGGCAGCGGCAGGGCCAGCTGGAAGCGGCTCGGGCGGTGCAGGAGCGTGAGGAGCCTGGCGGAGTCGCCCCTGGAGCCCTCGACGGTGTCCATCTCCCAGGCCGCGGCGCAGGCGTCCTCGCCGAGCGCGAGGAACGACGCGTGCGACCTGCGCGACGAGTGGGACGTCGCCCTCTTCGGGGCCCGGCGCGACCTCGGCCTGTAGCCGACCTTGCGCCTGAGCTCCATGTTCGTCATGCCGTCGTAGCCGGCGTCCACCCACCTGTAGACGGTGGAGGCGCTGAGCCCGGGGGTCGTCGCCGCTATCTGCTGCGGGGAGAGCCCGCGCGCGAGCCCGTCCCTGATGGCCGCGAGCTTGGCGGCGGCGCCCTCCTCGGTCTCGTCGATCCCGGACCTGCTCGCCGAGAGCTCGGCGTCGGCCGCCTCCTGCGCCCTCCTGGCGCTGTAGAACACCCTGGGCCTCCTCGAGCAGCCGTAGCCCCTCCTGTGCGGGCAGCCGTTGCAGCACCTCGGCCACGCGGAGAGCCTGGGGCAGGCCCCCGAGAGGTCCGCGGGCGCGGGCTCGCCGTAGCGCGAGCGCGGCGCGGTGACGTAGCGGTGCGCCGCAACCTCCCTGGTCACGGTCGAGGGCGACCTGCCGAGCTCCGCGGCGATCTCGCGAGCGCTGCGGTTGCGGTCGAGCATCCTCTCGACCGTGTTCCTCTCGTGCCTCGTGAGCCTCCCGTACGACCTTCCGGACGGCTTGGGTCTGGACATGCCGGCCTCCCTCCATCGCGGGCCGGGGGATTCCGGCCCCTCTGGGGTTGCCTACCCGGATTCGCGCCTCAGGACTCAGCGCAACGCGTTGCGCTGAGTCCTGAGGCTGTTGCAATGAAAATGAGAATCAAGGGAAAAAAGAGGGACTATCGGCAAACGAGGAGCAATTAAACAAGTTGGTTGATAATTGCATGAAAGCAGATATACTACAATTGATTAGATAGAGGAGGTTTCTGCATGGACGTTATTAACAAAGATCTCTTGGAGCAACTGAAAGAGTCTCAGGAAGAGGGCGTCGTGGTAGAAGTGTTCGACTTTGAGGACTACATGGATAAATTCTGCCATTAGTTTCGGAATTTACTTGCCTCGCTTAAAGGAGAAGTCGATTATCGATTTCTCCTTTTTTAATTAAAGATATTTTTGGAATACATGCTCTTAGCACAGGTTGGCGTCTCAGTAAACTGGGAGGTTGCTTTGGCTAGTTAGAGATATGTGAACGTCCGTTAGACTGAATCTCAGGGTAGAAGGGGCCTCCAGTGTCCAGATCAACAAGGCAATGCTGCGTTTCGGCTAATAAGAACGACGGCTTTTTGCGTGTGGCGGCGGCGTCGCCGCGGATTCGCGTGGCCGATGTCGAGGGCAATGCCGAGGTGGCGTTGGCTGCCGTGCGTGAGGCTGCCGAGCGTGGCGTTCGCGCGCTGGTGCTGCCCGAGCTTAACCTGACCGGCTATACCGCGGCCGATCTGTTCCATAACCGCACACTGCTGCATGCCTGCGAGGCTGCTCTGGTGCATATCCTCGACGAGACTCGTGAGCTGCCGATTGTCTTTACCATTGGTCTTCCCGTTGCGGTTGCCGAGAATATCTACAACTGCGTCGCTGTGTGCTGCGCGGGCGAGCTTTTGGGCCTCACGGCCAAGAAGTATTTGCCCAACTATGGCGAGTTCTATGAGCGCCGTTGGTTTGCTCCGGCACCTACCGATCCCGTTTGGCTTGAATTTGCCGGTCAGGGTCCGGTCCCGTTGGGCTCGGGGCTTGTCTACCGTTGCTGTGATGAGGGCGCCGAGGACCTGGTGCTGGGCGTTGAGGTCTGCGAGGACCTGTGGGTGCCGGCGCCTCCTTCGACCGAGATGGCGCTTGCCGGTGCGACGGTGATTCTCAACCCGTCGGCCTCGGACGAGATCATCGGCAAAGCGGATTACCGCCGCAGCCTTATCTCTAACCAAAGTGCACGCCTGTACTGCGCCTATGCCTACGCGGACGCGAGCGAGGGTGAGTCCACGACCGATATGGTCTTTGCGGGCGAGAACCTCGTCTACGAAAACGGCTCCAAGCTCGCCGCGACCAAACTGCTTACCTGCGATATGGCCATCGCCGATGTCGATCTTGACCGCCTGGTTGCCGAGCGCCGTCGCTCGACGACGTGGGCGCGCGCGGACGATGCGCCGGAGGCCACGACCGTTGAGTTTTCTTTTGAGGGCGTGCTGGCCAAAGAGCCTGTCCTGCGCGATGCCTGCGATATCGACCGCGTTTTCCCTCGCGCGCCTTTTGTGCCGGCCGACCACGGTGATCTGGCCGAGCGTTGCGAGACTATTCTCAATCTGCAGACTGCGGGCCTCAAGACCCGCCTTGCCCATACGGGTACCAAGGCTGCCGTCATCGGCCTTTCCGGCGGCCTCGATTCCACACTGGCGCTACTCGTGACCGTGCGTGCCTTCGATGCGCTGGGGCTGCCGCGCACGGGCATCACTGCCGTGTCCATGCCCGGCTTTGGCACGACGCATCGCACTAAGTCCAACGCCGAGTCGCTCGCGCGCGACCTGGGCGTGAGCTTCCGCGAGGTTTCGATCCACGCGGCTGTGGAGCAGCACTTCAAGGACATTGAGCACGATCCGACCGTGCAGGACGTGACCTACGAGAACAGCCAGGCCCGCGAGCGTACGCAGATTCTGATGGATCTGGCCAACCAGGCTGGCGGTTTTGTCATCGGCACGGGTGACCTGTCGGAGTTGGCACTCGGCTGGGCTACCTATAACGGCGACCACATGAGCATGTACGCCGTCAACGCGAGCGTGCCCAAGACACTCGTGCGTCACTTGGTGCGTTATGCGGCTGATGTCTTTGGCGGGCGTATTGCCGAGGTTTTGCTCGATATCCTCGACACGCCGGTGTCCCCCGAGCTTCTGCCGCCCACGGGCGACGGCGAGATTGCGCAGAAGACTGAGGATTTGGTGGGCCCGTACGAGTTGCACGACTACTTCCTCTACTACTTGCTGCGTTTTGGCTTTGAGCCGGGCAAGATCTACCGCATGGCGCTCAAGAGTTTCGAGGGTGTCTACGACGCCAAGACCGTCCACGCGTGGCTGCGTACGTTCTATCGTCGCTTCTTTGCCCAGCAGTTTAAGCGCAGCTGCCTGCCCGATGGCCCCAAGGTGGGTTCGGTGACGCTCAGCCCGCGCGGCGATTGGCGTATGCCGAGTGACGCCAGCTCGCGTCTGTGGCTTGCGCAGATCGACGCGCTCAATCCAGTTGACTAAGGTTGGCTAAATTGAACCAATACGGGGGTTGCAAGCGTTACACTTTTGCAATCTGATGGCCCGTATCGCGCGGCGCTCTTGTCGGAGCGCCGCTTTTTTATATCGGAAGGTGGCACCATGCAGGCATCGCAGCGTCTCGACCGCTTTGGCGCGGAGGTCTTCGCCTCGCTCAACAACAAACTGCTTGCGCTGAAGGCTCAGGGCAAGACCATTTACAACATGAGCGTGGGCACGCCCGACTTTAAGCCGTACGACCACGTGGTCGAGGCGCTCACGCAAGCGGCCCAGGACCCCGAGATGTGGAAGTATGCCCTGCGCGACCTGCCCGAACTCAAGCAAGCCGTGTGCGATTACTATGAGCGCCGCTTTGGCGTTTCGGGCATTACGCCGTCTATGGTGCAGTCGTGCAACGGCACGCAGGAGGGCGTGGGCCATTTGGGCCTGGCCCTGCTCGATCCGGGTGACACCATTTTGGTTCCCGATCCGTGCTACCCGGTCTTTGAGGCGGGCGCCAAGATTGCCGATGCCAAGCTCGAGTACTATCCGTTGGTCGCCGAGCATAATTACCTGCCCTATGTGGCGGGCATCGATCCCGAGGTGGCCGATCGTGCCAAGTATATGATCGTGTCGTTGCCCGCGAACCCGGTTGGCTCGGTGGGCACGCCCGAGGTCTACGAGGAGATCATCGCTTTCGCCCGCGAGCACGACCTGCTCATCGTCCATGACAACGCGTACTCCGACATCGTGTTCGACGGCGAGCCGGGCGGAAGCTTCTTGCAGTATCCTGGTGCGCTTGAGGTGGGCGTGGAGTTCTTCTCGCTTTCCAAGTCGTTTAACGTTACCGGTGCGCGTATCGGCTTTTTGGTCGGCCGCGAGGACGTGGTCTCTGCCTTTGCCAAGCTGCGCGGCCAGATCGACTTTGGTATGTTCTTCCCGATCCAGAAGGCTGCTATCGCCTGCTTGAGCGGTCCGCGCGATGAGGTCGAGGCGCAGCGTCTGAAGTACCAGGAGCGCCGTGATGCCCTGTGCGACGGTCTTGAGAACTTGGGCTGGGAGCGTCCCAACGCGCATGGCTCTATGTTTGTGTGGGCCAAGCTTCCCGGTGGTCGCACCGATTCCATGGCGTTTTGCGAGGAGCTTATGGAGAAGGCCGGCGTTGTGGTGACGCCGGGCGCGAGCTTTGGTCCTTCGGGCGAGGGACACGTGCGCATGGCGCTGGTCCTGCCGCCCGATCAGATTGCTTTGGCTGTCGAGGCCATTCGCGAGGCGGGCCTGTATTAGAAAGCTATTTCGCCTCGTCAATAGCTCGAAACCGATTTCGTGCAGTTATTTTACGAATCCTGCAAACAATTTCGGTAAACGGTCGATTTTTGGCTGCGAATAGGAGCATAATCAAAGTCCCGATTGGATGTATTGGGATTACGGCAAGCCGCTCGGGTCGTTCCCGGGCGGCTTGCTTGTGGAGAGAGATGGGAGTTTCTAATGGTTAACGAGAAGAAGGTCGCTATTGTCGGCTGCGGTTTCGTCGGTTCGTCTTCGGCGTTCGCGCTGATGCAGAGCGGTCTGTTCTCCGAGATGGTCCTCATCGACGTGGACAAGAACCGCGCCGAGGGTGAGGCTCTGGATATCGCGCACGGCATGACGTTTGCCGAGCCGATGAAGATCTACGCCGGCGATTATTCCGATGTCGCCGACGCCGCCATGATCGTCGTCACCGCTGGCGCTGCCCAGAAGCCCGGTGAGACCCGCTTGGACCTGGTCAACAAGAACGTCAACATCTTTAAGTCCATTATCCCCGAGATTAAGAAGTCCGGCTTCGACGGCATTCTGCTCATCGTCTCCAACCCGGTCGATGTTCTGACCTATGCCGCCATCAAGATGTCCGGCCTGCCCGAGGGCCATGTCATCGGCTCCGGTACCGTGCTCGACACCGGTCGTCTGCAGCAGATGCTTGGTGCCCACGTTGAGGTCGACCCGCGCGATGTCCAGGCCTATGTCATGGGTGAGCACGGCGACTCCGAGTTCGTTGCTTGGTCCAGCGCCCAGGTTGCCGGCGTTCCGCTGAACACCTTCTGCGAGCTTCACGGTCATCTGGAGCATGAGGCTGCCGAGAAGCGCATCGCCGAGGACGTCAAGAACTCCGCCTACACCATCATCGAGAAGAAGCACGCCACCTACTATGGCGTCGCCATGGCCGTCAAGCGCATCTGCACCGCCGTCATGCGTGACGAGCAGACCGTTCTGCCCGTCTCCTCGCTCATGGTGGGCGAGTATGGCCTGTCCGATCTTGCCATCTCCATGCCGACCGTCGTTGGCCGCGACGGCGTTGTCTGCCGCGTCCCCGTGCCGCTGAACGATGACGAGCAGCATGAGCTCACCGCCTCTGCAAAGGCCCTCAAGGACATCATCGACAGCGTCGACTTCTCCTGCTAAATCGACTTCTCCTGCTAAATCAAGCTCGCTAGAGCGAAAAGCTACAATGAAGGCGTCCGGGTCCACGCGGCCCGGGCGCCTTTTTGATGCAAAGTAACCTGACCCCAATGCACCATAGTTGATGGGAGGGCCATGTCGGATTCCTCTAATTTTTTGACCTATGCCCAGACGACGTTTGATTCGTTTGAGGAGCAGCCGTTCTGTGCGGTGGATAGCCTGGTCTTTGCGTGGCTGTCCTATTTGCGTTTGCCGGGTGATATGGCGGAGCTGACGAACTGGCAGGGCCTAGACGTACGCGAGCTGCTGCGTGCCGAGTGCTACCGGGACATGATTGGCGACCTGTGGGATCCGGAGGGGAGCAGGGCCTTGTTGGAGGCCGTGGCAGCAAGCCCTCGCTACCGTGGCGTGCACGTTTGCGGTTATCGTGCCGTGAGCGATGTGGTAGCGACAGAGCAGTTTGCAGCCATGGCGTTCCGGTTTCCGGCGGGGTTTAGCTATCTTTCCTTCCGGGGGACCGACAGTACGATTGTGGGCTGGAAAGAGGACTTTAACATGGCGTTCCGGTGTCCTGTGCCGGCCCAGGAATCCGCGGCGCGTTATGTAGACGAGGCGGCGGACGCGATTGACGGGCCGCTTTTGTGCGGAGGTCATTCCAAGGGTGGAAACCTTGCGGTGTACGGTGCGGCGATGTGCTCCGATGTCGCCCGTGAGCGAATCGAACGGGCGTATTCCCATGATGGTCCGGGCTTCGTCGAGGAGTTTCTGAGCGGCAACGCCTTCGCCGACCTATCCGGTCGAATCGACAAGACGCTACCTCGGTCGTCAATCTTTGGCATGATGTTCGAGGCACAGGAGGACTATGCCATCGTTGAGAGCACCGAGTTCAGCCTGCTGCAGCATAATCCCTTTAGCTGGGTGGTTGATGATCGCGACTTCGTGTACTGTGAGCGCCTGTCCGCCGGTGCTCGATACGTTGATGGCTCCATTCGCGAGATGCTGCTTGCAGTGTCACCTAGCGAGCGCGAGCGTTTTGTAGATGCGTTGTTCTCCGTGTTTGAGGCTACGGGTGCTGAGCGGTTTGCGGATATCGCCGGGAATCTGCGCGAGAGCCTGCCCGTGATGCTCCAGGCTGCGCAAGGCTTTGACGAGGATACGCGACGCTTTGTCTCGCAGACCATCGTGGCAATCCTTAAATGCGCACTGCTGCCCAAACGACCCCAGATCGACATGCCCACTGCCGGCAAGAGTTTGGCAGAACAGCTCGAGGCTTGGCAGTCCGAGCTCCTGCGCTAACCATTGGTGCAAAGCAACCTGTCCCCGATGCACCAAGCTTCGATGCGCCTGGGGCGGGCTCGACCGCTATACTGGTTCGTGCCGAAATCGATCTAGAACGGAATGCCGTATATGAAAATCAATCACGCGATTCTGCATATCCTGGACTTTGACTCTGCCGTCAACGTCATGAGCCAGCGCGAGCTCGATATCGAGAGCCGTACCGTGCGCAACTTTGTGACCACGCATCTGCGCCGCGCACGAACCTCGGCCGACAATAAGCGCGCCACGTTTGCCGAGAACTCTGCGTTTGGCGGCGAGCTCAAGGGCTATTTCTTTGGCGAGCGCGAGTTCGTAGACCTGTCGCAGCAGATTGCGGAGTTCATTTCCTCCGAGCTTACCAAGGCCGAAAAAGCCGAGTCCACCGATGTGCTCGTGGCCGACTTTGACGACGACGAGGATGCCCGCTGGTTTGCCGTGATGCTGCTGGGCTCCAAACAGGCCTTTATGCACGAGGTGGGCCGCGAGGAGGGCGAGGTACGCAACGACATCGCGCGCCACTATGCTATCCTGCCGAATCCTTCCCAAAAGGTGCCAAGCTATGCCATCGTGCGCGCGAGCACCATGGAGATCGGCTATGTGGACAAGAAGCGCAAGATTGCCGGCGAAGACCGTATGCTCATTCCCGACGGTCTGCTGCAGTGCGATACGGGCGTGTCGGGCAAGGAGGTCATCGACACCGTGACGCGCGTGGTCGAGGAGGTCGCCGAGGAGCACGGTGCCAATACAGCCGTAGCGCTCGCTAAGGTTAAGGCTGCCGTTGCCGAGAAGGTTGAGGACGATGAGGAGCTGCCGCCCTGGGATATCGTCGATGAGGTCTTTGAGGATGAGCCGGTCATCAAGGAGAGTGTACGTGCGGCGCTGACCGAAGAGAAGGTGCCCGAGCGTGTGCCCGTGGAGCGCAAGCAGGTCGAGCGTGCGGCCGTGCGCAACCACAAGATTCGTACCGATACGGGCATCGAGATCAGCTTTCCGGCCGAGATGGGCTCGAACTCCGAATACATCGAGTTCGTCAACGAACCCAACGGCCTCATCTCCATCGAGCTCAAAAACATCGGCAGCATCGAGAATAGATAAACTGCGCTTGGACGCTGCAGAAAAACAAAGGCCGAAGCTCCTTGGGGCCTCGGCCTTCTTGTTTAGGGCTGAATTGCCCCACAGGTTGAGCATACGTCAGCGAAAACGCCCCAGAGCGAGCAAGGTGACGTGAAAGAGGAGGGCATTGACCTTTTGGTCATGCCCGACGATTGAACGTCAGATTGCCGCTTAGGGGCGTTTGCAGCGTCGGCTGGTTACGCGGTTTGGTAAAACCGCGTAACCCTACAGCTGGCGCAGGCCTTCCTCGAGACCGGTCTTGCTGTCGGTCTTCTCGTCGCGCATCTTGATGACACGAGCGGGGACACCGGCCACGACGGCACCGGCAGGGACGTCCTCGACGCACACGGCGCCGGCGGCAACGACGGCGCCCTTGCCTACGTGTACGCCCTCCAGGACCACGGCGTTGGCGCCGATCATAACGTCGTCTTCGATGATGACGGGCGTGGCGCTGGCAGGCTCCACGACGCCTGCCAGCACGGTGCCGGCGCCGATGTGGCAGTTCTTACCCACGGTGGCGCGGCCGCCCAGCACGGCGCCCATGTCGATCATGGAGCCCTCACCGATGACGGAGCCGATATTGATGATGGCACCCATCATGATGACGGCACGGTCGCCGATCTCGACGCGGTCGCGGATGATCGCGCCCGGCTCGATGCGGGCGTTGATGCCCTTGAGGTCGAGCATGGGCACGGCGGAGTTGCGGCAGTCGTTCTCTACGTCGTAGTAGTCGATGGAGCCGGCGTTGGCGTCGAGGATCGCCTTGAGCTCATCCCAGTCACCAAAGACGGTCTTGCCACGACGACCGCCGTAGACGTGTGCATTGCCCCACTGGACTTTCATGCCCGGCCTTTCGCGCACGTACAGTTTGACGGGCGTTTTCTTGGGCGCGGTAGCGATGTAATTGATAATCTCCTGGGCATCCATCTCGGCTGCGTTACTCATATGCTGTTTCTCCTTTGCGTGGGTACGGTAGATACCTGGTTAGGCAAACATGACCTGGTCGAACGTATAGAAGCCGTGCTCGCGGGTGACGAGCTTCTGCGCGGCTGCCAGGGCGCCGTTGACGAAGATCTGACGGCTCGTGGCGCGATGCGTGAGCGTGACCTCCTCGTCCTGGCCAAAGAAGCTCACCTCGTGCACGCCGGCGACGGTGCCGCCGCGCAGCGAGTGCATACCGATTTCCTTGGGGTCGCGCGCGCCGCACATGCCCTCGCGTCCGTAGACGGGGTGGTAGCCTGCCTCGGGCTCGGTTTCGACGACGGCATCGAGCAGCAACTTGGCAGTGCCGCTGGGGGCGTCGACCTTTTGGTTATGGTGCGTCTCGACGATTTCGCAGTCAAAGCCGGGCAGCTCGCGTGTGGCCTGTGCTACCAGATGACGCAGGGCTGCGATACCGATGGAGTAATTGCCAGAGTGCATGACGCGTGCGTTCTGACCCAGCTCGCGCAGGCGATCCATCTGCTCGGGGGTGTAGCCTGTAGTGCCCGAGACCAACGCCGCGCCTGTACGCTCGACATAGGCGACGACGGCATCGAAGGTCACGACGTTCGAGAAGTCGATGATGACGTCGGCTGCCGGGGCGCTCGCGAGCTCGGACAGGTCAAAACCGATTTGGGCGACGATATCAAAAACAGGTTGTCCGGCGGCGTCGACAATGCCTTCGGCGGTAGAGCGGATGAGCGAGCCCATGCGGCCCGTTCCCATAATGACGGTCTTAATCAAGCAGACCAGCTCCCTTCAGAGCATCGGTAAGTGCGGCTCGCGTATCGTCGGCCATGGGGCACAGCGGCATGCGGTAGTTTGCCTCGATCATACCCATCTGAGCGAGCGCTTCCTTAACGGGGATGGGGTTGACCTCGCTAAAGAGGGCATTGATGAGCGGCTGGCCGGCGATCTGGATATCGCGGGCGCGCACTACGTCGCCGTCCAGATAGGCGCGGCACATGTCGTGCACGAGCTGCGGCTGAACATCGGCCCACACACTGATGGTGCCCGAGGCGCCCAGGCTCATGAGCGGTACGGTGAGGGCGTCCTCGCCCGAGTACATGCGGAAGTCATCGGACAGCAGGTGGGCGATCTTGGCCGCGTAGGCGACGTTGCCCGAGGCTTCTTTAATACCCATGATGTTGGGGTGCGCGGCCAGGCGCTCCACGTTGTGCACGCTGATGCCGCAGCCGCAGCGGCCGGGGATGTTGTACAGGATGCAGGGGATGTCCACGGCGTCGGCCACGGTCTTAAAGTGCTGGTAGATGCCCTCTTCGTTAGACTTGTTGTAGTAGGGGGTAATGAGCAGCAGACCATCGGCGCCCAGGCCCTGGTAAGTGAGCGACTTGGTGAGCATGGTCTGCGTGGAGTTAGAGCCCGAGCCGGCAATAACGGGGACGCGGCCCGCAACCTTCTTGACCACGGCGGCGACAACGGAGTTGTCCTCGTCGTCGGTCATCGTGGCGCTCTCGCCGGTGGTGCCCAGGGTGAGGATGGCATCGGTGCCATTTTGCAGGTGGAAATCGATAAGGCGCTCGAGCGCGTCAAAGTCGACGCTGCCGTCCTTTTTAAACGGCGTGACAAGGGCGACGATTGAGCCCTCGAGATTGCGGATATCCATGTTCTTCTCCTTCGCTTCCGCGATCTGGACGCGTTTGTTCCATTGGGCGGTGACTGCTAGGCGCTCGTCCTGAGCGCGACGGCGGGCGGCATCGGCGCGCGATTTGGCCAGCAGCTCGCGGCCGCACGGCAGCACGTCGAGCGTGGCAAAGTAATCGCCCGGGCGCTCGGCGCGGCGGATGAGGTCTGCCGAGCCATCGGGGCGCAGCAGGACCTCGGCGGAGCGCAGACGGCCGTTGTAGTTGTAGCCCATGGAGTAGCCATGCGCGCCGGTGTCGTGAATCACGAGCAGGTCGCCCATGTCGATATGCGGCAGCTCGCGGTCGATGGCGAACTTATCGTTGTTCTCGCACAGATTGCCCGTGATGTCGTAGGTGTCCGTAGCGGGCGCTGTGGTCTTGTCGTCACCACCCGGCTGGCCCATCACCGTAATGTGGTGGTAGGCGCCATACATGGCGGGACGAATAAGGTCAACGGCACTGGCGTCCACGCCGATATAGTCCTTGTAGATCTGCTTCTCATGGATGGTCTTGGTGACCAGGCACCCATAGGGGCCCATCATAAAGCGGCCCATCTCGGTACAGATTGCCACATCGCCCATGCCGGCGGGAACCAGAATCTCGTCGTAGGCCGTGTGCACCCCTTCACCGATGGCTTGGATGTCGTTGGCCTGCTGCTCGGGCAGGTAGGGGATACCGACGCCGCCGGATAGGTTGATGAAGGCGACGTGTGCGCCGGTCTCGCGCTCCAGGCGCACGGCAAGCTCAAAGAGAATGCGCGCGAGTTTGGGATAGTAGTCGTTGGTGACGGTGTTGCTGGCAAGGAATGCGTGGATGCCAAAGTCCTCAACGCCCTTGGCCTTGAGCATGCGGAAGGCCTCGAAGAGCTGCTCGGTGGTCATGCCATATTTGGAGTCGCCCGGGTTGTCCATGATGCCGTTGGAGAGCTGGAACAGGCCGCCCGGATTAAAGCGGCAGCTGACCGTCTTGGGAATGGGCCCCGCAACGCGCTCAAAGAATTCAATGTGGCTGACGTCGTCGAAGTTGACGATAGCGCCCAGCTTGTCGGCGAGCTCAAAGTCCGCCGCGGGCGTGTCGTTGGACGAGAACATGATGTCGTGCCCCGTGATGCCCAGCGAGCGGGCGATCATGAGCTCGGTATAGCTCGAGCAATCGCAGCCGCAGCCGTATTCGTTGAGAATGGAGATGAGCGCTGGGTTGGGGTTGGCTTTGACGGCAAAGTATTCCTTAAAGCCCGGGTTCCATGCAAAGGCGTCGCGCACTTCTTGCATGTTGCGGCGGATGCCCGCCTCGTCGTATAGATGAAACGGCGTGGGGAACTGCTCGACGATATGCTCGAGCGTCTCCTTGTCCACAAACGGCTGCTTGGCCGCATATGCCTCGTTGGGGGTCAATGCCATGTCCCGTAAACCTCGCTATCCAGACGGCGCCATCTGCGCATCGAATCCGCATAGCGTGGACCCAATGTCCGGATAGCGCTCCCGCATTGCTGCAGACAGTCCTGTGGGTGTTTCCCACAGGCCCACCAGGTTGTTCGTGCCCGAAAAACCCAGTTCGGCGGGTTTCGCCTCCCCACGGGGTCAAAGCCTGCCGGCTCGCCCGCGGTTCTTCGTGCCCGCGCCTCTATCAAGTGGTAACGACCCTACCACGTTGCACTTTACCAAACAAGAGTATTCGTATATAACGTTTAAAAAATGCAGGGATATGCTGGAAATAAGGGTATGGCAATCTTGCGGCACAATAGATAGCAACCGGCGCACACCAATGAAAGGAACCTCTATGACCGAGCTCCAAGAACTCCGTCGCTATCGGCGCGACTTGCACAGGATCCCGGAGCTCGACTTCGATCTTCCGCAGACTATTGCCTATATCGAGGGCGTGTTGGCGTCGCTTGCCTGCGAGGTGACCCATCCGTGCCCCAGCTGCGTCTGCGCTTTCTTCGACGCCGGCGTTGATGCCGCGCATGCCACGGCGATTCGTGCGGATATGGATGCGCTGCCCATTGCCGAGGCGACGGGTGCGGCCTTCGCCTCGTCTCATCCCGGTAAGATGCACGCTTGCGGGCACGACGGACACATGGCCATGGCGCTCGCCGCCGCGACGTATGTCGACCGCACGATTCGCGAGCAGCCGGGTTCACTTAAACGCAACGTGCTTTTTGTGTTCCAGCCGGCCGAGGAAACGACCGGTGGTGCCAAGACGGTATGCGAGAGTGGTGTGTTCGAGCGCTATGGGGCCGACCGCATTTTTGGCTTCCATGTGTGGCCCGATCTGTCTGCCGGCACGCTGGCGAGTTGTTCTGGTCCGCTGCTGGCGCGTTCGAGCGAGACGCATATCCATATTCACGGTACGAGTATCCATATTGCTAAGACTTATGGTGTGCCGGTTGAGGAGTCACACGATGCCGCGTTGGCGGCAGCGAAGTTTTTGGTTACCGAGCGCGAGCTGATGGACGAACTGGGCACCGACGAGCCCTGTATCGGCAAGTTTGGCCTGCTGCAGGCCGGTACCGTCTGCAACGCGGTGGCGGGGGAGGCCCATGTGGCCGGCAGCTTGCGTGTGTTTACGGACGGCATGTTCGACCGTGCACGCGAGGGTGTGCGCCGCGTGCTTGATGAGGCATGCACTGCAACGGGCTGCACGTACGATCTCGACTTTGCCGAGGGCTATCCGCCGGTCGACAACGACCCCGAGCTGTTCGCCCACATTGCGCCCGCCTTGTCCGAGCTGCAACTTGTGGACGAGCCGCTGCTAATCGCCGAGGATTTCGCGTTCTATCAGCGCCATCTGCCGGGCGTGTTTTTCTTGCTGGGCACGGGCGTGCCAGAGGGACAAGAAAACCCGATCGACGCTGATGGCTGCCCAGCCTATGCCACAAGCGCTCTGCATACCGATAGCATGCTCTTCGACGAGGAAATCCTACTCAAGGGCCTCGATGTCTACAAACGATTGCTTGGCTTGGAGTGACGATGGAACGACGCCGACAGTCTGCCGTATATAGTCCGGGTGGATGCGGGTGCGGTTTGCTACTGCTTCCGGTCATCGCTGTGAGCATTGGCGTGATGTTTGTGCTTGCTGGGCTGGCTGCGGCGGCACTCGTACTGTTTATCACTGCCATCGTCGTGACGATTTGGCTGTGCCGTTCTCGCGAGCAACGTCGTGCCGACGGTAAGACCAATGTTGGATGGATTGCCTTTTTGGTTATCGCCTACCTGCTGAGCATCAGCTATTTGGCCTTCTTTATCCTGTTGGTTGTGAGCACCTTTACCGGGGAATCCGTCACGGTGGGTTGATCACTGCTGGCAGACGGTCGCGCAAAGTGCGTTTGCTCGGCGTTTGGATAACTGCATTGGCCGTTTACCGCAACCTTAGCTCTCAGCTAATGAATTCAAGTTCAATCCTTCCTGCGATGTGCTGTGTGCCGGCACGGTAGCCGGATCGTAGGAAGGATGAATAATGGCAAAAGAGGGAAAGAAGCCGATCGGCAAGATTGTCCTAGGCATCATCGTGGTGCTGGTTATTGTCGGTGCCGTGGGCTCTATGGGCGGCAACTCAACCGATTCGTCTGCGAGCGATTCGGCAAAACCTGCCGAGACGACACAGCAGGCTGAGGAGCAAAAAGAACCGCAAGAACCGTATACCATTGCTGACGAGGCTGAAGACACTTCCAATCAGTTTACCTATAAGATCACGGGCACGCTGACCAATAACACGGACAAGGAAAAGAGCTACATTCAGATTGAATATGTTCTGTATGATGCCGATGGCAACCAGGTTGGAACGGCTCTTGCAAACACCAATCATCTGAAGGCGGGCGGCTCCTGGAAGTTCGAGGCGCTGGGCACGGTGTCTCCCGACCAGGTTGCTAGCTGGGAGCGTTCGGACGTAAGCGGTTTCTAGCATGTTGCATGCACTGGGGGAGGTGAAGTCGTATGCCCGATAAAAAGCTGACCGAGGAGTTGCTCAATGAGCTTCTCGATGCGCCGAACATCGATGGCTATATCAGGGAGCACGACTTTGCCGCCCCGTCGCTTTCGGACTACCTGAAGCAGCTGCTGCAGGAAAAGGGCTTGGTGCGCTCGCGCGTGGTTCGTATGGCCGATCTCAATGAGACCTTTGGCTATCAGATCTTTACCGGCGCGCGTCATCCGAGTCGCAATAAGGTGCTGCAGATTGCCTTTGCGATGGCGCTGACGCTCAAAGAGACCAACCGTGCGCTGACGGCTGCCGGGGTAAGCGTCCTAAACTGCAAGGACCGCCGCGATGCGATTATCATCTTTTGCATCGATCGCGGGTGCAGCCTCCAAAAGGTCAACGAGGAGCTGTATCGCTTTGGCGAGGAGACGGTGAGTTAGCGGCTGATATCTGAACCGGCGGAGCTGTCGAACAACGATGCAAACGAACGGGGCGCGGATGCCATGGGGTGTCTGCGCCCTGCGCTATGATGGAGGCTATGGATACTCAGACCCCAACATATTCCGATGACGAGTTGACCGCAGCGCTTGCCGAGCACCTGGCGTCGCTCGATCGTGATGACAGCTATCGCGTGGAGCGTGTACTTAAGCGCTCGTCCGTTGAAACAACCGAGCTTGTGTACTTTGAAGGAACTGGCGGTGGTTCGCTCGGCCCCTTTGTCCGTAAACGCATCGATGCTTCGGCTCAAATCGGCGGGGCATACGAGCGTCTGTTTGCCGCTCAGCGGGCAGGCAGGCGTTTTGAGCACCTGCCCAGAATCGTCGATTGTCGTCGTGTGGGCGACGAGCTCAACGTGGTTATGGAATACATCGAAGGGGAGACGCTCGGGGCGCTGGTGGACCGTCTGGGAGCCACCCCCGATTATGCGCGTAAATTGTATCCTGCCCTATGCGATGCCGTGGGCGAGCTCCATGCCGGTTTTGCAATGGCGGGGGAGGCTTCGGCGCCGGTGATCCATCGCGACCTCAAGCCGTCGAATATCATCGTGACAGGTGCCAACTATACGCCTGATGGCGGTCTGACGTTTTCATCGCTGGTGATTATCGACTTGGGGATCGCGCGCGTATGGCGCGATGGCGCCGATGCCGATACCGTCAAGTTTGGGACACGGCCCTATGCGCCGCCCGAGCAGTATGGGTTTGGGCAGACGAGCGTGCGAAGCGACGTCTACGCACTTGGCGCCCTGTTGTTCTTCTGCTTGACGGGAGTCGACCCTAAACCAGGGCTCGACATGCGCGAGCAATGCGAGGCGCGCGGCATTCCCACTCCACTTGCCGATGCCGTCTGCATGTCGATGGCGCTCGACCCGGCCAAGCGTTTTGCGAGCGCGGAAGCGTTGGGACGGGCGACGCGCGCGGCATACGATCTAAGTCGCCCCGTGCGGCCTCCTGCGCCTGTGCTTGTCCGTACTCCGGCCTCGGAGACGGCGTTGACGTCCCAAGGGCTCCAGAACCCCACAGGGCTTCCTAGGCCTGCCGCCTCCGCTGCATGCGGTCTGCTCCCTCGCGTTCCGGAGTCTCTGGGGCGTATTTGGAATACGCTCGTCTGCTTCTCACTGCTTGTGTTCTTTGCCGGAAGTCACTTTGCCGTCTTTCACCCCACGGGAGCAAACCAAAGCTACCCGACGTGGCTTCTCATAATCGAGTATTTTTTCTTTGTCGATGGCCTTATGGTGCTTATGCATTTTGCGCTGCTCGATAAGCGCCGTCTTCGTCGGCGATTCGCACTGCTCGACAGCTATCGCGGCAAGAAGCTCGCGAAACTCTGGCTCAAGGCACTGGGTGTGCTGCTCCTATGCATGATCGTCATAGTTGCGGTTGCCAATGCGACCGGCGTCGTCGATACCTCCGCTACCTAAAAGAAAAGGGCCCCATTGGGGCCCTTTGCAGTTGCACTTAGATGCGGTTCATCTGTGCGGCGACTTTGTTGTACCAGTCCTGCCACGTGGGCGGGCAGTACTTTTTGGCCGCTGCCGGGGTAAGGGTGGAGCCGTAGTTGGCGCCCAGATAGGCAACGTGAGCGGAGATGCCCTCGCTCCAGCTGCCAAAGCTGCGCCAACCGCCGCCACGGGCACTCCAGCCCCAGGCGTTGTAAGAATTGGCGCAATAAGCACCCTTGGTGCTCTCGATGCAGGCGATGGCGGGGGACCAGCGGGGGTCGACACCGGTATTCCAAGCGGCGACGGCAAAGTTGTAGCCCTGGCCTGCCATGGGGGAGCCGGCGAGATAATTGTCGATGCGGCCCGTCCACTCATTAATGAACGAATCGTAATCGGAGCTACCGGTATTGGCGTTGTTCACCGTGGTGTCGATGGTGGTGTTGGTGTTGGTGGCCTGGCTGCTGGAATTGCTGCCGCTTACGCCCTCGCCCGAGAGCTTCTCGGCGGCAGCGGCCTTATCGGCCTCAAGCTTGGCAAGCTCGGCGGCATTTTCCTGCTCGGCTTTTGCCTGTGCCTCGCTGCGGAGCTGCTGGGCCTGCGCCAGCGCATCCTCGGCGTTTTTCTGCTCCGCCTCAAGCTGAGACTTGGCCTGCTGGAGCTCAGCCTTGTTCTGCTCGAGTTCGGTTTGCATGTTATTGAGCTCTTCGATCTCGTCGACGCTCGAGCTCGTGATCTGGTTGGTGTATTTGCAGGTCGTGATGAACTCACCCAGGCTCTGCACGTTGACCAGGAAGCTCACGATGGGATTGGTGCCCTTCTGATACTTGTACAGATCGCGCATGGCAGAGCTTGCCTTGGCCTGCTGCTCGGGAAGCTTAGCCTCGATTTCCTCGATGCTCGCCTCATTGGAGTCAATCTGCTTTTGCAGGTCATCGAGTTTGGTGCGGGCGTCGTTGTAGGCGCTCGTGGCGGCTTCGATCTTCTGCTGGGCTGCGGAAAGCTGGTCCTGCGTTGCCTGCGAGGCGGCATACGCCGCAACGGGGGAGAGCATCGGTGTGGCCGTCAGCGCAACGGCGAGCGCGGCGCTCGTGATGATACGAGCCGGCTTCGACGCAATGAGCGCTGCGGTGCGATGATTCGAATGCTGCATCCAGTCCCTCTGCAATCAATCGTAGGTTATGGTTCGAACGGTATTCTACTACTGCTTTCGACCTCAACTTGAACCTTAAAGGTTCCAAAGGGTCAAGTTGAACTTGAGACTTTGGCTTTGACCTGCAGTTATGATGAATTGTTGAGAAACCATAGAGTTCAACTTTAACGTTACGGGGGCCTGTTTAAGAGGAGCTTTGGGCTGTAAAAGCTATCTCAACGTGGGGTTTTACAACTACAGCGTGCCCTCTTGACGAGCCAGCTCAATCTCTTCGAGGGCCTTGGCAGGGGTGAACGAACAGGTGCCGTCGCCGAGTTTGACTACCTGGATTTCGTCGCCGGTATGGACCTCTCCGCCCTTTAGTATCACGCCGAAAACGCCCTCATGGGGAAAGATACAGTCGCCAGCGAGATAGTAGATGGCACAGCGGGTGTGGCAGACCTTGCCGATCTGACTGATTTCGACCAGGACATCGTTGCCAATCTTGAGCTGCGTTCCCAGGGGGAGCGAGAGTAGATTGATGCCCTGGGTTGTGAAGTTCTCGCCAAAGTCGCCCTCGTGCACATCGAGCCCGCGCGCCTGTGCCGTCTGGATAGACTCTGCAGCTAAAAAGGAAACCTGGCGGTGCCAATGCCCGGCGTGCGCATCAGAGGCGAGGCCAAACTGCTCGATGACGGTGTCGTGCCCGTCGGCGACGGGTGACTTACGCGTGCCTTTGTGCTCCGACGTGTTGATTGAGACGATGCGGGCAGGCCCGTTGTAAGCATCGTTTGCGGTGCGTAGGGGAGCTGCCGTCTGGGCACGATCCGCAAGTTCGCGCTTGGCGGCGTCAATGATGGGGTTGTTGATCGGATGAGCCTGGGGCACGGTGCACCTTTCGACGGGGCGGGCAACATGTTGAATCCTACAACAACGGTGGGTTCATTGCCCGTTGTCGTACACCGGTGATTGCCGTCTTCGTGCTGGACGATTACGTCGATTGCCATAGATACGGTGGAGCTTTGGGCGCCGGCGGCTTGGCACGCTAGAATAAATCAGTTGCGCAAAGACCGCCCGTTGTGTGGGCAGTTCATGATAGGAAGTTTCCATGGCATTGCAATTTACAGAGCGCGAGTTCATTCCCGTGCTGCTCGGTGGCGACATCAACGCCTATTCGGTGGCGCGCGCCTTCTACGAGGAGTACCAGGTCAAGAGTCTGGTCTTTGGCAAGTACCAGACGGGTCCCGCGTACCGCAGCCAGATTATCGACTACACGCCCAACGTGGATATCGACACCATGCCCGTGATGCTCAAAACCGTCAACGGCATTGCCCAAGCGCATGCCGATAAGACGATTGTCCTTGTGGGCTGTGGCGACAACTATGTTGCCCTCGTGGCTCAGGCCAAGGATGCTCATGAGCTGGCGGATAACATCGTCGCTCCCTACGCGCCCTACAGCATGCTCGAGCAGTGCCAGAAGAAGGAGATCTTCTACGAGCTGTGCGAGAAGCATGGCGTGCCTTATCCGCATACCTTTACCTTCACCATGGCGATGCTGAACGACCAAGGCGAGGCACCTGCCGAGGTGCTCGACCAGATCGATTTTCCTTACCCGATGATTCTGAAGCCTTCTGACGGCATCATGTGGTGGCAGCATGAGTTCGAGGGCCAGAAGAAGGCCTATGAGATTGCCGACCGCGCCGAGCTGGAACAGGTCATTCGCGATTCGTATGCCAGCGGCTACACCGACGACCTGATCTTGCAGGATCGCGTGCCCGGCAACGACGAGTACATGCGCGTGCTCACCAGTTATTCCGATCGCAACGGCAAGGTACGCATGATGTGCCTGGGCCATGTGCTGCTCGAGGAGCATCAGCCTCACGGCGTCGGTAATCACGCCTGTATCATTACCGAGCCCAACGACGAGCTCATGGGCGGCGTGCGCAAGTTGCTCGAGGACCTTCACTTTGTGGGCTATTCCAACTTTGACGTTAAGTACGACGAGCGCGACGGCTCGTTTAAGTTCTTCGATTTCAACACGCGCCAGGGTCGCAGCAACTACTACGTCACCAACAGCGGCTTTAACGTTGCCAAGTATGTGGTGGACGAGTATGTGTTCAACCGTCCATTTGAGCCGGAGTTTGTGACGGCGCAGGACGAGGCCCTGTGGATGGTCGTTCCCATGGGCGTCGTTGACAAGTACGTCAAGGATCCCGAGTTGCGCGCTAAGGTGCATCGCCTGGACAAGGAAGGCAAGGGCGCCGACCCTTCGTTTATGAAGGGCGACTTTGTCTTTAACCGCTGGCTGCGCATGTGGCACACCAAGCTGCGCCACTTTAAGCTGTTCAAGACGTATTACAAGTAGATGAGTGCGGCGCCCGTCCGGTTTACATCGGGCGGGCGCGGGTATGATACGCGCAATTGCGCAAGCGTCACCAAGGAGGCGGCGATGGAAAAGCTGGGAGTTATCGGCGGCATGGGCGCCGAGGCCACGTCGTATTACTACGACCAGGTGGTGCGTCATACGGCTGCTGCCTGCGATCAGGAGCATATCGACATGGTGGTGCTCTCCAAGTCGACCATGCCCGACCGCACGTTGGCCATTAAGACCGGCGAGCATGCCAAGCTGCTGGCGACCATGAAAGAGTGTGCCCAGGCACTCGAGTCGCTGGGCTGTGCGCACATTGCCATTCCCTGCAACACGTCGCACTACTTCTACGACCGGATCCAGTCGTTTACGAAGGTGCCGATTATCCACATGCCGCGTGAGTCGGTGCGCTATGCTCTGGCCGGTGCGGTGATGGGGGAGTGCGAGTTCGACCCCAACCTGAGTATGCCGGCCGAGCCGGTGCACAAGATTGGCATCATGGGCACCGACGGAACCGTGGGCGCGGGCGTCTACGGCCGCGAATGTAAGGCTGCGGGTGTTGAGGTCGTCTATCCCAGCGAGAAACGTCAGAACGATGTGATGTCGCTTATCTACGATGATGTGAAGGCCGGACGTGAGCCCGATATGGATAAGTTCGACCGCGTGATGTGGGAGTTCGCCCGTAGCGGCTGCGACCGCGTCATTCTGGCCTGCACCGAGCTATCGGTGCTGCAGAAGTACCGAGAGATGCCCGAGATTACCCTCGACGCCATGGATGTCCTGGTGCGCGAATCCATCATCCGCAGCGGCGCCCCCTACCGCCTCTAGCTTCCGACCTGCCAAAAAGGGACAGGTTTATTTTGGTAGGTTTTATCTGGTGAAACAGTAAAGGCCTCGGCTCGTTTGGTGCGAGCCGAGGCCTTTTGCGTTGGGCGGTTGCTGTCGGTGGTGAACTAGAACAGGAAGCCGATGGCGATGAGGGCGATACTGACGATGAGCACGGCAATGTCCAGGCCCTTGATGGGGTAGCGCTTGTACGAGCTGGCGCGCGTGCGCAGATAGAAGCCGCGCTGTTCTGCCGCCAAGGCTGTGGCATCGGTCTTGCCCACGCTCGAGATGAGCAGTGGCACGCACAGTGGCAGCATGAGCTTAAGCTTCTTGATGGGGTTCTTGGTGTCGTACTCGACGCCGCGTGCGGTCTGCGCCTCCATGATGGCGTTCATCTCCTGACCAAACACCGGCACAAAGCGCAGCGCCGTGGTAAAGGTGAAAGCGTAGCGATACGGTACGTGCAACACCTCGACACAGGCGTTGGCAAGGTCGTTGAGCTTGGTCACCATGAGCATGAGGATGAGTGGTAACGCCACACCCAGTAGGCGCAGACAGGCCTTCGATCCTGTGATGAGGCCCGTGTCGGTGATAAAGCCCCACACCACGTTGCCATCGCGCATAAAGGCCAGCTGGAGCACCAGCATGATAAGCGCGAGCGGAATCAGCAACTTGAGCAGCGAGAACAGACGGTTGACGACGCCGGCATAGGCACCCAGTACAAGGGTGAGTGCCAAAAAGCCCAGCAGCGCCACGTAGGTGTCGGATAAGAAGATGCCGACGGTGATGGCGGCGGCGAGGCCCAGTTTGACGACGGGGTTCAGACGATGCAGCAGCGTATCGCCCGGCATGTAGTCGATGACGTTAACCACGGTGGACCATCTCCTTGGTAATTCGAACGACATCGGTGACCTCGCTCACCTGCGCAAAAGCGGGCGAGACGGAAGATGCCAGACGGCGCGAGAGTTCAATAACCTGGGGAGGCTCCACGTAGGCACGCCGCATGAGATCGATGTTCGAGAATAGCTCGTGCGTGCGGCCGCGGTCGAGGATGCGACCGTCGGCCATTACCACAATGCGCTCGGCAAAATCCGAGACGACTTCCATATCGTGGCAGACCATGATAACGGCGCAACCACGCTCGGCCATGGTGCGCACTGTTTCCATGACGGTCATGCACTCGCGGTAATCAAGGCCGCTCGTGGGCTCGTCGAGCACGACGATCTTGGGCTCAACCACTACGACGGAGGCAAGCGCCACCATTTGTCGCTGACCGCGCGAGAGCGAGAAGGGCGCCTCGTCGGCCGGCAAGCCAAAGCGGCCGATGACGAGCTGGGCGCGACGCAGCGCCTCGGCACGGTCGATGCCGGTAAGCTCCAGGCCAAAGGCGACCTCGTCGAGCACGGTGTCCTTGCAGATCTGGCGGTCGGGGTTTTGGAAGAGGGTCGCGACCTCGCGAGCGATGCGGCTCGTGGGAACGGCTGCGGTATCCAGTCCCGTGACGCGCACGCTGCCCGAGGCGGGCTTAAGCAGGCCTGTGAGCAGTTTGGTGAGCGTGGTCTTGCCGGCGCCGTTTTGACCGACGATGCCCACGAGCTCGCCAGGATAGAGCGTCAGGCTAAGGTCGTGTACGGCGGCTCCGCCATTGGGATAGGCAAACTCAACATGGTCGAAGGTGAGTACGGGTTCGGCGTCCTTGGCATGAGGGCGCAACGACGGTGCATGCGGGGAACCAGCGGGCGCCTGGGCTTCGATAGCCGCGCGTGCGGGGTCGACGATGCCCGAAATCAGGCGCTCGGCCTCATCGACATCCAAGCAAGGGGTACCGCTTACCAGGCCATCGGCCTCGAGGCTATTGAAGATACGCGTGACGCGAGGGCAGTCGACGCCGATGGCACGGAGCTCGTCGGTATGCGCGAAGACCTCGTGTGGTTCGCCCTGCAGCGCGATTTCGCCATGGTTGAGCACGAGCACGCGGTTGCAGTACTCCGAGAGCAGGGCGACCTTTTGCTCAACGACGACGATGGTGATTCCAAGTGCGCGGTTTGCCTCACGCAGCGTCTCGAAGACCAGCGTGGAGCTGGCAGGGTCGAGTGCCGCGGTGGGCTCGTCGAGAACCAAGACGCGCGGACGCATGGCGAGGATGGCGGCGATGGCTACCTTTTGCTTCTGTCCGCCCGAGAGGGTGGCGATCTCGCGGTCGCGCAGGTCGCTGATGCCGACGGTCTCGAGCGTTTCGCTCACGCGCTGCTCGATCTGGTCATGGGGGACGCCAAAGTTCTCGAGGCCAAAGAGCATCTCGTCCTCGACGACCGAAGCGACCATCTGCGTGTCGATATCCTGCAGCACACTGCCGACGATTTGCGATACGTCGGTGAGCGAGGCTTCGCAGGTGTCGTGGCCGTCAACCATGACGGACCCAAAGAACGTGCCGGTGTAGTGGTGGGGCACGGCGCCCGACAGGCAGGCGGCAAGCGTGGACTTGCCGGCGCCCGAGGGCCCGATGATGCCGATGAAATCTCCCTTGTTCACGCCGAGTGAGATGTGGCTGAGCGCCTGCTCGGTCTGCGTGCCATAGGAGAACGAGACATCGTCGACGTTGATGATCGTTTCCATGGATACCTTTCATAGTCATCGGGGACGTTCTTTAATGACTAGTCGTTTAAGAACGTCCCCAAGAGCTAGTTGTTTGGGACAGTCTTTGGTGGTGGAGCACGGAGACGGCTTTACGAGGGGCCCCAGGTTGGCGCGAAAGAGGAGCGAAGCGTACTTGGGTACGCGAGCGACGAATGAACGCCAAGATGGGGTGGCTCGTAAAGCCGAGTGGGTTAGTTGAGCTTCAGGGCCTTCTGAATGGGCAGGTAGAGGGCGCCGACCAGAATGGCGTTAAAGACGGCGGTCATGGCGACGACGGGCAACATGGCGGCGGCGAGCTCGCCCACCACGCCGAGCATGGCCATCTTGATGACCATGAAGATGACGCCGGAGACAAAGGTGGTCACGAAGGTTGCGACAATGGCGATGGCGGGCTTGACCTGACCGTTCTTGCCGGCGGCGTTGACGATGCCGGCCATGAGCATGGCGGCGATGCCCTCGGCGGCAAAATCAACGAACGGCGAAGTGGTGGTGATCTGGATCACGGCAGCCGAGATGAGGCCAATGACGAGCGCCTGGCCGATGTTGGGGCGAACGACCAGGATGGTGAGGCAGAAGGCCGAGATGATGAACTCGGGGCTGATCATGCCGCCCGAGATGCCCGAGATTGCCTTGCCGACGGTGAAGTTGAGGATGAAGCCGGCGGCGAGCAGGATGGCGAGCAGGACGAGGGCGCGGACATCGAGTTTGCCACGGTCGGCGGTCTGGACGGTGCGGGGCTGGGTGGCGGTGGTGTTCTGAGACATGGTGAAAATCCTTTCGGAAGGGGATTGCAAGAGAAAAGCGGAGGCGCGTGATGCGAATGCGATCGGGCTCGAGATAGAAAAAGGCCCCCGGTCGAAACCGGAGGCCTTCCAATCACCTAGAGCGCAAAAACAGGCGTGAGGGACTCACTGTCGACCGATCGTATTCGCATCACGCCACCACCAGTTGTTGAGAGATTTCATCGTGTTCTTCATGTTGGTGGCTCCTTTCGTGATGCCGTGGCGCGGTCGCACCTAGTTGCTGTTGCGCTGCACTATAGCACAGCGAAGTGTGTGCGGGGAAATCTTTTTTAAAAAGATTTCAGGCGGGTTTCCCGTGGGTTTCCCGTCGGCCAAAAAGGCGGGTTAAGCGGGCGAGGCTGCCATTGCTGCCTCGCCCGCTCAGCTAAGACGTTACTCCTTATTGCGACGGTAGAGGAAGTAACCGCCTGCGGAGATGACGGCAACGCCAGCGATGGCGAATGCGGCCACCATGCGGCCATCAAAACGATCGCCAGTGGTGGGCAGGCCGCCCTTGGTGTTCGTCTTGTTGGTGGTTACTGTGGTCGTGGTGTCGGACTTGCCAGGCTTCTCGGGCTTGGTGGTGGGCTGCTCGGGCTTAGCGGGCTGCTCGGGCTTAGCGGGCTGCTCGGGGGTACCGGGCTGCTCAGGAGTACCAGGCTGCTCGGGGGTGCCAGGCTGATCCGGGGTTACCGGGTCGGTGGCAAGAGCGTCCTTGGCGTAGGTGATGGACACCTTGAGGCCGTTGGTCTCGGTGTTCAGGTCGCTCGGGGTGAAGGGCGTGCTGAAATCCTCAGCCTTCAGATAAGCGCGCATCTCCTGGAGCAGGGCCTTGCACTTGACGTAGGTGTTCTCAGTGGCAGCCTTGCCGGCCTTGTTTGCCAGGGCGGTGCGGCCCTCAGTGGTGGTCTCGGCCTGCATAGCAGCATCGACCTCAAGGTTCTGTTCGATGAGCTCGTTCTGGAGAGCGTCGAGGTAGGCGCGAACGCCGGTGCCGAGCTGCTCGCGGTGCTCGTAGCAGAGGGAACTAATGTCCATGAGGACGTAGTTGATGGAGTTCTCGGGCTCCTCGTTGTTCACGATGTCCGTCTCTTCGCAGTGATCGTAGGAGACATCCTGATTGCTGAAGTGGGGGCTGACCTCGGTGAGCAGTGCAGAGTACAGAGGAATAGCGACGGAGTAGGCGGCGCGGGAGAGCATCTCCCACTGAATGGTCGCGATCTCGGGGTCCATGT
The DNA here is from genome assembly GCA_905194675.1 of uncultured Collinsella sp. Taxonomy (GTDB): domain Bacteria; phylum Actinomycetota; class Coriobacteriia; order Coriobacteriales; family Coriobacteriaceae; genus Collinsella. The sequence goes on along the minus strand of CAJJTG010000003.1, from coordinate 17,308 downwards.
CCTGACGGATCTGGAAGAGGTTGGTCTCGGTGCTTCTTTCGGTGCCGATGGCGTAGACACCGTCGGTGTTGGCGTTGAGGCCGGGGACATTTTCGCCGCGGTTGCCAAATGCACGGATCATCTCAAAGGTGTTCCAGTCGGACTTGCCGGGCTGGAAGAACAGGGGCTGGATCTCGCTGACCATGGCCCCGATTTGGTCGGGGCCTTTTTTCGGTTTAACCGTGACGATGTCGTAATCCGCGCCCTTGGTCAACGGGGCCATGAAGTAATCGCGGCCCTGGACATAGCGAGTCCACTGATGAACGCCGGAATCGGCGACGCTTTTGCCATAGGTCTTGGCAACGTCGAACTTGCCGTCGGTGTACTCGGCGAAGCCATTTTTCTCGGGCATGGTCTGGATGCCCTCGGAGTGGAGGCAGTTCTCGGTGTCATCAAGGTTGACATCGTAATTGAGTCCGCCGATGTTGGGGTTGAGTGAGGCGACGTCATCGGCGAGCTTCATGGCGATCCACTGGTGGCCGGAAAGTGCGGCAAACAGCCAAGTCTCGTTGCTGTCGGCGATGATAATCTGATCGTTGCCGTTGGCGCCCTGCTCGTCGATGATCTTGCCGAGGAGCTCGACACCCTCACGTGCTTTGGCACTTTCGCCTAAGATAACGCTGCCGTAGCTATACTCGCCAATGCCAGTGTCGGTCAGGGGGTCTGCCTTGGCGGCTTTATCGTTCATGTTGGTGGTCAGCGTTGCGGAGCAGGACACGCCCTTCTCATTGATGCCTGCCTCAGAGTAGGCATCATAGCGCCCGTGCCACTGCGAAGGATGATCGCGCACGTAGCTATAACGATATGTAGTCTTGGTCGACCTGTATGAGAAGCCGGACTCGTCTGAGCCGTAGGTATACCCGGGGGCATGCGACGGCTCAATGCCAAAGTGCTTGAGGTAGCGCGGGCCAAAGTCCTCGGCGCGACCATAGTACGTGTTGTTGTCGGCCGTAAGGTTTTTGCCCATGTACATTTGCGTGCAGGCGAGCGCAGATGTCGGCATGGACATGATGGTCGCAGCTCCAAAGGCGAGGCCTATGCCTAGCTTCTTGAGCGCGTTGACGGGGCGAGTTTTCCTCATTTTCCCTCCCAGCGTGCGAAAGCCCTCTGTCGCCAGAGGGCTTCAGCCAATAAAGACACCTCATTAGCGTAACGAACTGGAAACAATATTCATCTATGAAAGAAACTTACTCGATAAGCGTGATGAAATATGCGATGAGCGGTTAATCGTACTCAGTTTGCAGCTTTACTTTAATAAAGACGCCCTGTAATTACTGTAGCCGAATAAAGTAGCTGGGAATGCCCGAAATGAAAATCCCCCGCTGTTTGACGAATGCATAAACAGCGGGAGAGGCCATAACTGGATGAATATCATACCAATGTGGATTTACTTCTTTCGGCGGTGAATCACGTTGATGGCGTAACCGACGAGCATGGCCAAGACGATGACAATAAAGCCGATCAGGGGATTGTCGTTCATGGGGTCCTCCTATTTTCCGAGCGGTGAGAATTCGTCGACGATGAGGTCGAGGCATTGCGGAAGCGCGCGGGCTCCAAAGACGCCCGAATTGCTGGAGATAATCTCGCCATCGAACTGCATGCCCAGCGACGGGGTGCAGGTGATCTTGGCTTCCTTGGTCTGGATGATCTTGAACTGCGGGCGCCCGAGTACCTTGCCGGCGGGGTCAAGCGCAGCGGTGATCACAGTAGGCAGCAGCTGCACGGTGCGCACGGGTTCTATGACCGCAATGTCGACCATGCCATCGTTCATGCGGCAGTCGGGGAACAGGTTGATGTCGTTTTGGATGACCGAGGTGTTGCCGGCCATGCAGCAGATGCCGTCGAGCTCCTCGACAATGCCGTCATGCTCAATCGTAAAGTGCGCCACCGTGGGGTTGGGCGTGGCGAGCGCAGAGAGGAAGTAGGCGATCTCGCCGATGTCGTTTTTGGTGGGAGCGGCCTTCATCATGATCTCGGCGTCGAAGCCCGAGCCGGCGATGATGATAAAGCCGTGGCGCTTCTCGTTGCCGTCCTCGTCGAGCCAAAAGAGCTCGCCCATGTCGACTTTGACCGTGCGACCGGCACGGCAGGCCTTGGCGAGCGCCGCCGCCTCAGGGGCATTGCCGATGTTGTTGAAGAACAGGCAGGCCGTACCGGAGGGGAAGATGAGCGTGGGGACACCGCATCCGCGCATCTGATCGAGCACGTTGGAGACGGTGCCGTCGCCGCCCGAAACGACCACGCGATCAAACTCGCGCACGTCTGCCACGGCGTCCTCGGGCTCCATGCCATCGCCGATAAAGCGCATCACGACCTCGTCGCCGCCTTGCGCGAGGGCGTGCGTGAATGCGTAGATTTCATCTGAGCTGGGGCCCGATGCCGGGTTGTGGATGATAAGGCAGCGCATACTTACGTTCCCGTTCTGTGACTAACCGAGTATAGTTGTAAGGCAATGCCGATATCCTACCCGTGTTTTTCGGGCCTAACCTTATTCGATGGGTTGATATGTACATTTCCACACATCAGGCTCTACTCGACTTTTGCCAGCGCGCCCGTGAGTTTGACGCGATTGCCGTCGATACCGAGTTTTTGCGCGAGCGCACGTTCCATCCGCGCCTGTGTTTGGTTCAGATTGCCACCCCTGCCGAGAGCGTCGCGGTCGACCCTCTGGTGATCGACGACCTGTCGCCGCTGGCCGAGCTTATGGCCGACGAGAGCGTGACCAAAGTCTTCCACGCCTGCTCGCAGGATATGGAGGTTATGCTCCATACCGTGGGCGTGCTGCCGCGTCCGATTTTTGACACGCAGGTGGCCGCCGCCTTTTTGGGCGAACGCCAGCAGATTTCCTACGGCGCGCTCGTGCAGACGTTTTGCGGCGTCTCGCTGCCCAAGACCGAGTCGCTGACCGACTGGTCGCGTCGCCCGCTGACCGACAAACAGATCGAGTACGCGATCGATGACGTCAAGTACCTGATCGTCGCCTTTACCGAGATGATGAGCCGCCTGCGCGAGCTGGGCCGCGTGGACTGGGTGCTCGACGAGCTGCGCCCGCTGGCTGACGAGTCGCACTATCGCGCCGATCGCCACGAGGCGTTCCGTAAGGTCAAACGCATCAATTCGTGCAGCCGTCACCAGTTGGGCATCGCGCGCGAGCTCGCCGCCTGGCGCGAGGACCGCGCCGAGCGCCGCAACATCCCGCGCAAGTGGGTCATGTCCGACGATACGCTGCTGGCGCTCGTTAAGCGCAATCCCGTGCGCGTTGAGGAGTTCCGTAGCATTCGCGGTACCGACCAGTTGGGGGAGCGCGACGTGGACGGCGCGCTCATGGCCATCAAGCGCGGTGCGAGCTGCCCGCACGATCGCCTGCCGCTCATGGTGCGCGGGCATCGCCAGATTTCGCCGGAGCTTGAGAGCGTGACGGACCTGATGTATGCGCTTATTCGCTTGGTTGCCGAGCGCTCGGGGGTGGCGACCTCGGTCATTGCCTCGCGCGATGACCTGGCCGATTACATCGAGCATCCTGAGCAAAGCCCCCTGCGCGAAGGCTGGCGTTTTGAGCTTGTGGGTTCGCGCCTGGACGATCTGCTTTCCGGCAATATGGGGCTCACCGTGAAGGACGGAAAGATTGAGTTGTTATAGGGAAGCCTAGTCTGCTGAGTGGGTAGAATGCCTCCAACGTGTAACTCGATTCGGAGGAATTCGTATGCCCTACTACTATGGATACGGCTTTGGCATCGACCCGCTGTACCTGCTGGTTGTGCTTGTCTGCACGGTGCTTGGCCTTGCCGCACAGAACTATATCAATTCGACGTACAAGACGTGGTCCAAGGTTCGCTCGGACGGCGACACGGGCGCTGCGGTCGCGCGCCGCATGCTCGACGCCAACGGCTGCAATGCCGTGGGTATCAAGGGCGTCGCTGGTGAGCTTACCGACCACTACAACCCGCAGGACAACAATCTGTATCTGTCGGATTCCAACCGTTCGGGCGGCTCGGTCGCAAGCGTTGCTGTCGCTTGTCACGAGGCAGGCCATGCCGCTCAGCGTCAAAGCGGCTATACCATGATGAAGGTACGCACCGCCCTCGTGCCGGTCGTCAACTTTACCCAGAACACTTGGACCATCGTGCTGCTCATGGGCCTGTTTATGAACATCGCGGGACTCACGACCCTCGCGCTGATCTTCTTCTCGTTTAGCGTGCTGTTCCAGTTCGTTACGCTGCCGGTCGAGATTGACGCCAGTCGGCGCGCCGTGGCGTATATTGAGCAGTCGGGTATGAGCTCCAAGCAGGTCAACGGTGCCAAGAAGGTCTTGACGGCAGCCGCGCTTACCTACGTGGCGGCGGCACTCACCTCGATTATTCAGCTGCTCTATCTTATGGCTCGCTACAACAGAAACTCCAACCGATAACAAATTGGGTCGCTGGGCGCCGCGGGGATTTGTGTCCCCGCGGCGCTGTACTATGTGTTGGACTTGAATTTGCGCAGGGCCAGAGCCTTTGTGCACGATAACGAAAGGAGGTTGCGTGGCAGGTTGGAATCTAACCGGCAATAGCGTTTCCGCCGAGTTCGACGGTTCGGACGAGCAGGAGCGTAAAGAGCTCAGCGTGAGCCAGGCGGTAGAGATCGCCGCCGGTGCGCTCGATGCTATTCCGCAACTGATCGTCCTGGGCGAGGTCACGGGTTTCCGTGGTCCCAATGCCCGAAGTGGCCACTGCTACTTCCAGATTAAAGACGACTCGGCCGCCGTCGACTGCATCATCTGGAAGGGCGCCTATCTCAAGCGCACTTTCGATTTGCGCGACGGTATGCAGGTGAGCTTTAAGGGCGGTTTCAATCTCTACAAGCCCACGGGTCGCATGAGTTTTGTCGCCCGCTCGTTCTCGCTGGCGGGGGAGGGTCTGCTGCGTCAACAAGTGGCGCAACTGGCCGAAAAGCTACGCCGCGAGGGCCTGATGGACGAGGCACGCAAGCGTCGCATCCCAGTGTTCTGCTCGCGTGTGGCAGTCGTCACTTCGCTTTCCGGTGCGGTAATCGACGACGTCAAGCGTACGCTGCGCCGGCGCAACCCGCTTGTCGAGCTTGTTTGCGTGGGTGCCAAGGTGCAAGGCGAGGGCGCGCCGGCAGAGCTTATTGAGGGTCTGCGCCGGGCCGCTTCTATTACGCCGGCACCCGACTGTATTTTGCTGGTGCGCGGCGGTGGCTCCTTCGAGGACCTCATGACCTTTAATGACGAGGAGCTTGCCCGCGCGGTGGCGGCTTGCCCCGTGCCCGTGGTGACTGGTATCGGTCACGAGCCAGATACCTCGATTTGCGATATGGTGAGCGACCGTCGCGCCTCCACGCCCACGGCTGCGGCCGAATCGGTGGCGCCGGCTATGACAGAGCTGGCCGACGTGCTCGAGGCGCGCCACCAGCGCCTGGGCGCCGCGATGGCATCGATGATCGGGTCGAATCAGGTCGATCTGGAAATGCTCGATCAGCGCGGTCGCCGTGCCTGGGATACCTATACGGCTCGCTTGAGCGACGCGCTCGATGCGGCTGCGTGCCGCCCGTGCCTCAACGATCCAACGTTTATGGTCGAGCGTCGAGAGTCTGAGCTTGCCCTGACGGCCGATCGTCTGTCCGGCGCCATAACGCGTTCGGTCGGGGCCTTCCGTTCCAACTTCGAGCGCCTGCCCGAGCGCTTGGTCGCAAGCACCTCAGGGCTCGATGGCAAGCGCCATGCGCTCACGCTCGCAAGCTCTCGTCTAGAGCATCAGGGACGCACGATGCTCAGCAAACCCGCGTCCGATCTGGGCCGAGCTGCCGCCTCGCTCGATGCCCTGTCGCCGCTCAAGGTGCTTGCCCGCGGTTACTCCATCGCGTACAGCGATGATGGGGTGGCTACGAGCGCCAAGACCTTTAAGCCCGGCGATGCCATCCGGGTGCGCATGGCGGACGGCAACGTGTCGGCAACCGTCAATGCGGTCGAGTAGACCGCGTTTCACAGTGATAGACCCTTAGGAAAGGAAACAGATATGGCAGAGAAGACCCCGGTCGAGCAGCTTACGTACAAGCAGGCCTCGCAGGAGCTGGAGCTCATTATCCGCAGCTTGGAGTCGGGCGATATGGAGCTCGAGGAGTCGCTCGAGAGCTACACCCGCGGCGTCGAACTCCTCAAGAGCCTGCGCACCCGCCTGTCCGATGCCGAGCAGAAGGTCTCGGTGCTCCTGAAGGACGTCGACGGCAACGACGTGCTCGCCGACGGCGAAGCCGCCAACACCGACGACAACCTCTCGTTCTAACCATCTCGCAGTCCACTTTGGGGTAGTCTTTTTGGGACGGGGCTTTTTTTACTACCTCTTGTCGGCTGCCTCGCCGAGCACTTGCGTTTGCGAAAAAGTAGTCAAAAAAGCCCCGTCGCAAAAAGACTACCCTGGTGGCTTGGCCATTGGAGGTGAATGTTGCTTGCCTTTTGGCGTGTTAGGTGAGTTGAGGCGCTATCGCTGGTCGATTTCACCGGGTTCAACCATTATTTCTAGCGTGTGTAAATATTCATCTTGATTGTCAGATATGTATTCGCTTACATACCAGAATTCTAGAAGAGGCCCTGCGGCAATGAGATGATTCTGGTCCATGAATTCATTCATTTCCTTCCATATTGTCGGCGTTATTTCTGCAGGTCCGGTGGTTGTCCTGCAAAGATAGTCGCCTTCTGGGAAAATCTCGCACCCTTTATCGTCGATTGATCCGAGTGAAAGCAGCGTCTTCTCTGCTACCAGGCAACCGTCGGCGCTTCTGCGCGATGGGTCAAGGATGAAGCATGGAACCGTGTGTATCGAATCGATTTCCATCCCGAGTTCTTTCATGCGCTTAATGGTGGCGTAGGGAATTATGTCGCCGCTTAGCTCATCCTCGCTTACGATGACATATCCTCGGGGTCCCTTATGAACCACCCTCGACTGTTTTTCCTCGCGTGCTCTTAACGACATGGATATGTTCTGCATGCAATGCTCGATCTTTCGGCGCCGTTGCGATAGTTTTGCTATGGCTGCGTCGATGCTATCAAGTTCGTTGCTGAACAGTTCAAAGCTCGTTTCGAGTGAATGGTTATCTAGGAAAGATCTGATTTCGCTAAGCGTGTAGTTCATATTGAGCATTGACATGATGATGTTGAGTCTGCCGAAATCGTCCTTCCTGTATTCACGGTAGGCATTCGCCCCGCGCTTTGGGGCAACTAAACCAATTGCCTCGTAATAGCGAAGAGTGTCTGCGCTTACGCCGTAGAGGCCGGCCGTCTGCTTGATATTAAGGGAAAACTCGCGTTCCATGTCACACCTTCCGACTGCCCTAGGGCCACTCAAAACCTTGGAGCTATTCTAATGTTTGTTACTCCGTCATTGTCGGGCAAGCGGTCGTTTTGACGAGGTGAACGGTCTTAAGCGCTTGGTATCCAGCTGGTATTCCATCGAAACACGTCGTTGACCTTTGACTTTCTCCATATTCTAAGATGGTTTCAAGCCAGCTAGCTTAAATCATATCGATCTAGCATCTTAATTGTGAGGAAGGACAAGCAATGAAGGTCAAGACTAGGACGGGTATAGTTTCGGGCAAGACGCTCGAAAACGGGGTTGAAGCTTTTTTGGGCATTCCCTATGCAAAGCAGCCGGTAGGTGATCTTCGTTGGCGTGCCCCTGAGCGCCTTGATGATTCCGATGAGGAAATTGAATGCGTGGAATTCGGGCATTCTGCCAGGCAATTTATCGATGAAGTTGAACTCGCTTCGCTTCATGAGCAAGGGGAGGATTGCCTGAGCCTTAACGTGTGGGTCAGGGGACACGCACGCAAGAACCTTCCTGTCATGGTATATATCCATGGTGGTGCCTACTTCTCAGGTGGATCTGCCGACCCGCTATATAACGGCTCCAATTTTGCGGCAGCGAAGGATGTCGTTATTGTTTCGATTAACTACCGTCTGAACTTGTTTGGGTCGCTGCTGCTCGATTGCCTGCCGGGCGGAGAGGACTACAAAGACGCCGGCTATCTTGCCATTCTTGATCAAATCCGTGCGCTCGAGTGGGTGCATGAGAATATTTCGGCCTTCGGCGGTGACCCCAATTGTGTCACGCTTTTCGGTGAGTCGGCAGGCTCTTCCAGCCAGGCTCTTCTTTCCATATTGCCAGAGGCAAATAAGTATTTCCAACGTGCGATTTTGGAGTCCGGCCCTATCCAGCTTTATAAGACCCGCGAGCGCGGCGAGTACTTTGCTCGGGAGTTCGCCGAAATCATGGGATGCAAAACCGCCCAAGAGCTCTTAGCGAAGTCGGCAGACGAGCTCATTGAGGGCATGCAGGTGTGGTGCGATCGTCATACCTACGAAGTGTCGCTAATTTTCTCGCCGGTTTGCGACGGGTCTTTTCTTCCCAAGAAGCCGATGAAGGCCTGGGCGGAGGGCGCAGCCAAGGATATCGATATCATGATTGGATGTACCGAGGACGAGTTTACTTATTTCCATTTCTATTTCGATGACCTTCCCGGATTCTGGCACGGCCAATTCCCGATTCATTTTGATGATCAGATTGATATCGATTACTGGGAGCAAGCATATCGAAAGGCATGGCCTGAGCGCGATTTTGCCGAGAATTACACCAATTTTATGAACTCAACCGGTTTCTTTGTCGGCACCGACCTTATGGCTGAAGAGCAGTCGGCGTTTAAGCCCGTGTACAACTATTTGTTCCGTTATAAATCTCGTGTCGAGGGAATGGGTTCTTGCCACGCAATCGAGGTGCCGTTCGTTTTCAAGAATCTTGATACCGCGAGTGGTCTGATGTTTACGGGTGACAATCCTCCAGCGCATCTCGCGGATGAAATGAACGATGCGTGGTTCAGCTTTGCGAAGACGGGCAAACCGTTTGTTGAGGGCAAGGCACCATGGGACCCCTATACCGCTGAGAACCACATTCATATGGTAATTGACGAAAACGAGTGGAAGCCGGTGCATTCGCTGCATGCCAAAGAAGATTCGGTGTTCCGTCCTATGTACGAGGTACTACTCAACGATTAGTGAAAGAAGCCGCAATGGAGTGGGCTAATTAGCCCCATTGAATTCAGCTTGAACTATCCCTGCGTAAGGAGAAAGAAATGGCTCAAGAAGAAAAGCTATCGGGTTATCGGTGGATGATCTTATTCGTAGTTTGCCTCATTTGCTTCATGGCAAACTTCATGCAATATCAGGTTTCAGCATGGGGTGTCGTCGTGATGACGACTCTCGGCATCGATGCCGGTGGGCTTACCAATCTCATGTTGATGCCGATGCTCACCGCTGTGTTTTTGTCGATTCCTGCAGGATCTCTTGCTGATCGCTACGGCGTTAAGCTTGTCGTGTCAATTGGCATGGTGCTTTCTGCTGTAGGCGGCTTTCTGCGTTATTTCATGATTAATGACTTTACCGTGCAGATCGTTTCGATGTTTATGATCGGCTTTGGCATTGCGGCGCTCAATGCCAATCTGGCAAAGGTGCTGGGTTCCTGGTTTAAACAGCAGACCTCCCTTGCCGTGGGAGTTTTCTATGCTGCTTCATGTGTGTCCATCGTGATAGCCCAGGCATTCAGCACTTATTTTCCTACGCTTGACGTGTCTTATCTGGTCGCTGCTATTGCCGAAGCTGTAACTGCTGCGCTGTGGATCTTCTTTATGAGGAACGTCCCGGAGGGCGAGCCCATGCCCGAGCCCGAGCCGGTTATGAAGTACATTAAGATTGCCGCTAAGTCGCGCGGCGTTTGGTGCATTGCCTTGGCTTATGGTCTTACCCTCGCTTCAACCACGGCATATTGCGCAATTCTGCCGTCTGCGCTTGAGCTCGTTCGCGGCGTTGATACTGCCACCGCTGGATCTATGGCAGCAATTATTACAGTTGGTAGCTTCTTTGCTTGTTTTGCGGGACCGGCTGCCGTCCTCAAGCTCGGTAAGAATAAACCGTTTCTCATTGTAACTACGGTGATTGCCGCCGTTGTAATGGTTGCAAACTGGTTTTTGCCGCTTGGCACTGTCATGTGGGTTGCTCTCGTCCTCAATGGTTTTATGACCGCTCTTTCTGGCCCCATTATTCAGGCAATGACTCCTGATCTTCCTGAGATTGGCGCGAAATATGCCGGTAGCGCTGGTGGAATAATCGGTACTGTCGGCCTTCTCTGCTCCTATTTTGTTCCCGTTATTGTTTCGTCTATTTCTGGTGACAATTGGACGTTGAACTTTACGATCGAATCGATTCTTTTCCTTGCGAGCGTTTTGCCTATTGCGATGTTGCCCGAGACTGGTGCGGCGGCAAAAGCCGAGATGCCTGAGACTTCTGAATTATAATTAATCGGTGTTTTGCCTGGTCGCGACCTCCAGTTGATATGGGGGTCGCGACCATTTTTAATGTGAGGTTGGTGCAATGGATGGTGAAGCGTGCGAAGTTGCGCACAAAGTTGAGCAAAAGCGGGCTTCGAGTGGTTACCGCTGGTTAATATTGCTGTTGACGTGTGGTCTCTGTTTTTTGGGCAACTTCATGCAGTATCAGGTCGCTGCCTATGCTACGGTCATCATGCCTCAGATGAATATCGACCCTGTCGGATTCTCATCTCTCTTTCTGGCGCCAATGCTTGCGGCGGTTTTCTTTAGTCTCCCGTTCGGATCACTTGGAGATAGGCTTGGGCCCAAAGTAGTGATACTTGGCGGGTTCTGTGTTTCTTTAGTCGGCGGCGCTATCAGAATTTTCACCCTATCGAACTATCCTGCTCAACTTGTCTCGATGTTTTGCATCGGCGTGGGGATGGCGGCATTGACTGCCAATAATGCAAAGACGCTTGGACTTTGGTTTGCAGATAAGACGGATGTTGCGATGGGCATTTACTATGCGGCGACTTGCTTTGGCATTGCGGCGGCGCAAGCGTCATCGGCGTTTATGTCTTCCGTGCTAATGGGCTATACAGTTGCAGAAGCGTTGTTGGTCGTTCTGACTATCTTCTGGGGTTTATTTGGTAAGAACGTACAGCATGACTCACTTATTCCTGATGGCGTTGAGCACGACCAAGCCCTTCTGACTGCTTTTCGTTCGCGTAACGTTTGGCTTTGCGCGATTTGCGCCGCTTTCTCACTTGCCGCCACGACCGCCTTTTCCGGTGTGCTACCTCAGGCTCTTGAGCTTGTGCGAGGCACCGATGCTTCGACGGCCGGCGAAATGGCGGCGCTGACAACCGCTGCTGGGATTATCGGCTGCTTGATTGCTCCGATGCTTTACGGTAAATGCCGCCTTGCGCGACCGTATCTTGTGATTGTCGGGCTTCTTGGCTCTATTTCAATTGCAGTTGCGTGGTTTGCCTCGGGCTTGAAGTCCATGGGGGTATTGCTTGCAGTGTGCGGCATCGTTACGAGCATGATGGGTCCAGTTGTTCAAGCTCTGCCAGTTTCATTTGTTGAAATCGGCACTCGTTATGCTGGCAGCGCTGGCGGCATTATGGCCGAAGTTAGCCTTTTGGGCTCTTATATGCTTCCTATTGGGATTGCGGCTATTTCCGGTTCAGATTACGACAAACAAATGATGCTTATTACTCTGCTTTACGGTCTATCCGTCCTTCCGGTGTTGATCGTTCCCGAGGTCAAACACTTTAAATAGGCGCGAGCATATGGATGGATAAAGCCCTCTGGCCATTGCGATTGCCGAGGAATGGATTTCGCTCAATTCGGATCTTTGAAGTGGGCTAAACTGTCTTGGTGTTTCACTGAACAACGCCACCTTCTGTTGCGTTGTCGTTAGAAAGGAACAACCATGTGTGATTGCATCTTCTGCAAAATTGCCAACCACGATATCCCCTCGACCGTCGTCTACGAGGACGACCAGGTCATCGCGTTCGACGACCTCAACCCCCAGGCGCCTGTCCACACGCTCGTGATCCCCAAGAAGCACTACAGCGACATCGCCGACAACGTGCCTGCCGAGACCACGGGCGCCATGGCTCACGCCATCCAGGAGGTCGCCAAGGCCAAGGGTCTGGAGGACGGTTTCCGCGTCATCTCCAACAAGGGTGTCAACGCCGGCCAGACCGTCATGCACTTCCACATGCACGTCCTCGGCGGCAAAAACCTGGGCGAGAACCTCATCTGAGGGCGCGTAGCCCGTCGACTTGGCTGCCTTTGGAGTAATCTATGCAGCTTTCTCAACTCGAATACCTTCAAGCGGTAGCGAACTATGGCGGTGTGCGCAAAGCAGCTCGCACCGTTCATGTGAGTCCGCAAGCCGTTTCGTCGGCAATCAAAAAGTTGGAATCTGAGTATCAGATTGTTTTGCTCGACCGATCGGCGGGGGAGGCTGTTTTGTCTCCGGCGGGCAGAGAATTTGCGCGTCGTGCACGCGTGATCCTGGCACAAGTCGACGATCTAAAAAAGTACGCACAATCGAGGGGCGACGGCGTCTCGCCCGACGGCCACTTCCGTCTTTACGCCCCCTGCCTTCATGGGCGGGGGCGTCTTTTTTCCGAAAACTGGTACGACTCGTTTGAAAGCTCACACCCTCAGATTCACCTCGATGTGTGGCATCAGCCAACGGCTACATGCTTTGAATCACTTGTGCTTGGCATTTCGGATGCGGCCATCTCATTTGAGGAACCAAGGGACAGTGTCCTTTCTTCAAAATATTTGGGTGAAAAGGAGCTCAAGGTTCTTTCGCGCCCAGCGGGTCATCGATCTGTGGGCGCTATGACCGTTCGTGAGTTACTGGGCGGCAGGTTAGCTGTTCCCATTAATTTGTCGCCCTGTCTCAATGCAATCAATCAATGTCCCGAAGCTCAGCTCGTCAATTTTCGCTTCCGTGATGTTGAATACGGAAGCAGGGCTCAGACTGAGTTTCTTCAAGCCGGGGGATTGATATTGAGTTTTTCTGGCTCTTCTCTCGCATCGGATGGATCGGAAGTGAGCGAGTGCTCCATTGAAGCCTCATATGACGTAGCCTTGCCCATCTACTTTTGCTATCGACAAAATGCCTGGACCGATCGACACCAGACGGTATTTCTTCACCTATTGCGTCATCTCGCTTCGTGAGGCCATTTGGCCTCGTGTCGTCAAGTGAATGTTGACGCCCTGCAACACATAGCTGACAGCTTTGCCCTCATGCTTTTCCAAGATTTCGATTTAGATTGCTGACTCTTGGAGGGCGGAGCATGAAAAACCGTACGGTTTTGCTTTATATGACGTTCGTTTTTCTGTCGAATTTCAGCACCATTTTGTATTTTCTGACGGTTTACCTTGAATTCGTCGGATTCTCGATGGTGGCGATTTCTAGCATGATGATTGCATATCAAGTGAGTAAGTTCATCCTCGAAGTTCCCACTGGCTATATTGCTGATAGGTTTGGACGAAAGACAAGCGGTCTCGTTGGCGTCGTGGGGATGCTTGGATACTACGCCGCCCTGCTTCTCGTCCGTTCCCCTCTGCTCTTAATCGGTGCGTTCGCTCTCAAAGGTTTTGCCGTTGCATGTCTGAGCGGATCCATAGAAGCGATTTACATTGACAGCGTCTCTCGGGACCAGCTCGTAAGACTTAATGTCGTTGAGCGATTTGTTTTCTATGCCTCTTATGCCATCTCCGCTTGCGTGGGCGGTTTCATTTCGTCTGTCGGTGCATATCTCATTGGTCTTTCGGCAGATATCATCGCAATGGTGTTGACGTTGGTTGTCGTTGTCTGCATTCCTGAGATGCGAAGAGGGGGCACTGCGGGGGCACCTGAGCGTAGAATTAGCCCGAAGATGATCGGTGCCGCTATTGCGTGTAATGGCATTCTTCGTTCAGCGTTCATCATGGACTGTTCTCAGGCATTTGCTTTTGTCGCCCTGGAAGACTTTTTCTCACTGCTGCTCGCAGCCCGTGGAATGGGTGCCGTCGCTTCGGGCATGACCATTGCGGTCCAGCTCCTTGTCTCCGCCTCCATAGGGTTTATCGTGCCCAGCGTAATTGCTCATGTCGACAAGAGGCTTTTTGCGCGTATTTGCGGCATCATCCGTCTCATTCTAGCTGCTTTGTTTTTAACCCCTTTTATTCCGGTTGACCTGTTGCCCGTTTTCTATGTGCTGCAGACGGTTGCCTACTCGTTATTTGCTCCGATCAAATACTCAGTTTTTCAAAATGCTGCCGATTCATCGATGCTCTGTTCGTTGATTTCGGTTCAAAGCCAGATGGTGGCGGTGGGCGCCGTTCTTTTCTATCTGCTCAATGCTGTGTTGAGTAGCGTTGTGGGTATTCGGGTTGTGCTGCTTGTTGCGCTTGGGATTTCTTCTCTGGCGTATGTCCCCGCGCTATTTCGCCTTACAAGTCGAAGACCATGAGCATGCATGCATCGATAACTTATATATCAACGCAATAAACCCGAGCTCGAGGGCGTTTGGGTTTATTATTGAAGCGTATGTAACCTGGCGGCGCCACACCGCCTGTTAGTAGGGAGACACATGAACGTTCTGGTCGTCAACGCAGGATCTTCGACCCTTAAGTATCAGGTCATCGATACCAAGTCCCACAAGGTGTCCGCAAAGGGCTCCTGCGAGCGCGTCTGCTTTACCGGCGGTACCTTCACCCACGCTGCCAACGGCTCCAAGAAGGTGACCGAGAACATTGAGTTCCCCGACCACAAGGTCGCCATCGAGGTTGTCCTGAAGGACCTCGAGGCCAACGGCGTCAAGATCGAGGGCATCGGCCATCGCATCGTTCAGGGCGGTTGGTACTTTGGCGATTCCTCCCTCGTCGACGAGGACGTTCTTGCCAAGATCCGCGAGGTCGCCCCGCTCGCCCCACTGCACAACAACCCCGAGGCTAACGTTATCGAGTTCTGCCTGGAGCAGTATCCCGACCTGCCCAACGTCACGGTCTACGACACCGCTTTCCACTTCAACATGCCCGAGGTCGCCAAGACCTACGCCCTGCCCAAGGACGTTTGCGACAAGCTGCACATCCGTAAGTACGGCGCCCACGGCACTAGCTACCGCTACATCTCCAAGAAGGTTGCCGAGATGACCAACGGCGAGGCCCGCAAGGTTGTCGTGTGCCACATCGGCTCCGGCGCTTCCTTGTGCGCTATCGAGGACGGCAAGTGCATGGACACCACCATGGGCCTCACCCCGCTCGACGGTGTCATGATGGGCACCCGCTGCGGCTCCATCGACCCGGCTACCGTGTGCTACCTGCAGCGCGAGGGCGGCTACACCTTCGACGAGGTTGACGAGATGATGAACAAGAAGTCCGGCCTCATGGCCGTGACCGGCGGCAAGACCAACGACTGCCGTAACGTCGAGGAGCTCGCCGCTGCCGGTGACCCCGAGGCTCAGCTCGCCTTCGATATGTTCGTCTACAAGATTGCCGCCAAGGCTGCCGAGATGGCTACTTCTATGTGCGGTATGGACACCCTGGTCTTTACTGCCGGCATCGGCGAGCACGCTCCGGCGGTCCGCGCCGGCGTTGCCGACCGCCTGGCCTTTATGGGCGTCAAGATGGATCATGCCCGCAACGCCCTGCGTGGCGACGGCGCTTGGTGCCTGTCTGCCAAGGATTCCAAGGTCAAGATTTTCGTCATCCCCACGGACGAGGAGTTCATGATCGCCTCCGACGTCGAGCGCATCGTCAACGGTAAGTAATTGCAAGAGGGGAGGGGCTGGACGACCGAGCGCCGTTCGGCCCCTCTTTTGCGCTCGTTGGGCGATATGACTGATAGCTATTTATCAAGTTGTGATAACTTCTTATTAAAATGCGGCCGCCTTAAGGGGTCTGCGTCGACCGTATTGCACTGCAAAGGAGTCTCATGAACGTACTTGTTGTCAACGCCGGCAGCTCAAGCCTTAAATATCAGCTTTTGGATACCGATACCCGAGAGGTTTTCGCCAAGGGCAACTGCGAACGTATCGGTTCGGACATGGGCATCTTTGGCCACTCCGAGAACGGTGGCGCCAAACAGACCGAGGAGGTCTCTTTCCCCGATCATCGCTCTGCTATCGCTCGCGTGCTCGAGGAGCTTGAGAAGACCGACTTTACGATTGATGGCATTGGACATCGTATCGTTCAGGGTGGCTGGCACTTCGATGATTCCGCGGTCGTCGACGATGAGGTCATGGCTAAGATCCTTGAGGTGGCCCCGCTCGCTCCGCTGCACAATTACGGCGAGGCCGCGGCAATCGAATATTGCCGCGAGAAGTATCCGGAGCTGCCCAACGTGGCCGTCTTCGATACCTCGTTCCACATGACCATGCCCGAGGTCGCCTATACCTACGCACTGCCCAAGGACGTGTGCGACAAGTACCACGTGCGCAAGTACGGCGCCCACGGTACGAGCCACCGCTACGAGTGGATGATGGCCAAGGAGATCCTGGGTTCGCGCTGCCACCGTCTGCTTTCGTGTCATCTGGGCAACGGCGCTTCGCTCGCCGCCATTGAGGACGGTGTATGCCGCGATACCACGATGGGCCTCACGCCGCTCGACGGCCTGATGATGGGCACCCGTTGTGGTTCCATTGACCCGGCTACCGTGTGCTACCTGCAGCGCGAGGGCGGCTACAGCTACCAGGAAGTCGATGACATGATGAACAAGCAGTCTGGTCTGCTTGCCATCTCGGGCATCTCCAACGACGCCCGTGACATCCGTACGCGCGCCTCCGAGGGCGACGAGCGCTGCCTGCTTGCCTTCGACATGTTTGCCTACAAGGCCATGCAGCAGGCTGGCTCCATGATTGCTTCCATGGCGGGCGTGGACACCATCACCTTTACCGCCGGCATTGGCGAGAACGACTGGTCGATCCGCAAGGCTTTCTGCGACTGCTTCGAGTGGCTGGGCGTGCGCATCGACAACAACAAGAACCGCGAGGCCGTGGGTAACGGCCCGCAGGTCATCAGCGCCGCCGGCTCTTCCGTCACGGTCATGGTCATTCCCACCGACGAGGAATACATGATCGCCCACGACGTCGAGCGTCTGACCAAGAACAACTAACGCATTCGTCTGTAATTGACAAAAAGGCCTCCAGAGCAACAGCCCGGAGGCCTTTTTACTAGCAGGCGGAAATTCCAGTTCCAAAGTGATCATCGCCGGCAACGCCTGCGCTCCCAGCAACGTCACCCATTCGTTCAGATCCTCAGCCCCAGCTCGTAGCCAAGCCGCCGCCCACTCCAGATTCCCTGACTGCTGCGTGACGGCAGGGACCCTGCAGGGCAAAGCTCTGAAAACATTCCGCACTGATATTTTCTGTATTGAAGACGTCGATGATGCACCCGTATACCA
>CAJJTG010000002.1 GCA_905194675.1 uncultured Collinsella sp. | reverse complement strand
GGCCAGCCCGTGGGAGGCCAGGGCGCCGCTGACCGGTGGACGGCACCGAGCCGTCGGATGACTTTAAGAAGGGGGAGGCCTCGCGGGCTCCCCCTTTTTTGTATCTCGGGCAATTTGTCTCACATAGTAGCTGTGTTTTATAACCCTCGTTTGTCGCATCTTCTGTGAACGGGCTACAATAACTTAGTCTGTGCGATATGGAGGTGAACATGGCTGAAGCTGGTATCGGCGTTGATATCGTCGAGATTTCCCGCATGAAATCTATTCTTGAAAAGACGCCGTCGTTTGCTCGGCGTGTGTTTACCGAAGAAGAGCGTGCGTATTGCGATGCATCATCGCGTCCCGCTGCTCACTATGCCAGCCGCTTTGCTTCGCGCGAGGCGGTGCTTAAAGCTCTCGGCACGGGTTTTAGTCAAGGCGTGGGTCGCAAGGATGTTTCGGTAACGCGTGATAAACTCGGCAAACCGAAGGCGCTGCTTTCGGGCCGTGCTCTCGAGATCGCTCAAGAACTGGGTGTTGTTGAGGTCGCTCTTTCCATTACGCTTACGGGAGACTTGGCCGTTGCGAATGCCATCGCGATTACCGAAGATGCTCGGCCTAAGCCAAAAGATGAAAAGGTGAGCACCAAGAAACGCGTTGCGCAGACATTTAAAGAGGCTCGCTCTGTATTAGATGAGCTCGAGCAGCTGCAGAATTCAGCATTGACGGAGCACCTGGGCGATGCTTCGCAAGATACGCTAGGAGCATAGATGAAACCGGTTTTGAGTACCGAAGAAGTCGTTCGTCTCGAGGATATCATCGAACGCGAAGGGACTTCGAAGGCCGAGCTTATGGAGCTAGCGGGTGAGTTTGCCGCTAACGAGGTCTTGAAGCTCAATCCCGATCGGGTTCTCGTTTTGGTCGGTTTTGGTAATAATGGCGGCGACGGTTGGGTTGCCGCCGATATCCTGAGCCATAAGGGTGTGGACGTGGATATCGTTTCTCCGGTTGAACCGGATGAGATTCCTGCTGCTCTGGCACGTCATGTTGCTCGTCGTACTGCCGGCCGCGATGTGCACGTTTGCGTCGGCCCCTCGCGTGATGAACTCGAGGTTTTGATCGATAAGGCCGATGTTGTTGTCGATGCCATTTTTGGTACCGGTTTCCACGGGAATCTGCGTGCGCCGTTCTCCATTTGGATTCCTACGGTCAATGAATGCGCCGATTGTGTCGTATCCATTGATGTCCCCTCGGGCCTGAATGCAGAGACGGGCGTTGTTGATGACGACTGCATTCGTGCCGAGCGCACGGTGACGATGATTGCGCCCAAGATTGGTCTGTATAGCGCTGATGGTCCTGAGTATGCTGGCGATTTGATCTGCGGCAATCTTTACGACCGTCTTGACGAGGTCATCGATGATGTCGACCACGCCGCCGAGATTGTCGAGCCCGGTGACTTAGTTGATTACTTTGCTCCGCTACCATCGAATATCGATAAGTATTCCCGTGGCTCCGTGCTTATTGTCGCCGGATCTGCGCAATATCCTGGTGCTGCCATTATGGCGGCCAAGTCTGCAGCTCGCGCGGGTGCTGGTTACGTGGCAGTCGCGGCTCCTGACGCCTGCGCCAATCTCATTCGCATGGCACTTCCTTCGATTCCGGTCTTTGCTATTCCGTCTGATTCCCGCGGCTCCTTTGGCGCCGCTGCGCGCATGACGGTGTGCGAGATCGCAAAGAAGTACAGCTGCGTGCTGTGCGGTCCCGGTATGACGACGTCTGCCGGCGCTATGCAGGTGGTTTCGGGCTTGCTCGAGCTTGATGTACCGCTAATTTTGGACGCCGATGCACTCAACTGCCTTGCTAAGATTGCCATTGACGGTATTGATAGTAACCCCGAGATGTATCGCCGCGAGCAGCCGTTGGTTATGACGCCGCACTATCGTGAGCTTTCGCGCCTGGTTGCCGGTGACGAGGTGAACGACCTTGGTACCGCGATTGCGGCCGCGCAGAAGGTTGTCTGGGCTGCAGGCTCCGACAATCTGGTGGTCATTGCCAAGGGGCCGACGACGGCTATCTGTGGCGTTGAGCGTGTGCTGCTGCCGCTCTCGGGTCCGGCTTCTCTGGCAACTGCCGGTTCGGGTGATGTTCTCGCGGGTATTTTGGCCGGCACGCTTGCCACCATGCGCGACGAGATGGATCGTTGGGAGTTGCTGTATTCGTACGCCGTCGCACTTCACAGCTACGCCGGTTTTGCCGCGGCGACGGAGTATGGTGAGAAGAGCGTCATCGCGACCGATCTTATCGACTTGATCGGTCCTGCCATGGAGCTGGCGGCAAAGGATGCGCTCGAAGATCTGGGAATCATGGACGAAGGGTCGGATGACTAATCATGAATAAAGCCGATTTGACGCGCTGGTCCTGGGTCGAGATCGACCGCGGGGCGCTCCGTCGCAACACGAGGGCCTATAAGAACTTGTTGAATCCGCGTCAGCGCCTGTGCTGCGTGGTCAAGGCCGATGCTTATGGTCATGGAGCTGTTGAGTGTGCCAAGATCATGTATTCGGCCGGTGCCGACATGTTTGCCGTGGCGACGGTTAACGAGGGCGTTGGGCTCCGTCAGGGCGGGATTACTAAGCCCGTCCTGATTCTAAGTGAGCCGCCTATCGAGGCTATTCCTGCATTGCTCGAATTCGATATCATGCCCTCGGTCTATACGTCCGATTTTGCTCTTGCGTATGGCGAATGCGCCGTCGCGGCGGGCAAGGTGGGCAAGTACCATCTTGCCATCGAGACGGGCATGAATCGTATCGGTGTTCACTACACACAGGTGCTCGACTTTGTACGCGGCATCAGTTTCCATCGCGGCATCCAGTGCGACGGCGTATTTACGCACTTTGCCACGGCCGATGAACCTTCGGGTTGGGACTACAAGCTGCAGTGCCAGCGTTTTACCGAGGCCGTTCAGGCCATTAAGGACGCAGGTTTTGAATGCGGTATCGTGCATTGTGCCAATACGCCGTCCTCGATGCTCGATTCTTCAATGCACTTTGACATGATTCGTGCCGGCATCGGTTTGTATGGTCTGCAGCCATGTGAGCTGAGTGGTCGCGTGATGCAGCTTGATCCCGTCATGAGCGTCCACGCGCGTGTGACGCGCGTGGCGCATCCTGCGATGGGCGAGGGCGTGGGCTACGGCTTTACCTACCGCGTACCGCGCACGCGCGTTCAGATCTGCACCCTTCCGATCGGTTATGCCGATGGCCTTTCGCGTACGCTTTCCAATCGTATGGACGTGCTGTATCGCGGCGAGCGTGTGCGTCAGGTGGGCAATATCTGCATGGACCAGTTTATGGTCGCCATTCAGTCCAACCCGGCGCATGAGATTCCCGAGGCCGAGTATGGTGACGAGATGATCATTGTCGGCCGCGATGGAGATGCCGAGATTACCATGGACGAGATGGCGCGCCTACGCGGCACGATTAACTACGAGGTCGCTTGCGGCTTTGGTATGCGTCTCGACAAGGTCTACGTGTAGGAGTCGCTATGGGCGTCATGCACATCCCCGGCCATAGCCATCAGGCGCCGCGTGAGGTCGCACTCGAGGAGATCGAGGCCGTTCTGGGCGATTGTCACCTTTGCCAGCTTTACCAGTCGCGCCATAACATCGTGTTTGGCGTGGGAAACCCCCACGCTCGCGTGATGTTTATTGGCGAGGCGCCGGGCCGCAATGAGGATTTGCAGGGCGAGCCCTTTGTGGGGGCGGCAGGCGAGGACCTCAACGGCATTTTGTCGCTGGCGGGGCTCAAACGCGAAGACGTCTACATTGCCAACGTGCTTAAGTGCCGCCCGCCGGGAAACCGCAATCCGCGTCCCGAGGAAGTGCTGGCTTGCTCGCCATTTTTGCGTGAGCAGATTCGAAGCATCTGGCCCGATATTATTGTGACGCTCGGCAACCCCGCGACGCACTTTGTGCTAAAGACCGAGATTGGCATTACTAAGCTGCGCGGCAGGTTCCACCAGATGGGGCATTTTGTGGTAATGCCCACGTTCCATCCGGCAGCAGCGCTGCGCAATCCGGCGTGGCAGGAGCTGCTGGAGGAAGACTTTAAGATGCTGGGCGACTATCTGGAGCGACATCCCGCGCCAGAGGACGCCTCGGAATAATAAGGAGCATATATGTCCCTGGAGCGCCTGGGGGTAGGTACTTACAAAACGACTTGCGCTGCCGATACGGAGTACTTTGGCGAGCTAATTGCACCGTGCCTTGAGGACGGCGATGTGCTCATCCTGACCGGTGGCCTGGGAGTGGGCAAAACTCACTTTACCAAGGGCGTCTCGCGCGGGCTGGGCGATGGGCATATGGTTACGAGCCCTACGTTCGCCCTCATGGCCGTTCACGATCAAGGTCGTATTCCGCTGTTTCACTTTGATCTATACCGCCTGGAGCATGCCTACGAGCTCGAGGATACGGGCATTTTCGATGTGCTGGGCTATGAGGGTGCTTGCCTGCTGGAATGGGGCGAACAATTCCAGGACGAGCTGACGGATGAGTATCTTTCGGTGACGCTCAGGCGTGATGAGGGCGACAGCGACGTGCGAACGATAACGCTTGAGGCGCACGGTGACCGCGCAATGGAGCTTTCCCATTTGATTGATAAGGCTGTACAAGATGAGCTTGCATAACGACAACGCGCTGGTGGTGGCGCTCGATACCTCGACTGACATGCTTGCCTGCGCGGCAAGCTGGATTGATGGGCAGACGGGTGAGACGAAGCTCGTGAGTGGCGACCACATGTGTCGCCGTCACGCCAACGTTGAGCTCGTGAATACCGTTGATGGCGTGCTGGCTCAAGCCGGTCTGGATCGCAGCGATGTTGGTTGCTATGTGGTCGGCCGCGGCCCGGGGTCCTTTACGGGTGTGCGCATCGGCATCTCCACTGCCAAGGGCCTCGCGCGTGGTGCCAATGTTCCGCTGCTGGGCGTGTCGACGCTCGACGCTTGCGCTTGGACGGCGTGGAAGGCTGGCGTGCGCGGCAAGCTTGGTATCTTGGCCGATGCTATGCGCGGTGAGGTATATCCGGCGCTGTATATGCTGGTCGATGAGGGTCCCGAGCGTCAATTTGAGCGCGAACACGTGGTCAAGGCCGCCGTGGCGCTCGATGAGTGGCGCCAAGCAGCGGACTGGGGCCAGGTTCAGCTGACCGGTGACGGTCTAGTGCGCTATGGCAAGCTGCTGGGTGAGGACGAGGCCGCCCGCTGCGTGGAGCGCGACCTGTGGTGGCCTTCGGGCGAGGGCTTGCTGCTCGCGCACGCTGCGGGTGACGGCGATCCGGCCCGCGTCCTGCCGATTTACACGCGCCTTTCGGATGCCGAGGAAAACGAGCGCAAGCGTCTTGGTCTTGCCGAGAGTGCGCAGAGCGAAATTACGGGTGTTGCCGATGAGCTCGCCGGTCGTCATCTGCAGTTCCGTCCCATGGGCGCGGCGGATGCCGAGGGCGCAAGCGCGCTGGAGGCTGCCTGCTTTGAAGGTGCCGGACACGAGGCATGGACGCCGGGCATGTTCCTGTCCGAACTGGGCGAGGACGTCGCTGCGCCGCGTAGTTGGTGGGTGGCACACGACGACGGCAAGCTGCTGGGCCTTGCCGGCGGTATGGTCGTGGACGGTGATGTGCAGATTCTGGATGTCGCCGTCGACCCGGCACATCGCCGTGAGGGCATTGCCCGCAAGCTGCTGTCGCATGTGAGCTATGATGCCCAGATGCTCGGCTGCACTACGGCTTCGCTCGAGGTCGAGGACGGTAACGAGGGAGCGACCGCGCTTTATAACGCTCTGGGCTTTACCGAGGCTGGCCGTCGCCGCGGCTACTATGGTGCCGGCAAGGACGCCATCGTCATGACGGCTCCGCTGCCCCTGGTGCTTCCGGTCGATAATGCTTCGCCCGAGCCGACGGCGGCAGAGCAGCGCGTATGGCCGCTGCCTGCGCCTGGGCGCTCCGAGGGGGAGCGTGCCGAAATTGAGCGCCGCCGCCTAGTGCTCGCTATCGAGAGCTCCTGCGACGAGACGGCCGTGGCGATTATCGATGCGGATGGCAATATGCTGGCCAACCAGGTGTCGACACAGATTGATTTTCACGCCCGCTTTGGCGGCGTGGTGCCCGAGATCGCCTCGCGCAAACACGTTGAGGTGATTGTGAGTGTCGTGGATGCGGCGCTCGAGGATGCCGCAGCATCGCTTGGTCTTGAGGGTGGAGCCATCGCGCCGAGCGAACTCGCCGCTGTTGGCGTGACGCAGGGTCCGGGCCTGGTGGGTGCTCTGGTAGTGGGCGTCGCCTTCGCCAAGGGCTTTGCCTATGCCGCCGGCAAGCCGCTCGTGTGCGTCAACCATCTGGAGGGCCATCTGTTCGCCAACCTGCTGGCGCAGCCCGATCTCAGGCCGCCGTTTATCTTCACGCTCGTCTCGGGCGGTCATACCATGCTCGTGCACGTGAAGGCATGGGGCGACTACGAGGTACTTGGTGAGACACTCGACGATGCTGTGGGCGAGGCCTTCGACAAGGTAGCCAAGGCGTTGGGTCTGGGCTATCCCGGTGGCCCCATCATCTCCAAGCTGGCCGAGACGGGCAACCCCCGCGCGATCGATTTTCCTCGCGCGCTTAACAGCAGGGGAGACTATCGTTTCTCGCTTTCGGGTCTTAAAACGGCCGTGACGCTCTACATCGAGCAGGAGACCAAGGCCGGGCGCACGATTCACCTGCCCGATCTGGCGGCTTCGTTTGAGGCAGCCGTCTTTGACGTTCAGTACAAGAAGGCCAAAAACGCCCTGCATGCCACCGGATGCAAGGAATACTGCATCGGCGGCGGCGTCTCGGCTAATCCGCATCTGCGCGAGATGATGATCAAGAAGCTTGGGCGTCAGGGGATCCGCGTAACGGTGCCACCGCTTTCGGCGTGCACCGACAACGCCGCCATGATCGCAGAGGTTGCCCGCCGTAAATTCGACCGAGGAGAAATCTCGCCGTTCGACGTCGATGCCGATCCGAACATGACGCTGTAGTCGTACGGGTGCGGTCCCCGGCGCTGCCCGGGCGCCAACGGCCGCATATGAACTTTCCTGCTCTACAGTCCTGCTCACGACGGAGGCCACATTAAGTGGCCTCCTGTTCGTGCGGAACTTGCGATAAAGTTCATATGCGGCCGTTGGCGCCCGGGCAGCGCCGGGGACCTTTCTGTATCGATATAGCTTCTGAGCTGGATCGGTGTCGACAACGTCCAGCAAGGCTAACAAGCCAGCGTCGAATTTCCGGCGTGCTTTAGCTGAAAGAAAAGATGGCATGCGGAGCTTTGCTCCGCATTTGGGATGGGAGCCCCTCGGGAGCGAGCGGGCGTATACAAGGTTTATCGCGAGTTCCGCACGAGCCGGAGAGCACTTAATGTGCTCTCCGTGCGAGCAGGACTGTAGAGCAGGAAACTTTACCCGCGGCCCCCGCCGGGATTAGCAAAAGGGCGACCCCCTTAGGAGTCGCCCTTATTGAGCAGTGTATGTACAGCTGTTACTCGGCGTCGTGGTGACGGCGGGGCTTGCGGCCTCCGTTGTCGCCGGGACGGCGCGGACGGTCGCTGCGCTCGGAGCGCTCGCGACGCGGACGCTCACGACGCTGGAAGTGCTCGCCGTCGCCCTCGGAGGCACCCTCGGCACGAGCCGGGGCCTCGGGCTTATCAAGACGATCGAGCGAGATCTTGCCGCGATCGTCGACCTCGATGACGACGACCTTGACCTCGTCGCCCACGTTGAGGACGTCCTCGACCTTCTCCACACGACCCTTGGCGACGCGGGAGATGTGCAGCAGGCCGTCCTTACCGGGCAACAGGTTCACGAAGGCGCCGAAGGGCTGGATGGAGACCACGCGACCGGTGTACTCCTCGCCCGGCTCGGGAACCTTGATGATGAGCTTGATGCGCTCGACGGCCTGGTCGACGGACTCGCCGGTGCCGCCGACAAAGACGGTGCCGTCCTCCTGGATGTCGACCGAAGCGCCGGTCTCGTCCTGGATGCCGCGGATGACCTTGCCGCCGGAACCGATGACGTCGCGGATCTTATCGGTCGGAACCTGGATGGAGACGATGCGCGGAGCGGTGCTGCGCGTGGTGTGACGCGGCTCGGGGATCACATCGAGCATCTTCTGTAGGATGAAGGCGCGACCCTCCTTGGCCTGCTGCAGGGCGCGGGCCAAGATATCGAAGGTAAGACCGGTGGCCTTGTTGTCCATCTGCAGGGCGGTGATGCCCTCGGTGGTACCGGTGACCTTAAAGTCCATGTCGCCCAGGAAGTCCTCGAGACCCTGGATGTCGGACAGGACCACGGTCTTGCCCTCCTCCTGAATCAGGCCCATGGCGATACCGGAGACCGGGCGCTTAATGGGCACGCCGCCGTCCATAAGGGCGAGCGTGGAGCCGCAGGTCGAAGCCATCGAAGAGGAGCCGTTGGACTCCATGACCTCGGAGACGACGCGGATGGCGTAAGGGAACTCGTTCTCGTCGGGGAGCACCGGAAGCAGGGCGCGCTCGGCCAGGTTGCCGTGACCGATCTCGCGGCGCTTGGGGCTGCCCATGCGGCCGGTCTCGCCGGTGCAGAACGGAGGGAAGTTGTAGTGGTGCATATAGCGCTTGCCCTCGGTGGGCTCGATGGTATCCAGACGCTGGCCCTCGTTGAGCATACCGAGCGACAGGACGGAGAGCACCTGGGTCTGACCACGCTGGAACAGGCCGGAGCCATGAACGAGCGGCAGGTAGTTGTCCTTCACCATGATGGGACGAATCTCGTCGGCGGCACGACCGTCGACGCGCTCACCGGTCTCGACGACCATGGTGCGCATGGCCTTCTTCTCGAGCTTCTTGAGCGCCACGGGGATCTCGCGCTCCCAGGCGGCCTGCTCCTCGTCGGTGAACTCGGCGCGGATGGACTCCTTCAGAGCCTCGACCTTACCGATGCGGGAAAGCTTGTCGGCGTCGCGCAGGGCAGCGGCCATCTCGTCGTAGTGGGCGAAGATGCGCTCCTGGACCTCCTCGACAGGCTGGTCGAGCGGGTACTCCTTCTTGACGATAGCGCCGTTGACCTGCTCCCACTCGGCGACGAACTCGTCTTGGGCCTGGCAGAAGGCAGCGAGGGCCTCCTGGCCAAACTTCATAGCGGCGAGCATGTCGTCCTCGGAGATCTCCTCGGCGCCGGCCTCGACCATCGAGATGAAGTCGGCAGAGCCGCCCAGCTCCAGGTCCAGATCGGAGTTCTCGCGCTCCTCATAGGTGGGATTGACGATAAACTCGCCGGTCTCCACGTTGCGGCCGATGCGCACGCAGGCAAGCGGGCCCTCGAAGGGCACGCCGCCGAGCGTCATGGCCAGCGAAGCACCCATGACGTTGATGACGTCGAAGGGGTTGACCTGGTCGGCGACGAGCGAGGTAGCGACGATGTGCACCTCGTTGCGGAAGCCATCCGGGAAGCTCGGGCGGATCGGGCGGTCGATCATGCGAGCCGTGAGCGTGGCCTTCTCGCTGGGACGGCCCTCGCGCTTAAGGTAGCCACCCGGAATGCGGCCGGCGGCGTACATCTTCTCGTTGAAGTCGACGGTCAGCGGGAAGAAGTCGTAATTCTTGCGCTCCTTGGAGACGACCACGGTGTCGAGCATCGTGGTGTCGCCCTGCTTGACCAGACAAGCGCCGGTGGCCTGCTTGGCAAGCTCGCCGGACTCAAAGGCGTAGGTCTTGCCGTACAGCTCAAAGGTCTTGGATACGAGTGTCATTGTTCTCCTTTACCCCACAGGCCCCTTGCCTGCGGGCTTCTCATGTGACGCGGGCCCCCTGCCCCCGCCACGCTTCAGAGCGTGATTGTTCACGCCCTTACACAAAAAGAGCGCCCCGCTGCGCAGGACGCTCTTAGCATGTACAAATCCGTTACTGGATGTTGTCGCGGATGCCCAGAGCCTTGATGAGCTCACGGTACTCGACAATGTCGTTCTTCTTGATGTAGGAGAGAAGACGACGACGACGGCCGACGAGCATGAGCAGGCCACGACGGGTGTGGAAGTCCTTCTGGTGGGACTTCATGTGCTCGGTCAGCTCCTTGATGCGCTCGGACAGGATGGCGACCTGAACCTTGGGGTTACCGGTATCGACCGGGGAGTTACCGAACTGGGCAGTCAGCTCCGCCTTGCGCTCTTTGGAAACAGTCATTGTTTCACCTTTCGTTTCTTGTCGCCCGCGGGCGACACTATTCGCCTCGGACTGGGAAGCCGCCGGTGGAGCGAACAACCAAGGTCGAGGTACCAACAGGTCGGTATGTTACCACAAGCAACCCGCGCCTGCGCATCATCACCGACCCAACATGAATTCCATCGCACGGAGGCGCTGATCGGTGTGCGTCGCAGCCCACACATGCGAAAGCCCGAGCAAGAACGCCGCCGTATGCGGATCGATTCGCTCGACCATGAGTGCATCGAAGGTCATGGACATGAGGGCGCGCAGCCACGCGACCTCACCGGTCGACACCAGCTCGGCACCCGGAACGCTCGACGCGCACGAACCGCACATGAGCCCGCCCGCCTGGGGCGAAAAGTACGACAGCATGGGGTCTCCGCACAGCACGCAGGCCGAAAAATCGGGTCGATAGCCCACGTGCGACAGCAGCTTAAAGACATATGCCGCCACGAGCAGATCCATATGGGCCGTGTCGAGCCCGCTGCCGACAAGTGTGAGCGCCCGCTGCGTGATGGCAAAGGTAAACGGGTCCTCGGCGTCCTCGAATGAGCACACGCGCGCGACCTCGGCGATCGCGCTTGCGGCGCAGGTCGTCTCGTAATCGGGCGCGGCGCCGAGCGGCGCCTCCATTAGCTCGGCCTGGGAAACCACGTCGAGCGAGCGTCCATGTGCGAGCAGCATATCGACGGTACAGAATAGCTCGCAGCGCGCCGCCAAGCGCCCACCGGGTTTACGGGCCCCCTTTGCCACGGCACGAACCTGCCGACCCCGCTCGTCAAGCATCGTCAGAATCAGATCGGTCTCTTTGAGCTTGGTCTTGTCGAGCACGAGCACCTTCGTGCGATATGTCCGGGAGCCTGCCATGCGCGCTGCGCGTCCTTAGTCCTCGGCGTTGTAGCCAAAACGGCGAATCTGAGCCTCGTCGTCGCGCCAACCGGCCTTGACCTTCACGTCCAACTCCAAAAAGACCTGCGTGCCAAAGATGCGCTCAAGATCGCGACGGGCGTCGATACCGATATGCTTGATCATCTCGCCGCCCTTGCCGATGATGATGCCCTTTTGGCCCTCACGCTCGACATAAATGGTGGCGTGCACACGCAGCACCTTCTTGGTCTGCTCGAGCGCATCGCAGATCACGCCAACGGAGTGCGGAATCTCATCACGGGTGCGGCGCAAGACCTTCTCGCGCACAAACTCGGCAACGAGCGTCTCGTCGGAAGCATCGGTACCCATGTCCTCCGGGAACCAGCGCGGGCCCTCGGGCAAAAAGTGCGCAACGGTCTCGATGAAGGCATCGACGTTAAAGTTCTTAACCGACGACGTCACGATCTCGTCGTCATAGTCCATCAACTCATGGGCAGCCTTCAGCTGCTCCATGACCTGTGCGGGGTCGGCCTCATCGGCCTTGGTGAGCACCAGGACCTTCTTGCAGCGGGCGCTCCTGACGCGCTCGGCAACCCAGGCATCTCCCCTGCCGATCAGCTTGGTGGCGTCAATCAAAAACGCGACGACGTCAACATCGTTCAGCTCGAACAACGCGCTCTTGTTGAGCTCGGACCCCAGGCCATCCTTGGGCTTATGAATACCCGGGGTATCGACAAAGACCAGCTGGTAGCCGGGACGATTGACGACGGCGCGCATACGGCGGCGGGTCGTCTGTGCCACCGGCGAGGTGATGGCGACCTTTTTGCCGTAGCAAGCATTAAGTAGCGTGGACTTGCCGGCGTTGGGGCGACCGACCAGGGCCACGAAGCCGCTGCGGAAACCGGGTTCCACGTCACCAAAGCCCATAGGACCGTCGTCCTCGTCGCACAGGGCGTCGAGTTCCTCATCGCTCATGCCCTCAAACGGGTCGAACTCCTCGACTTCCTCGAACTCCTCGGCATCCACCGCGTCCAGGGACACGTCGTCCAAAATCTCATCGGTAGACTGCATATTGTCGGACATGGAAATCCCTTTCTAAATAAAGCCGAGCGCGTGGGCAAATACCAGCAAGCCCACAATCGCGGCGGTGATGGAAAGAACGTATACAGAGGCGGCGGCGATGTCCTTCGCACGCTTGGCCAGCGGATGAAGCTCCTGGGTCGCCAGGTCGACGATGGCCTCCATAGCGGTGTTACACAGCTCGCCGTGAATCACCAGGCCACAGCAGATGATAATCGTGGCCCACTCGGCAATATCGAGCCCCACGATGCAGCCGGCAATGACGGTGCACACGCCCGCCACGAGCATGACCTTGATGTTGCGCTCGGTCTTGACGGCAGTGACGAAGCCCTCCATGGCATAGGAGAACGACTTTAAGAAGGACGGATGGTCCTTGTTCGATCCGGGAATCATAGACGGCTCCTAGTCGTGGGCATGGTTGGTGATGGGGCCGACATGGACTAGTTTGGGGTCCTCGCCGCGCTCGAGCGCCAGATCGCGCAGGATGGCGTCCTCGCGGGCCTCCATGACCTCGGCCTCATCGTCCTCGATGTGGTCGTAACCCAGCAGGTGCAACATTCCATGCACGAGCATCAGTCGGCACTCATCGGCGGGGCTATTGCCAAAGCCGGGGGCCTGACGGGCAATAACCTGCGGGGCCAAGATGATATCGCCGAGCTCGAGCGTCTCATCGGCGGGAATGTCATCGTCAAAGGCCGAATCGCACTCAAACGAGAGCACATCGGTGGTGCGGTCGATACCGCGCCACTCGTGGTTGAGCTCGTGCATCTCGTCCTCGTCGACATACGAAAGGGAAATCTCGACTTCACGCTCAACGCCCTCGGCGGCAAGCACGACCTCGCAGATGTGCTCCACCTCCTGGGCATCGAGCAGCGTATCGAGCTCGGCATCGTTGCTGATCAATACACTCAACGGGACTCCTTTCGGTCGCGTGAGCGTTGCTCACGCACGTCATCATAAGCATCATATGCCTCGACGATACGACCCACTAGGGCATGACGCACCACGTCGGCACGCTCGAGGTGAGAAAATGCCACATCGTCGACACGGCCCAAAATCTTCTCGACATCCGCCAAGCCTCCACGACGACCCACCAGGTCGCGCTGGCTCAGGTCGCCGGTAATCACGAACTTGGAGTTGAAGCCCAGGCGTGTCAGGAACATCTTCATCTGCTCGGGCGTCGTGTTTTGTGCCTCATCGAGCACCACGAAGGCATCACTCAGCGTACGGCCGCGCATGTAGGCAAGCGGGGCAATCTCGATCACGCCGCGCTCCATAAGCTCATCGGTGCGCTCGCGATCCATCATGTCAAAAAGGGCGTCGTAGAGCGGACGCATGTAGGGATCGATCTTTTCCTCAAGGGTACCGGGCAAAAAGCCCAGGTTCTCCCCCGCCTCGACAACCGGACGCGTCAAGATCAAACGGCCCACCTCATGACGTTTGAGCGCGGCAACAGCAAGCGCCATGGCCAGATAGGTCTTACCGGTGCCGGCAGGACCCAGGCCAAACGTGATGGTATGCGTGCGGATGGCATCCACATAGCGCTTTTGGCCGAGCGTCTTGGGGCGAATGGCACGGCCGCGATACGAAAGCAGCACGTCATCGCGAAGCGACGTAGCCTCGTGCTCACCGTCGCGCAAGACGGCCAGGCAGCGAGAGACATCGTCGGCAGACAGCGTGCGCCCGGCGGCCGCCTCGCGAAAAGCGTGTTCGAAAAAACGCGCCACGAGTTCGACCTCTTCCGGATCACCGCTCACGGCGATGCTATCGCCACGGGCGACCACATGGGCGCGAACCAAGCTCTCGAGCGCACGAAGGACGCCGTCGCCGGCGCCCAAAACGCGCGAGGGATCAATCCCCTCGGGAACGGTAAGTCTAATCTTCGAGGCTTCCATGAACCTCCCTGCGCGCATGGACCAAGCCGGAATCATCGACTCCGATGATAGCAACATCGAGCAGGCACGGGGCTGTAAGTCCACAGGTATCGTCAAGACGGGCATGATGGAACGAGCCGAGTGTCAGGTTGTCACCATACTCGAGCACGGCGCGCTCAACGGATCCCACGCGACGACGAGCGTCGGCAATGGCGAGCTCCTGAGCAGCCGCACGCATGCGGCGGCTGCGCTCGGCCATAACCTCGGGCGGCACCTGGTCGGGCATGTCGGCGGCGAGGGTGCCGGGACGCTTACTGTAGCGGAACACATGCATGCGCGAAAAGCCCACGCGACGGCACAACGCCAGCGACTCCTCGAACTCCTCATCCGTCTCACCGGGAAAACCGACGATGACGTCGCACGAAAGGGACGCCTGAGGCAAGTTGGCGCGAATCATGCGCACCGTATCCTCAAACGCCTCGGCGCTGTAGGGACGGCCCATGCGATGCAGGGTCGCCGTACAGCCAGACTGCACGGGCAGGTGCAAAAACGGGGCGATACGCTGCGGGTAGCGCGCCATAACCTTAAGCAGGCGCTCAGAGATATCCATGGGCTCAACCGAGGAAATGCGCACATGCGGAATAGACGTGCGCTCCATGATGGCCTCGAGCAGCTCATCGATTTCGACATGCTCGTCAGTCGCGCTCTTGCCATCGTAGGCGCCCAGGTTCACACCGGTCAGCACCACCTCGGGCACGCCAGCCTCCTGAGCCTCGCGAACTTGCTCGAGCACGGACTCGACGGGCACGGAGCGCTCGGGGCCGCGTGCCTTCCACACAATGCAATAGGTGCAGCGGTGGTTGCAGCCGTCCTGAATCTTCACGCCCAGGCGAGAGCGACCGAGCGCATCGACCACCTCGCCATCGCTGCAGGCGGGAACGCTATCGGACTCAACGCCCAGCACCTCGCAGACACGTTCGGCGACATCGATCTTGGACGGCTCGGCGATCACGCGGTCGGAGAGCTCCAGCAGCTCCTCGGGATGCAGGTTGACCACGCAGCCGGTCACGACCACATAGGGCTCGTTTTGATGGGCCAGCGCATGGCGGACGGCCTTACGGGTCTTGGCCTCGGCCTCGCCCGTAACGGCACAGGTGTTAATGACGATCAGATCGGCATCCTGGGGCTCCACCATAGCAAAGCCCAGGCGCATAAGATCGGCAGTGATACGGTCAGACTCAACCCGGTTGACACGGCAGCCGAGGTTGACGACGGAAATATGGGGTGCGAGCACGCGGGCTCCTTAATCGAGGATATCGTCGAGGGCACTCTTGATACGGTCGGTCACCGACTTCTTACCGGAAGCGACATCGTCGCCCATCTCATCGGCAAAAGCGCGGAGCAGCTCGCGCTGCTTATTGGAAAGATTGGTGGGAACGACCACGCGCAGTTGCACGATCAAGCGGCCACGCGAACCGCCACCGCCAATGCGCGGCATGCCGTAATTATTGACGCTCACGGTGTCACCGTACTGGGCGCCGGCGGGAACCGTCACCTTAACGACCTCGTCGGGCATAATGCCCTCTACCTCGATCTCGCAGCCGAGCGCAGCCTGCGCAATCGAGATATCGCTCACCAGGTACAGGTCGTCACCGTTGCGCTTAAAGCGCTCATGGTCGGCAACGCGCACGTTGACAATCAAGTCGCCCGAAGGCTCGCCGCGAAGACCGGCCTCGCCAAAGCCGCTCACACGCAGCTGTCGACCGGTCGAAACGCCGGCGGGAATATCGATGTCAATCTTTTCATGCGAAGGCGTGCGGCCCTGACCATCGCAGGTCTCGCAGGGATGGTCGATAACCGTGCCCTCGCCATGGCAGTCGGGGCAAGGCGAGGAAGACTGAACCTGGCCCAAAAACGATCGCTGAACCGTCGTGACGTAGCCCGTACCGTGGCAGCGGCCGCACTGCTTTTCCTGTGCGCCCTCTGCCCTACCGGTGCCATTGCAGTCCTCGCAAGGAGCAAGGCGGTCATAGCTGATTGTCTTTTTGCAGCCGAGCGCCGCCTCCTCGAGCGTCACCGAAAGCGAGATGGCCATGTCACGACCGCGACGACGCTCGCGACGGCTGCGGGCGCCACCGCCGGCACCGCCGCCAAAAAACGACGAGAACAAGTCGTCCATGCCCATACCACCAAAGATATCGTTGATATCGACGTAGCCCGAACCACCAGGGCCGTCGGCAGTGCCGTAACGGTCGTAGTTAGCACGCTTCTGCTCATCGGAAAGAACGGAATAGGCCTCGTTGAGCTCCTTGAACTTGGCCTCGGCCTCGGGGTCGTCCGAAACGTCCGGGTGTACGGTACGGGCCTTCTTTAGAAACGCGCGCTTAATCGTCCGCGCGTCGGCATCCTTGTCGACGCCAAGTACCTCGTAGTAATCCCTATTTTCCGACACGACCGAATCCTTCCGACTTTCATTATTGTCACAGTGCGTCCTATACCCAAGCTGGGCCGACCGCAAACAGAGGGTTTGATGTTATTGCATTCCGTAAGGCGAAAGCATGGCCCGTTGCGAGCAGCTCGCGAACCAAACCGACACGAGCGCGAACATGAAGCCATTGGCAAAACCGTTGGCAAACTGCATCGCACCGCGCTTCCACCACAGCAGGCTGCGATGAAGCACGCCGTCCGAAAGCACCATGAACAGGCCCATGGTAAACGGAATAAAGCACATCACGGCAAAGGCCGAGAACACGCCCGAGATGGCCGAGAGTACCAAAAACGGCGCCACGATGCCCATCAGGTAAAAACCGGTACGAGCTTTGCCTTCCAAGCGCTCGGCCTCGACATGGGCACGGCCGACTAGATCACCGCCAGCGGCACCGTTAGTGCCGGCGTGACCCATGCCGCTAATGCGGACCTCGTCGCCATCGTGCGTGCCGGCAGGAAACTCAATCGTCTGCTCGGAGGTTACGCGAGTACGACCGCTGCCTCCGCAATCAGGGCAGGGGTCGGCCACGACCTTACCGGAACCGCCGCACTCGGGGCAGACAGACTGGAACGTGCCCGCACCAAACAGGAAGGACAAGTCGACGTCGATGTGCCCGCGGCCACCGCAGCTCGGGCAGGTATGGGCATGCTCGGAGGAGACAGAACCCGAGCCGCCACAGTGACCACAGGTATCGAAGCGCGTATAGCGGACGGTCTTGCGGGCACCGCCCTTGGCCTCCTTGGCGTCGAGCTTAATATCGACGACCACATTGGCGCCGTTCTCGGGATTGTAGGCAGCCTGCCCACGACGCTGCTGGCCCCAGGCGCCACCAAAGGGAAAACCGCCCTCAAAAGGATTGCCATAACCCGTGCTGCCGGCGTAGCCGCCACCATAGGGCGAAGCCGTAGGAGCACCGGCAAAGGGATTGCCAGAACGCATGGCGTCGTAGCGCGCACGTTTTTGCTCATCCGAAAGCACGGCGTAGGCCTCGGAAGCCTCTTTGAACTTTTCCTCGGCGTCCGGCTCTTTGTTGACGTCCGGATGGAGCTTGCGGGCCTTTTGCTGAAAGGCCTTTTGAATATCACGCGAGGTGGCGTCCTTGGAGACACCCAGAATCTCGTAGTAATCTTTTTCGTTCATCGTCGCCATGCGCGGCAACCTCCTGCTCACAGCAGCGTATATATTCCGGTAATTCTACCCGAGCGGCCTAAGCTAGATCCCAAAACAGCTCGAACAGAACATTTCCATCGAGCCAGCCCAGGTGGGTCGGAGCCAGACGAGCGCGAACGCGGCCCGCGACGACATCTGCCGAAGTGAAGGGTCCCTCATGGACCCCGAGCGTCTCGGGCACCCAAGTAGCAAGGCCCAACTCGAGCGCACGGTCGCAGGCCGCCGCCAGCTCGTCTGCAGCGATCACGCTTGCCGCGCGAACCAACAGATCGGACGCAACACCGCGCGTCATGCGACAAGCGAGCATCAGGTCTTCAGCAGCAGCCTCACGCTGCGACAGATATTCGGCCTCGAACGCCGTCGCGTCATCGTCACGTTGCACTAGACGCACGCGGTACGCATCGCCTCGAGAAGACGCGCCGGGGAACAAACCTGCAAGACGGTCGAAATCCTCGGCATCGAGCATACCGGCGGCAGAGCGACCCAAGCCCAGATAGCCCTGTCCAGACCAATAGGCAATGTTGTGGACGCACTCATGGCCGTCGAGCGCGTAGCTTGCCACCTCATACGGGTGATAACCGGCCGCACCCAGGCGCTCACGCGCCGCGTCCATACATGCAGCCTGAAAATCCTCGTCGGGCTCGAGCGACTCGTCGCGACACGCCATACGGTAGAGCGGCGTGCCCTCCTCGAGCGTGAGCGGGTAGACCGACACATGATGCGGAGCCGCCGCCAGCACGCCATCGAGCGTGCGCTTCCAACTCGCTGCGGTCTGCACGGGAAGTCCGCACATGAGGTCGCACGACACATCGAGGCCAGCGTCCTTCACCGTCGCGATGGCGGCGAGCGCCCGATCGGCATCGTGAATACGGCCGATGGCAGTAAGTTCGGTGTTATCGAGCGTTTGCACGCCCAGAGAGACGCGTGTGACACCAACCTTGACAAGTGCAGTAGCGAGCTCGGCGGTCAGCGACTCGGGATTGGCCTCGCAGGTAAACTCAACGGGAGCGCACCACGCACGAATACGCCGCGCCAGCTCCACCAGGCGCTCCCCCGCCAGCGACGGCGTGCCGCCGCCAACATAGACGGTGCGGATCTGTGCAAGCGCCCCGGCGTCGCCAAAGGCATCGAGGCGCGCATACAACTGCTCAAAATAGGCATCGAGTGCAGCACTCAGGTCGCGCGGAGCAAAACTGCGCGAGTCAAAATCGCAGTACCGGCACTTTTGAGCGCAAAACGGCACATGCACGTACAGCGCGGTAACGGCCACCGTTAGGCCTCCAGCGGATGAGCGGGCACCGACTCGCCGGCGGCAAGTGCGGCCTCGCAGGCCACCACATCGCGCTCGATATCATCGACCAATGCCATGAACTCCTCATATGTGGAACAGCGCACCACTTGGGCGCGCCAGGCGGCAGCATGGGGCATGCCCTTGAGATACCAGCTTGCGTACGTGCGGGCACGCGACATAAGCGGCAGCAGCTCGTGCGTGAGCGTCAGGTGCTCGCGCAGGGCATCCAGGCGCTCGCGTGAGGAGCGAGAGGGCACCGGCGTAGCGTCGAGTGCAAGGGCACGGGCATCGCCGAACACCCAGGGATTGCCATAGATACCGCGCGCGATAAACACGGCGCTGGCACCCGAGCTGCGCAGACGCTCCGCCGCATCCTCGGCCGAGAACACGTCGCCCGAACCGATAACGGGAATCTCGACGGCGTCGGCCACCTCATCGACGACCGACCAATCGGCCTGACCCGTATAGAGTTGTGTGGCGCAGCGGCCATGCACCGCCACCGCAGATGCACCTGCCCCCTCGAGCATCTGGGCAAACGTCGCGGCATTGCGATCTTCGGCGTAAAAGCCCTTACGGATCTTTACGGTCACGGGCACGTGCGCCGCGCCCACCGCTGCCTCGACGATCTTCTCTGCCAGCTCGGGCGTGCGCATAAGCGCCGAGCCCTCGCCCTTGGTGACGACCTTGCGAGCTGGGCAGGCCATGTTGATATCAATCAAAGACAGGCGATCGCCCACACGTTCCTCGACGGCAGCGACGGCACTCGCAAACTGATCGGGCTTGGAACCAAAGAGCTGCACGCAGATTTGCTGCTCCTCGTCGGCCGGCAGCACCAGACGCCACGTCTTATTGCTGGCATAGGCAAGGCCTGCCACGCTCACCATCTCGCTATAGGCAAGATTGGCACCACGGCGACGGCACATGATGCGATAGGCGGGGTCGGTTACGCCCGCCATGGGAGCCATAAGGAACGGCTGCTCGGCATAGGCACCCAGCAGCCGCGTACTGTATTCAGAAAGCGCCATGGGCCTACTCGTCCACCTTGAGGATCGCCATAAAGGCCTCCTGCGGGACCTCAACCGAGCCGATGGCCTTCATGCGCTTCTTGCCCTCTTTCTGCTTCTCGAGCAGCTTGCGCTTACGCGAGATATCGCCGCCGTAGCACTTGGCAAGCACGTCCTTGCGACGCGCCTTGACGGTGGAGCGGGCGATAATCTTGTTGCCGATAGCGCCCTGAATAGGCACCTCAAACAGCTGGCGCGGAATGATTTCCTTGAGCTTGTCGCACAGACCGCGTGCCAGGCCATAGGCCTTATCCTTGTGCACGATAAAGGACAGCGCGTCCACCTCGTCGCCCGAAAGCAGGATATCGAGCTTGACGAGCTCAGAGGGACGATACTCATTGAACTCATAATCGAGCGAGGCATAGCCCTTGGTGCGGCTCTTGAGTTGGTCAAAGAAGTCCAGGATGAGCTCGGCAAGCGGCATGTCAAAGCGCATCTCGACCGATTTGCTCGTGAGATGGATCATGTCGGTCGTGACGCCGCGGTGCTCGATAGCGAGCTGCATGACGGCACCCGTATACTCGGGCGGGCAGATAATCTTGGCCTTGAGGTAGGGCTCCTCAATGCGCTCGATGCGCGTGGCCTCGGGAAGGTCCTGCGGGCTGCGGACATCGATCATCTCGCCGTCGGTCTTGTAGACGTGATAGTCGACCGAGGGACTCGTGGCAATGAGGTCCAAGTTGAACTCGCGCTCCAGGCGTTCCTTAACGACTTCCATGTGCAGCAGGCCCAGGAAGCCCACGCGGAAGCCAAAGCCGAGCGCCACCGAGGTCTCGGGCTCCCACACCAACGACGGGTCGTTGACGTGCAGCTTATCGAGCGCGTCACGCAGGTTCTCGTAGTCCTTGTTATCGATCGGGAACAGGCCCGTATAGACCATGGGCTTAGCCTCGCGGTAGCCGGGAAGCGGCTCGGGGCAGGGATTCGACGCCCACGTGAGGGTATCGCCCACGCGCACGGCCTCGGGGTCCTTCAGGCCCGTGACCACGTAGCCCACCTCGCCGACCGTCAGCGCATCGACCGGAGTCTCGGCGGGACGCTTGACGCCCACGCCATCGACCAAAAAGTCGCCCTTTGCCTGCATCATGCGCAG
This sequence comes from uncultured Collinsella sp., assembly GCA_905194675.1. Taxonomy (GTDB): domain Bacteria; phylum Actinomycetota; class Coriobacteriia; order Coriobacteriales; family Coriobacteriaceae; genus Collinsella. Next base: position 90,713 of record CAJJTG010000002.1, on the reverse strand, counting down.
GGTATCGCCCTTTTTGATGGAACCGTCAAAGATGCGCACCGTGGCGACGACACCACGATACTCGTCGAAGTACGAATCCAGGATGAGTGCCTTGAGCGGCGCGTTCGCATCGCCCTTGGGCGGAGAGATCAAAAAGACAATGGACTCCAGCAGATCGTGGATGCCCTCGCCGGTCTTGCCCGAGACACACACGGCATCATCGGCAGGGATCGCCAAGTCATCCTCGATCTCGGTCTTGACCTCATCGGGATGGGCCGAGGGCAGGTCGATCTTGTTGATGGCCGGCACAATGTCCAAATTGGCGTTCATGGCGAGCGTCGCATTGGAGACGGTCTGCGCCTCGACACCCTGGGTGGCATCGACGACGAGCACCGCGCCCTCGCAGGCGGCCAGCGAACGCGAGACCTCGTAGGTAAAGTCAACGTGGCCCGGCGTATCGATCAGGTTGAACTGATACGTCTCGCCATCATCGGCGTCATAGGACACGCGAACGGCATTGGACTTGATCGTGATGCCGCGCTCGCGCTCGATATCCATAGTGTCGAGCAGCTGCGACTCCATGTCGCGCTCGTCAACGGTATGGGTGAGCTCGAGGATGCGGTCACTGATCGTGGACTTGCCATGGTCGATGTGCGCAACAATTGAAAAGTTGCGGATGTGGGAAATGTCAATTGAAGTATTCATGCGGACTATCTTACCCGAGCGATACAAAAAATGGAGCCTGCTCCATAAAACAGGCTCCATTTATGCGCGTAATCTGTGTGGTGTGATATTTACAACTTAGGCGTTGATGCTGTTCACGAGCTTGGCAAGACCGGACTTGCGGTTGGAAGCCTGGTTCTTGTGGATAACATGCTTGGCGGCAGCCATGTCGAGACGCTTGGTGACGGTCTTGAGTGCAGCCTGGGCCTTCTCGGCGTCACCCTCGGCGACGGCGGACTGGACGTGCTTGGTCAGCGTCTTGAGCTCGGACTTGACAGCCTTGTTACGCATGCGAGCTGCCTCATTGGTGCGGATACGCTTCTTCTGAGACTTGATGTTTGCCACTTCTGGAGTTCCTTTCGAGTTCCTTGCAAAAAATGTATGACACCTCTGAGACACGGTGAGGTCATGCAAGCGCCTACTATAGCACGCTCCCTCTCAAAGGGATAGAACGAATTTGTCAAATAGGCAGGTATCATCACGATTTTCTCAAGATGTTCGTAATCCAGAGCAAAAGCGCGGTCTCAGAATCGGCCGAACCCTTGAGCGCGAGCTCCACATCGACCGCACCCTCGAGCGCTGCGATGAGCTCGGTCATCGAAAAACGACGCGCCCAGGTAAGGTGATTCTTGACCTGCCAGGACTGGAGCTTGAGCGTTGCGGCCAGCTCGCGACCCTGCCCACGCGCGTCGAGCGCCTTGGCGACGATAAGCTCGCGAATGCGACCGCACAGCAATGTGTAAGTCCACACGTAGCTCTTGGAGGGCAGGAGCTTAAAGAGCTCGAGCGAACGCCGCATATCGCGAGCCGAGACGGCGTTGAGGAAGTCCCAGGGTTGAACCTCGGCCGTACGAACAATCCAGCGCTCAACATCGGCAAGTTCAATCTGAGGCGACTCGACCATCTGGGCAAGCTTAGCCAAGTCGTTATCGAGCATGCGCGTGTTTTCACCCGAACGCGAGACGAGCTCCTCGGCGGCCGCCGTCGAAATCGACTTACCGCGCTGCGTCGCCATCTGCTGAACACGGCGCGGCAGTTCCCAGCGCTTGGTACCCGAGCAATCGACGATAGCCTTCTTGTCGATCTTGGCGATTGCCTTATACAGGCGCGTATTCTTGGCAAGTGAGTCGGCGATGATGAGGCAGACCGTTGTTGGGCTGGGACTCGCCAGATACCCAACGAGCGGCTCCGAGACCGCCTTGGCGAGCTTTGAGCAGCCATCGAGGATTACCAGACGAAACTCGCTGCCCATCGGAAAGGTGTTAAGCGATCCGATAATGGACTCGATATCGGGGTCCTTGGTCATGTCTCGCTCGTCGAGGTTGAACTCGACCATACCCGATTTTTCCAGACGCGCTTTCATACGCGAGACGGCGTGGTCGCGCTTAACTCCGTCGGTACCGACAATCAGATATGCCGGCAGCAAACCGGTTTCGGACATTGCGCTCCCCTCCCGCAGGCCTTCGTATTCGTTCCGTGCCATTCTAGCCCAGGGGCCCACCACACGCCAACGACGTCGTCACGGTCGCTGGCATCGCATCGCAAAGCCATTCGCAGTCGGTGTGACGGTAATGTCGCCGTGTTCGATAGTGCACGCGAAAACGCCGCCCGCTTCCTTAACGGCATCGATGCAGGCATCGGACGGATGGCCGTATCGATTCCCCTCACCGGCGCTTGCGAGGGAAAGCTCGGGCTTCAGGACGTCCAGCAACTCGCCATCGACTGAAACCTTGGAGCCGTGATGCCCAAGTTTAAGGACATCGATATCCCCCACCTCCTGCACGAATTCCCGCTCTTGGTCGAGCTCGGCATCACCGGTGAGAAGTATTCGCAGGCCCTTGCCTTCCTGAACATAAGAGAGCAGCAGGACAAGCGAGTCCTCATTTCCCTCGCCATCCACGAACTCGAATGGCCACATCACGCGGGCGCAAAATGAGCCGATGTCGACCGTATCCCCACGGCGCACCTGCCGATACTCCACGCCAGGTCGGTTCAATACCTCGGCAGGAGCATCCTCCAGCGCATCCGCCGCCACGGCAATCGTTCCGACCGAAAACTGTTCGAGCACGGCAGGCAAACCACCCCAGTGGTCCTCATCCCAATGCGTCACAAAAACGGCATCGATATGGTGCACGTTATTGCGAACCAACGCCGCAACCACACGCTCGTCGAGCCCGCAGTCGACGAGAGCTACTGCGCCGCCTTGGCGGATAAGAATCGCATCGGCCTGGCCCACATCGAGCACCGTCACCGAAGGCGGAGCGAATCGATCCCAATAGACGTACGGAATCGCAGCCAAGAGCATCAGGCATGCAAGCCCCACCGCCATAGGACGTGCACGGGGACGCGGCCACCTGACCAGCAGAGCCGCCAGCAAACACGGCACTAGGTAAATCCACATGCTATCGGGCGGCACACTCACGGATGCACCCGGCACGGCGGCAAACAGCTGCTCGAAGAATAGCGCGCAACGGGCGGCAATCATGGGCACAGCGAGCACCCAAGTCCGCAACGGTGCCACGAGCGAAAAGGGAACCAGCACGATCGACACAGCAAGCAGTACGCTCACCACCGGACCGATGACCGCATTTGCCAGCGGAGCAATGAGCGAGAACGTACCGAAGGCAGGAATGGTAATGGGGAGCGTCGCCAACTGCGAGCACAGCGTGACGGAAAGCATGCTGGCAATGCCCGATGGCACACCCAGCTCACCCAAAGCGCAGGTCGCATAGGGGCAAAAGCACAGGATGGCAAAGACGCTGGCACATGAAAGCTGAAAGCCCATCTCGAACAGCACCGTCGGCCGCAGTAGAACAAAGATGGACATGGTTACGAAGAGTGCCGATGCACCGTGCCGGCGACGCCCCGCGCCGTTTACGACAAGCGTCGCGAACACCATGCAGCACGCGCGCACGGCAGAGGGAGACGCGCCCGTAAAGGTAGCGTAGCCCACAAGCGTTATCGCCAGTATCGCCCGCTGAAGACCACGTGAGCACCGAGTCTTTTGCAATAAACCCTCGATTAAAAACCCCACGATAGCCAAATGGCTGCCCGAGACGGCGATAAGATGCGCCGTTCCCGTCACCGAAAACCAGTCGCCCGCCGGCTGGGCGCGCAGCTCGGCCGAACGACCGCAGACGACACCGGCTATGAGCGCACGCGCCGGTTCGGTCGCAGGCGCAATGGACACAAGCAGCCCATTTCGCAGCCGAAGCAGCGGCCCCGGAGAGCCCTCATCGACCGACACAATCCGAACGGCTTTAACCTTGCGCACCTCGCCTCGGAGCACGCGCGATCGTCCATACGCATCGTTCTCAAAACGTGAAACGCGACCGATAACACGCACGTGCGCCCCGACCTTGAGCTCACGATCACACGATAGGCGAACCGTTGCCAAGTTCTTACCGTCCGCGCGTGCCTCGCAGGTATAGGAATACACGTCGTCGTTTATGGATGGATCACCCTGCACGACAAACTCGAGACCGCTTGCCGCTCGACCGTCGAGCGCCTTCGAAGCGCTGAGCGCACCCACAGCCCACCACGCCGAGACGACCGCTCCCGCCACGAGACCGACGGACACGGCATACAGCCACCGCTTCAAAGGGGCAAGCCGCGCACAAGATTGAGCCAGCACAACGAATATCGCCGCCGCAACGGGAATGGCCCATAGCGGCCCGAACGCTGGCGCCTGCTCCCCCAGTAGCGCATCAGTGGCCACGTTAAGCACCAGGGCGCAGCCCACGCACATGCCGGCACACAGAGCCATCGTCCACGGCATCAGGGGCCGCGGAGGCATCACATGCTCGCGCTCGGTCGCACTCATACGCAGATGCAATCTTTGATTTTGGCAAGCTTCTTCTCGCCGATTCCCGACACACGCATCAGATCGTCAACCGAGGCAAAAGCACCGTTCTTTGTCCGCTCATCGATAATCGACTGGGCCATGGAGGGACCGATGCCCGAAAGCGTCTGCAGCTCTGCCGCGCTTGCCGTATTGATGTTTACTAGGCCTGTTGCGCTACTCACGCCCGATGCTGCGGAAGCCCCACCATCAACACCGGCTTCCGCAATGGACGCCTGCTGCTCCCCTACCGTTGGAACATGAATCTTCTGTCCATCGACGACCTTAGATGCCCGATTGAGCCCCGTAACGTCTGCCTCTGGCGCCAGCCCGCCGGCGGCATCAATCGCCTGAGCCACCCGCGCGCCGTCCTTGAGACGATATACACCGGGCGACACCACGGCGCCATCGACATCGACATAGACCTCTGCCGCGGCAGAAGCCTTAGTCGAAGAACCTTCGGATGTCTTTCCGCTCGAGGCATCACCGGATTCCGGCTCCACCAACGAGCCCAAACCGTCAGTGCGCTCAAACGACACGCCACCGGCACCGCCGCCAAGGTTCGCCATCGCCAGTCCACTCGCCATCGCAATGACGACCAGTATCGCCATCACCACTGCCCTATGACCGAGCAGCTTGTCAGCCAAGCGGTCCATCCGTTTGACTCGTTCGTGTTGTTCGCGCTGCGCCATAGCAAAACCTCCCAACACCATCGTGTCAGGAAAGGAGCCCTGCAACAGCCATGCTTCAAAACCGGTTATCGCGGTCAAACCAAAAGCCGACCAAAACCTTGCACAAATCTGTCCATTTATTCAGCCACACGTCAGCAAATGAACACTTAGTCGCAAAATGCCCAGATAGCAAAAGACCGACGATGCAGGCGCATCGTCGGTCTATGCACAAATTTACTCGTGATCTTGGTAAATCTCACGCGGAGCAAGCTCCGAATGTTTGCGCTTTAAGGTCTTAGGGGCCTTATACGTGTTGCTCTCGAAGTCGATGTACTCGGTCTGCTTGAGCAGGCGCTCAATCATCTCCTCATGATCGAACAACTCCCAGGCCTCATGCACGGCATCGAGTTTAGCGTGCGTCTCGGGTCGGCGCGGCATAAACAGCGTGCAGCAGTCGGGAGCGGCCTCAGTCGAGATATCGAACGTACCGATCTCCTCAGCACGCGCGATGATCTCCTGCTTGTCCGAACCGATGAGAGGACGGAACACGGGGATCTTCACGGCCTCGTTGACGGCCATGATGTTCTCAAGCGTTTGGGAGGCAACCTGCCCAAGCGATTCGCCCGTAACGATGGCCTTGGCGCCCTCGATGCGCGCAATGCGCTCGGCAACCGAATACATAATGCGACGATACATGATCACACGCAGGTTGCTGGGGCAGGTGACCGAAATCTCACGCTGGCAGTCGCCAAACGGCACCACGTACAGGCGGCCGATCTGGACACCCGGCTCAAGCGCACGGATGATGTCCTGCACCAAATACTCGCTCGTATCAGGCGTCTGCGGACGACCGGAGAAATGCACCGGCACGCACACCGCGCCGCGACGCGCGAGCATCCAGGTCGCCACCGGAGAATCGATACCCGACGACAGCAGCGTCACGACCTTGCCGGCAGAACCCACCGGCAGACCGCCCACGCCGCGCTCGGAGCGCGCGTACACATAAACGCTACCCTGGACCACCAGTACGTGCACCATCACATCGGGGTCGTGCATTTGAACCTTTTTATCGGGGAAGGCCTCACACAGTACCTCGCCCACCTGACGATTAATATCGATCGAGGTGAGCTCATAGTCGGTATTGGAGCGCTTGGCGTGCACCTTAAACGAATCGAAGGAACCAAACTCGCGCAGTGCCTTCACGGCGGCGGCGCAGTACTCCTGCGGGTCGCGGTTGGTGTGATACGCCATAGACACACGGGCAACGCCGGGGACGGTGCGAATGACACGCGCCGCCTCGTCGGCCTGATGCTCGTTAAAGGTCACGAGGATATAACCGGAAATTCGAGACACGGCGTTCACGGAAAAGGCGGCCAAGGCCGCCTTGATGTTATCCATGAGGATATGCTCAAAATGTGCGCGGTTCTTGCCCTTCAGCCCAACCTCGTGATAGTGGACTAGGCAGACGCGAGCCGCCATTTAGGCTTCAGCAACCTTGTGGCCGAGCGCCTTCTCGTAACGGGCCTCGTCGTAAGAGATGTCGCCGTCGACAATCTCGTCCATAGCCATCGAGATGGTATCGGCACCGGAAAGCCCGATGGTGATGTCATCGACATCCTGGACGGCAAGCACGCGGTTGTGCTGGCCACGCAGCATGCTATTGATGTCGCAGGCGCGCTTGGAGGCAAGCGAAGCGAGCAGGAAGCGGTTGTGATCGGTCTTCTCCAGAAGATCGTCAATGCAAGGCTTTACAACGGACACGGACCTCAGATCCTTTCATGCATATCGAGAACGCGAACGAGCTCATCGGTCGCGCGGTCGAGATCGTCATTCACCACGACGTCGTCGTAGCGGTCGGCAAGGGCAAGCTCATCGGCGGCGTTTGCCATACGCAGCTCAATCGTCTCGGGCGTCTCGGTACCGCGACCGACTAGACGCTCGCGGAGCACCTCAAGCGAAGGCGGCTTGATAAAGATCAGCACGGCCTCGGGGAAACGCTCCTTCACCTGCAGGGCGCCCTGGACATCGATCTCCAAAATCAGAGACGAGCCCGAGGCGAGCTTGGATGTGACCTCGCTCACCAACGTGCCGTAGCAGTTACCGTGGACCTCGGCCCACTCAACAAACTCACCGTTTGCCACGCGGCGGTCGAACTCCTCGCGCGTCAGAAAAAAGTAGTTGACGCCGTCGACCTCACCTTTGCGTGGTGCTCGCGTGGTAGCCGAAACCGTCAGACCCAGGTTCGAGCGGCGCTCGCGCACACGAGTGACGAGCGTACCCTTGCCTGCGCCTGACGGTCCAGAAATCACAAAGAGCTTGGAATCCTGAGCGCTCACTTATTTGGTCAGCTGCTCGAGGAGCTGCTCGCGCTGACGGACGCCGAGGCCCTGGACGCGACGAGTAGCGGAGATACCGAGCTCCTCCATGATCTTGGCGGCCTTGGCCTTGCCATAACCAGGGAGAGACTCGATGAGGGTGGAAACCTTCATGCGGGAAGCGATGGGGTCATCGGAGTTGAGCACGGACTCGAGGGACTTCTCGCCCTTCTTGATCTGCTCGCGAAGCTCAGCGCGGGCGTGACGTGCGGCGGCAGCCTTCTCAAGAGCCTGCTTGCGCTGCTCGTCGGTAAGCTGAGGGAGTGCCATTCGTACCTCCAAATAGTTGGGTTATATCTGATTCAATAATTGGCATTTTAGCACGTAGAACGTACAAAATGCCTAATCGCGGCTCCATAGGTTAGACGATACCCGCAAAAAGTGCAATATACTGCGCCCAAAGTTAAGCCCCTGACCTGCGATTCCACACAAAGGATGGGAAAGTTTACGCAGGCACAGGGGCTATTTTGTGCTAATGAGACCCAAAAGTGGTGACTTAGGGGAATCTTTTACGCGACGTTTTCGACCAGCTCGGCGACGATGGCGTCAAAGGCGGCAACCGGATCGTCGGCACCGGTGATGGGACGGCCCACCACAATGTGGCTTGCGCCACGCTCGATAGCCTGGGAAGGCGTCGCCACGCGGGACTGGTCACCAAGGGCGGCACCCACCGGACGCACACCCGGAGTCACGATCAGGGCATCAGGACCCAGCAGCTCACGCATGTCGTGAGCCTCCATCGGCGAGCACACGATGCCGTCGATGCCGTTGGTCTGGGCAAGCTTTGCCAGACGGGCGGCTTCCTCGGCCACGGGAGACTCGACGCCGATCTCGCTCAAGGCATCCTGATTCATACTCGTGAGCACGGTAATGGCGACGAGCTTGGCGCGGTCCTCGCGCGCCTCCTCGGCACCCTCACGGCACGCGGCGAGCATAGCGCCCGAACCCAAGCCGTGGACCGAGAGCAGGTCGGCACCGGCAAGCGAGGCCGAACGGGCGGCACCGCGCACCTGATGCGGAATGTCATGGAACTTAAGGTCGAGGAAGACCTTGAAGCCCAAGTCCTTGAACGTCTTGACGATCTCGGGACCCTCGGCGTAATAGAGCGTCATGCCCACCTTGAGCCAGACGGCGTGGCCCGAAAGCTCATGGGCGAGCTCGAGCGCACGCTCACGATCGCAGTCGAGGGCGACGATAACACGGTCGCGGGCATCATTCTCTAGCATTCGAAAGCACCTACCAGCTCGTTGATATCCTTCACGCCCTGGGACTCTGCCCAAGCCTCGAGCTCGCGCGCGATCTTAATCGAAGCGCACGGATCGACAAAGTTGGCCATACCGACCGACACGCAGGTGGCGCCGGCCAGGATAAACTCGGCAGCATCCTCGCCGGTCATGACACCGCCGACGCCGTTGATGGGGATATCGACGGCCTGAGCGACCTCCCAGACCATGCGAACGGCGATGTGGTGGCACAGCGGGCCCGAAAGGCCGCCCTTGGGCTTGGCAACACGGGACTTGCGGGTGTGCACGTCAATGGCCATGCCCTGGATGGAATTGATGACCGAAAGGCCGTCGGCGCCGGCGGCCTCGAGAGCCTTGGCAATCTCGGCGACATTAACCGGAGCCATCTTTACGAACAGCGGCTTATCGGTCACCTTACGGCAGGCAGCCATAACGGAAGAGGCGCCCTCGGGCGTGGAGCCCATGGCGGCACCGCCGGCGGCGATATTAGGGCAGCTCACGTTGATCTCGTAGCCGGCAGCCCAGGGACACAGCTCGACATACATCTCGAGCGCGCGGACAAACTCGTCAACGGAGTGGCCGGCAACCTGACAGATGACCTGGCAGCCGTCCTTGGACAGCTGTTCGAGCCACGGACCGGACTCGCGGGCAAAGGCGGCCACGCCGGGGTTCTGAAGGCCCACGGAGTTGATCATACCGCCGGGAATCTCGGCCATGCGGGGCGCGGGGTTGCCGGGCCAGGGCTCGGCAGCGCAACCCTTGGTGGTGATGGCGCCCAGCTGGGAAACATCAAAGAAGTTCTGGAACTGCCAACCGTAGCCAAAGGTACCGGCTGCGGTGTTGATGGGGTTCTGCATCTTGACGCCGCCGAAATCGACGGCCATGTTAACGGTACCCACTAGAAGACCACCACCTTGGAAGCATCGAACACGGGGCCGCACATGCAAGCACCCTTCATACCGTCGACCGTCTCGACATTGCAGGTGTTGCAGGCGCCAAAGCCACAGCTCATCATGCGCTCGAGGGACACCTCGCAGTACGCACCGGCCTCGGCGGCAGCGGCGGCGACTTTCTTCATCATGACAGCGGGGCCGCAGCTGGCGACGTAGTCGTAGCCGCCCTCGCCAAGCAGCTCAGCGGCAGGATCGGTGCAAAAACCGTGCGTGCCGAGCGAGCCGTCGTCGGTGCACACGTTGACCGTGGCTCCCAGCGCGCGGAACTCATCGACGCCCACGGCCTTGGACGCGGTGCCAAAGCCCAGGCACACGTCGACGGCCACACCCTGCTCGACGAGCATGCCGGCAAGGCACAGCACGGGCGGAACACCGATGCCGCCCGCAACGAGCAGCGCCTTCCTGGTGCCCTCGGGAACAAGCCAGCCGCGGCCGCCAGGGCCCAGCAGGTTAGAAGTGGAACCGGGGGCCATCTGCGACAGACGGCGGGTGTCGTCGCCCACGACGGCGTACCACAGCTCGACGGTGCCGGCCTGGGCGTCGGCGCGATAGAAGCTCAGGGGCACGCGAAGCAGCGAAGAGGCATCGCCGGGCACGGCGATGTTCAAAAACTGACCGGGCTTGAGCGCACTTGCAAGCTTGGGGGCCGAGATTACGAGCGAGAAGATGCCCTCGGCGATCTCCTTGTTCGAGACGACCTCGAAGTCGTGCATGCGTGCAGTGGAAGGTGTGGGCATAGACGCTCCAATCCCCCATGCGGTTGCATGGTTCAGGCGAACAGAAAGCGCGGCACCGCAAGGGCGCCGCGCACAAAAGCGATAAGGCTATGCTAGCAGATGCAGCCGTCGGCGAGCGTCTGCTTGCCGCCGACAAACACATCGGTGGCACGACCGGTGAGCGTGCGGCCGGCAAAACCGGAATTCTCGGCACGCGACTCGTAGCCGTCCTCGCCGACCGTCCAGGTGGCAGACGCGTCGAAGACAGTCAGGTCGGCAACGGAGCCCGCCTTGACCTGAACCTGGTCGAGGCCCAGGATCTCACGAGGCTTGATGGCCATGAGCTCGACCATGCGACCCATGCTCATCTTGCCCGTGTTGACCAGCTCGGTGAGCACGAGCGACAGCGAGGTCTCGAGGCCGATCATGCCGAAGGGCGCCAGCTCGAATTCGCGGGCCTTCTCCCACGGAGTATGGGGAGCGTGATCGGTGACGATAGCGTCGACGGTACCGTCGATGACGCCCTGACGGATAGCCTCGGCGTCCTCGTCGGTACGCAGCGGCGGGTTGACCTTGAGCGAGGTGTTGTAGGTCTCGTCCAGGTCGTTCTCGGTCAGGAACATGTGGTGCGGCGTGGCCTCGCAGGTGACCTGCACGCCAGCTGCCTTACCGGCACGCACGAGCTCCAGGCCATGGGCGGTGGAGATGTGCTGGATGTGCAGCTTGGCACCGGTCAGCTTGGCGATCTCGATGTCGCGGGCGATCTGGAGCTCCTCGCCGGCAGCCGGCCAGCCCTCGAGAGCCAGACGGGTCGAGACCTTGCCCTCGTTGATCTGGCCGTGGCCGACCAGGTCCTCGTCCTGGCAGTGGCTCATAAAGACCTTGCCGAACATCTTGCCGTAGTCCATGCAGCGACGGAGCATGCCGGCGCCCTGCACGCCACGACCGTCGTCAGTGAAGGCGACGGCGCCGTGGGCGACCATATCGCCCATCTCGGACATGGCCTCGCCCTTAAGACCGCGGGTCATGGCTCCCGACGGATAGACGCGGCAGTGGCCGACCTCGGCAGCGCGGGACTTGACGAACTCCACGACGGTGCCGTTATCGGTGACGGGATCGGTGTTGGGCATGGCGCACACGCCGGTAAAGCCGCCCTTGGCAGCTGCACGGGTGCCGCTCTCGATGTCCTCTTTGACCTCGTAGCCGGGCTCGCGAAGGTGAACGTGCATATCCACCAGGCCGGGGACGAGATATTTGCCGGAAAGGTCGCGGACCTCGGCTCCCTCGACGGCGAGATTCTCGCCGACCTCGGCGATCTTATCGCCGTCAATCAGGACGTCAACGACACCGTCAAGCTCGACGGACGGGTCGACGACGTGGGCATTCTTAAGAAGCAAGGCCATTATCGGCACCTCCAAGCAGCAGATACAGGATAGCCATACGCACGCAGATACCGGCGTAGACCTGCTCCAGGATGACGGAGCGTTGCGGGTGGTCGGCCATATAGGAGTCGAACTCGACGCCGCGGTTGATGGGGCCCGGGTGACAGATGATCGCGTCGGGCTTCATGAGCTTCTCGCGGTCCTTGGTCAGGCCGAAGAGCTTGTGGTACTCACGAATGGTCGGGAACGGAGCGCCCTCGAGGCGCTCCTGCTGCACGCGCAGCATGTAGACGACGTCCAGCTCGGGGAGTACCGAATCGAGGTCGCTCGTCACGTGGTCGCAGCCCAGGACCTCGGGCGCCGGCGGCAGCAGCGTGCCGGGGGCGACGGCGTAGGTCTCGCAGCCCATGATCTTAAGTGCGGGGATCAGCGAGCCGCACACGCGGGAGTGCGCGATATCGCCGACGACGGCGACCTTCAGACCGTGGAAGTCACCCTTGTGCTCCCAGATGGTGTACAGGTCGAGCAGGGCCTGCGTGGGGTGGTTGTGCTTGCCGTCGCCGGCGCAGATGACGCTCGCGGGCGAGTTCTGCGTGACGATGTAGGGAGCACCGGCGTGCTTATCGCGAACGACGATGCAATCAATCTTGTAGGCGTTGAGGGTCTCGACGGTGTCGACGAGGCTCTCGCCCTTGACCGTGGAGGTCGAGGAGCCGCCAAAGTTGAGGCTGTCGGCCGAAAGGCGCTTCTCGGCGAGCTCGAAGGAGCTGCGGGTGCGCGTCGAGGGCTCGTTGAACATGTTGACGATGGTCTTGCCCTTGAGCGTGGGGACCTTCTTGATCGCACGCTCGTTGACCTCAGAGAACGCCTTGGCGGTCTCGAGGATGAGCTTGATGTCCTCTTCGGAGTACTCGGTAATGTCGATCAGGTGCTTATGGTTGAACGCCACGGTACTACTCACCTCCCAGCGGCGCGGAGCCCACGTGGGAACCCGGCGCGACGTCGTTAATCTCGACGGCGGTGTGGCCGTCGACTTCCTTCATATATAGGTGCACGTTCTCCTCATGCGACGAGGGAACGTTCTTGCCGACAAAGTCCGGCGAGATGGGGAGCTCACGGTGACCGCGGTCAACGAGAACTGCCAGCTCGATGCGGCTCGGACGGCCCAGGTCCATGACGGCATCCAGAGCGGCGCGGATAGTACGGCCCGTATACAGGATGTCGTCCACCAGCACGACGCGCTTGCCGTCGACGCTGAAGGGAATGTTGGTAGCGTGGATCGCGGGAGCGAAATTGGTCGCATAGTCATCGCGGTAGAAGCTGATGTCCAGGCTGCCGAGCGGAACGTCGACGCCCTCGATCTCCTTGATCTCCTCGGCGAGCTTCTTTGCCAGAAGGTCGCCGCGCGTGACGATGCCGACCAGAGCGAGGTCTTCACAGCCCTCGTTGCGCTCGAGAATCTCGTGCGCGATGCGGGTCATCGCTCGATTGACGGCGGTCTCGTCCATGATGACCGCCTTGGGGGAAGTCGTGCCCATCGATCTCCTTCCTCACATGTCTTGACTGCTGACACAGTCAAAAAAATAGATGCCCGACCGCTTAAAGCGGACCAGACACCCACAGGAAGGGCTGCTCTTTGGCAGCTATGTAATTCCATGTGGGTATCTCGTACCCCTTTAATGGTCAAGGGATAGTGTAGCCAACCTCGAGCTTAATTGCGAGCATAAATACAGAACAATCCGTAAACGGGCGCAGGCGCTCCATAAACCTATATATATTTGTGGGACGAGCTTGAAAACGCACGCACGAGCTGGCATAATTCCCTCTGCTGCACGCAAATCGGATCTACGTCCAGGGCCGTGGCGTGAGCACTATCGCCAAAAGAGGAATATCTCTGTGTAGATTACGCACAGGGAGCTGCTTCTGTGCTATAGTTCAGGCTTGTTTGTTAACGCGACATGTTCGTTTGTCGCCCAAGGAGGGTCAGTTATGTCCAAAGTTTGCGAAGTTTGCGGTAAGCACCCCGTTGCCGGTCGCTCCATCAGCCACTCTCACCGCGTCACCAACCGTAAGTTCCGCCCCAACATCCAGCGCGTTTACGTCGTCGTCGATGGTCACCGTCGCAAGATGAACGTTTGCTCCACCTGCCTCAAGTCCGGCAAGGTTGCGCGCTCCTAAATAAGGTCTTACCAACAAGTACCTCGGACTCTCCGGGTCAAAGACCTCGCGTTCACATAGAACTTACCAAAGGCGTCCTCCCCTACGGAGGGCGCCTTTTTTGCACTCATTGGGGACAGACTTAGATGAATGCTTTCCTAAGCTCACAGTGCATCGATCGGCCCCAATCCATACCTCAGGCCGCCTCGTTCCAGCCTGTGGTGGCCTTGGTTACGCTTGTAGCGCCGATACCGGTGATACGGGCAATTTGCTTGACCGTAAGATGGGCCCGCCTGAGCCTTAGCAGACAGGCATCGCGTTCGGGGCGTGGCAGGGCCTTGAGCAGCGCAGGATCAATGCTCGGCAGGGCCTCGTGTGCGACGGTAAGGGCATCCTCGTCGGGAATCCGTCGACGCGGAAGAATCTCAACTGACCAGATCCGCTCGGCAACTTCCTTAAGATGCTCGCAATAGCGACGGGAACCCCCGACAATATCGAGCATGGGGGCCGCATCGCAGATATCAAAGGGATCGTATCCCAGCTGGTATGCCTTGTAGCTTGACCAGCGGTAGGCATCAAGCGAGTCGAGCGCACCTTTCACGGGATTGAGATGGATATAATCGAGCAACTGCACCGCCTGCGTGTCCGACTCGACCGCGACCCGCGAATAGCGATTATCAAACAGGTGGCCCGTTCTTCCGGTTTTCCCATTGAAATACTTGGCATAGGCCGTCAGCGCGCACTGCATTGCCTTTGAAAGGTTGTCAAATGGGTCATCAACCATCAAATGGAAGTGGTTGTCCATAAGGCACCAGGCCAACACCGCCACGTCATGGCAAGCAAACCTGTCCGAGATGTCCGATAAGAAACGATAGCGGTCGGAGTCATCTTCAAAAATAATCTGTTTGGAATTGCCGCGGTCATAGACGTGGTAATAGCCGGTGAGCGAAACGGCGCGGGCGCATCGGGGCATAATCTCTCCTTTCAAAACTGTACAGGCAACACCTAAAAGGAGAGAAGCAACGCGAAATGCTGAGCCTGTGACCTATTTATATACAATGAACGACAAAAACATGCCCAAAACGACAAAATGACAAATCGATGTCTGTCCCAAATGAGTGAAAGCACCCATGTAAGCCTGTCCCCAATGAGCGGGGCGATGCAGCAGGCAGATAATTAGTTGAAACGTTTCAGTTTGTTGAAGCGTTTTAGTGTGCCTTTTACAGGAATCTTACCGCTCACCGAATTATTTATTGCTATCATGCAAGGCGTAGGGTAAATCTCCGATCGCAAGGAGACACAAATGGTGAAAAAGTCACCGGAAAACACTACTCCCGCAATTGTGGACAACGTAGAGGCGCTTGAGGCTAAGCTCGCTCAGATGCGAGAGGCCCAGGCGCTTTTTGCTACGTACACGCAGGAGCAGGTCGACAAGATCTTCTATGAGGCCGCCATGGCCGCCAACAAGGCTCGTATCCCGTTGGCGAAGATGGCCATCGAGGAGACCGGCCGCGGCGTTCTTGAGGACAAGGTCATCAAGAACCACTACGCCGCAGAGTACATCTACAACGCTTACAAGAACACCAAGACCTGTGGCGTTCTGGAGCGCGACGAGGCTTACGGCATCACCAAGATCGCCGAGCCCATCGGCATCGTGGGCGCCGTCATCCCGACGACCAACCCCACCTCCACCGCGATCTTCAAGACGCTGATCAGCCTGAAGACCCGCAACGGCATCATCATCTCCCCGCACCCGGCAGCCGCCAAGTGCACCATCGCCGCCGCCAAGCTCGTGCTTGACGCCGCCGTCAAGGCCGGCGCCCCCGAGGGCATCATCGGCTGGGTCGATGTCCCCTCCATCGAGCTGACCAACATGGTCATGCGCGACGTCGACATCATCCTCGCCACCGGTGGCCCGGGCATGGTCAAGGCCGCCTACTCCTCGGGCAAGCCCGCCCTGGGCGTTGGCGCCGGTAACACCCCGGTCATCATCGACGACACCGCCGACGTGCTGCTCGCCGTCAACTCCATCATCCACTCCAAGACCTTCGACAACGGCATGATCTGCGCTTCCGAGCAGTCCGTGACCGTCATCGACACCATCTATGACCAGGTCAAAGCCGAGTTCCAGAAGCGCGGCTGCTACTTCGTCAAGCAGGGTGCCGAGATGGAGGCCCTGCGTGCCGCCATGTTCAAGAACGGCGCTCTCGATCACCGCATTCCCGGCATGGCTGCCGCCAAGATCGCCGAGCTCGCCGGCATCGAGGTTCCTGCCAAGACCAAGATCCTGATCGCCGAGGTCACCTCCACCGACCCCGCCAAGGAGGAGTTCTCCCACGAGAAGCTCTCCCCGGTCCTGGCCATGTATCACGCCAAGGACTTCCAGGAGGCCGTCGACAAGGCCGAGCACCTGGTGCTCGCCGGTGGCCCGGGCCACACCGCCTCTCTGTACGTGCACCCCGCCCAGGCCGAGAAGATCAGCCTGTTCGAGCACGTCATGAAGGCCTGCCGTATCGTCATCAACACCCCGTCCTCGCACGGCGGCATCGGTGATCTGTACAACTTTGGCATGAAGCCGTCTCTGACCCTGGGCTGCGGCTCCTGGGGCGGCAACTCCGTCTCCGAGAACGTTGGGGTGAAGCACTTGATCAACGTTAAGACTGTGGCCGAGCGCCGTGAGAACATGCTGTGGTTCCGCGCTCCTGAGAAGGTCTACTTCAAGAAGGGTTCCACGCCCGTCGCTCTCGACGAGCTCGGTACCGTCATGGGCAAGAAGCGCGCCTTCATCGTCACCGACCAGTTCCTCTTCAAGAATGGCAACACCCGCGCCATCGAGGCCAAGCTCGACGAGATGGGCATCGCCCACGACTGCTTCTACGACGTCGAGCCCGATCCGTCGCTGCAGTGCGCACGTCGCGGCGCCAAGCAGATGGCTCTCTTTGAGCCGGACGTCATCATCGCCGTCGGCGGTGGCTCCGCTATGGACGCCGGCAAGATCATGTGGATGATGTACGAGCACCCCGAGTGCAAGTTTGAGGACATGGCCATGGACTTCATGGACATCCGCAAGCGTATCTTCACTTTCCCCGAGATGGGCAAGAAGGCCTACTTCGTCGCCGTCCCGACCTCTTCGGGTACCGGCTCCGAGTGCACGCCGTTCGCCATCATCACCGACAAGGAGACCGGCATCAAGTGGCCGCTCGCCGACTACGCGCTGCTCCCCAACATGGCTATCGTCGACGCCGACAACTGCATGACCGCCCCGCGCGGCCTGACCGCTGCCTCCGGCATCGACGTCATGACCCACGCCATCGAGTCCTACGTCTCCATCATGGCTTCCGACTACACCAAGGGCCTCTCCGAGCGCGCTGCTAAGCTCGTCTTCGAGAACCTGCCCTCCAGCTTCACGAACGGCGCCAAGGACCCGCATGCCCGCGAGGAGATGCACAACGCCTCTTGCATGGCCGGTATGGCCTTCGCCAACGCCTTCCTGGGCCTCAACCACTCCATGGCTCACAAGCTCGGCGCTTTCCATCACCTGCCCCACGGCATCGCCAACGCCGTCATCCTGACCCGCGTTATGCGCTACAACGCCGCCGAGGCTCCCGTCAAGATGGGTACCTTCTCCCAGTATCCTTACCCCAACGCGCTGCACAACTACGCCGAGATGGCCAAGTACTGCGGCATCGAGGGCAAGGACGACAAGGAGGTCTTCGAGAACTTCATCACGAAGCTCGAGGAACTCAAGGACTTCATCGGCGTCAAGAAGACCATCGCCGACTACGGTGTTGACGAGCAGTACTTCCTCGACACCCTCGACGAGATGACCGAGCAGGCATTCAACGACCAGTGCACCGGCGCAAACCCGCGCTACCCGCTCATGAGCGAGATCAAGGAGCTCTACCTGGACGCCTACTACGGCCGCGAGCCTCAGGACTACGCCGTCTGCTAGTTTTAGCACGGTTTTTAACGGCGGGGGTGCACGGGTGTTTCACACACCCCCGCCGTCGCTTCTATCGCATCGTTGAAAGGATGCAACCATGCTGCTACCCGATTCCAAGACCGAGCTCGTCCGCCGTGGCAACAAGGTCGTTTACGACCTGGGCGACAAGATCGTCAAGGTCTTTAACGAGACCAAGCCTGTCTCCGACGTGTTCAACGAGGCTTTGAATCTTGCCCGCATCAATGAGTGCGGCATCCGCAGCCCCAAGGCTCTCGAGGTTTCCCAGCTCGAGAACGCCAACGGCTGGGCGCTCGTGACCGAGAAGGTTCCGGGCACCACCCTTGCCGAGAAGATGACTGCTGAGCCCCAGCGCTTTGGTGAGTATCTCGAGATGTTCGTCGACCTCCAGATCGAGATCCACGGCTATACCTCCCCGCTGCTCAACCGTCAGCGCGACAAGTTCGCCCGCATGATCGACAGCCTTGATCAGCTCAATGCCACCACGCGCTACAACCTTCAGGAGCGTCTGGACGGCATGACCAAGGAGTTCAAGGTCTGCCACGGCGACTTCAACCCCTCCAACGTCATCGTCGGCGACGACGGCCAGCTCTATGTGTGCGACTGGGCACACGCCACCCAGGGCTCCCCTGCTGCCGACGTTGCCACCACCTACCTGCTCTTCGCCCTCAACAGCAAGGACCAGGCTGAGGCCTACTTGGAGCTCTACTGCGACCGCGCCGACATGCCCATGCAGGTCGTGCGTCAGTGGACGAGCATCGTCGCCGCTTCCGAGCTCGCTCGTAAGCGCAACGTGAACGATGAGTTCCTGAAGAACTGGATCGACGTCGTCGATTATCAGTAATATCTGAGCGATTTATTTCGCATCGGAGGCACAAGAAAACCCCGCAGCTCATATGGGCTGTGGGGTTTTCTTTACCCATCGAGTTTATTCCAACAAAATAGACTGCTCCGCATCTCATCCTAAGAGAGATACGGAGCAGCCCCGCAATTACATCTAATAGCAGAAACGTCGATTAACGGCGGGCCGCCTTAACAAGCTCGGCAATCTTGGCGACGACCTCGTCGATCGCCACGTCCTCACGCTCGCCCGTGGCACGGTCCTTGAGCTCCACAGTACCATTCTTGAGGCCACGCTTGCCAAGCACGACCTGATACGGGAAGCCCATGAGGTCGTTATCGGCAAACTTAAAGCCAGGACGCTCGTCACGGTCATCGACGACAACCTCGATACCCTCGGCGCACAGGCCCTCGACGATTTGGTCGCAAACGTTAGCGCACTCCTCCTTCTTGGGATCGAGCGGAATCACCGCGACCTCGTACGGGGCAACGGAGACCGGCCAGACGATGCCGTGTTCGTCGTTGTGCTGCTCCACGACGGCAGCAAGCGAGCGGGACACGCCCACGCCGTAGCAACCCATGATAAGCGGCTTCTCCTTGCCGTCCTCGTCCATAAAGGTGGCGCCCATGGCCTCGGAATACTTGGTACCCAGCTGGAAGACCTGCGAGACCTCGATGCCGCGAGCAGCAGAGAGCGGCTTGCCGCAGTGCGGGCAGGGATCGCCGGCAACGACGGTTACCAGGTCGGCCCACTCGTCGACGGTAAAGTCGCGCTCGGGGCAGGCACCGGTAAAGTGATAATCGACCTCGTTGGCACCGCAGGCCCACTGCTTGGACTCGCGCAGGCTCTCGTCGCACACCAGGCGAATGCCCTCGGGCAGGTTAACCGGTCCGATAAAGCCCTTATGCAGACCGTAGGTCTGGAGCTCCTCATCAGTCATCATGCGATAGGCCTTGCCAAAGACATGCTCGGCCTTGCAATCGTTGAGCTCGTGGTCGCCCGGAACAATGGCCACGACGGGCTTGCCCTCGGCGTCGAGGAGTGCCAGAGACTTGCGCGTGCCGTTCTCGGGGAAGCCGAAGAACTTTGCAACGGCCTCGATGGTGCCCATGCCCGGAGTCTCGACCTTGGTAAGCGTACCGTCGCCAGGACCCTCGGTCACAACGACCTTGGTGCTTGCGGCCTCATCGTCGGCAGCGAAGCCGCAATCGTCGCAGTAGACGAGCGAAGCCTCGCCAGCGTCGGCCAAAGCCATGTACTCGACGGAGGTATCGCCACCGATCTCGCCGGAGTCGGCGACAACGGGCAGAGCCTTGATGTAGCAGCGCTCGCAAATGTTGGCATAGGCCTGCTTCATCTTGTCGTACTCCTCCTGCAGGCTCTCCTGCGTAGCAGAGAAGCTGTAGGCGTCCTTCATGATGAACTCGCGACCGCGCATCAGGCCAAAACGGGGACGGAACTCGTCGCGGAACTTATCCTGGATGTGATAAAGGTTCACTGGCAGCTGCTTGTAGGAACGCAACTCATTGCGCACCAGGGCAGTCACGGTCTCCTCGTGCGTGGGTCCGAGCACAAACTCGCGGCCGTGGCGGTCATCAAAGCGCACAAGCTCCTTGCCATAGGCATCGATACGGCCGGACTCACGCCACAGCTCGGCATCGACCATGATGGGCATCATAAGCTCCTGGGCGCCGGCAGCGTCCATCTCGTCGCGCACGATGTTCTCAATCTTGCGGATCGAGCGCCAAGCAAGCGGCAGATAGGAATAGAGACCGGCGGCCTCCTTGCGGATCATACCGGCACGAAGCAGCAAACGATGGCTTGCAAGCTCGGCGTCGGCCGGATCCTCTTTGAGCGTCGGCGCATAGAGCTTAGACATATACATTGCTCGGGTCATTTATTTCTCCTCAATTAGTTTGTCGACCTCGGCCATAAGCGCGTCGACAATTTGATCCTCAGCTACTTTACCAATGATCTGGCCATGCGAAAAGAGCAGGGCCTGACCACGTCCGCAAGCAACACCCAGGTCGGCATCGGAAGCCTCACCGGGGCCATTAACGGCACATCCCATGACGGCAATCGAAAGCGGCGCGGCATAGTTCTTAAGCCGCTCGGTTACTTCCTCGGCGATGGGAATGAGGTTAACCTGGCAGCGGGCGCACGTGGGGCAAGAGACAATCTCGGGACCACGGCGACGCAGGCCCAGTGACTGCAAAATTCCCCAGGCGACCGGCGGCTCCTCAACCGGATCGGCCGTGAGCGACACACGCATGGTGTCACCGATGCCTTCGGAAAGCAAGATACCCAAGCCTACAGAGCTCTTGATGGTGCCCTGAAGCTTGGTCCCCGCCTCCGTCACGCCCAGGTGGAGCGGAACATGCGGTATCTCGCGCGACAGGGCGCGATAGGTATCAAGCGTCGTCTGTACGCTATGGGCCTTGGCGGATAGCACGATGTTGGTAAACCCACGGTCCTCAAAGTGCCGCACAAAGCGTTCGCTCGACATCACGAGCTTTTCGGGCTGCGTGAGGTCGTCGCGCTCGGCAATATCTTGCTCAAGCGAGCCCGCGTTCACGCCAATGCGAATCGCGCAGCCCGCGGCACCCGCGGCATCGATGACAGCGTCAACCTTGGCCCAATCGCCGATATTGCCGGGGTTGATGCGCAGCTTAGAGGCACCAGCCTCGACAGCGCCAATGGCAAGCTTATGGTTAAAATGGATATCGGCGACGATTGGCACCGGAGACTCGGCACAAATCGTGCGAAAGCCCTCGAGCGCAGCCTCGGTAGGCACGCTCACGCGCACGATATCGCAGCCAGCCTGCGCCAACGCGCACACTTGCGCAAGCGTTGCCTGGGCATCAGCAGTATCGGTGCAGGTCATAGACTGAACCACGACCGGAGCGCCACCACCGATCTGCACGCCGCCCACATGCACGGGGCGCGTCAACTCGCGAGGCAAAGGATGGGATAAAGACAATCCAAACACTCCCCTACAGAATAAATCGAAGGATGTCGGAACGAAGCATATAGACAAACAGCAGTGCAAAGAGCGCGATGCCGACATAGCTGACGATTGTCTGCACTTTGAGCGGCAGCTCGCGGCCCGCAATCTTTTGAATGATCTCGATGACCAGCTTGCCGCCATCGAGTGGTGGGATGGGCAGCAGGTTCATAAAGCCAAGCGAGAACGAAATGAGGGCGGCAAACGACAAGAACGTGACGGGACCGGCAGCAGCTGCCTGCGAGGACATGACGCTAATACCCACGATCGAAGAGGACTGATCGAGGATCTCCATCGTATGCTGCGGCTGGAGCAGGCGCATCACGCCCTCCGCTGTCTGCGCAACATACGAGAAGGAGAGGCGCGCCGAGGTGATGGGGTCCAAACGGACCACCTGCGTAGAGGCATAAACGCCCAGACGTTCGTCCTCTTTGAGTGCGACCGAGGTCGAGCACTGCTTGCCATCGCGCTCATACTCAATAGCAATATCGTCCTTACCGGCAGCCTTGCCGATGGCATCGTAGACATCCATCCAAGTGGAACATGAGACACCGTCAACCGAAAGGATCGCGTCACCGCCCTCGATACCCGCCTTGGCGGCAATAGACCCCTCGTCAACCTGACCGATCACGTTGGTATCCATCGGCACGGTGACACCCGCAATGGAATAGATGCTCATAAGGAGCAAAAAACCCGTCAAGATATTGACGATAATGCCCGCGAGCAGCATAAAGGCGCGCTTGAGAAAGCCTTGGCCAAGATAGGTGTGCGAGCGCTCTTGCGCAAGGAACTCGGCCTCGCCGCACGGCAGCTCCCACACATCGCCCTCGGCAGTCGCATGTTCGCGATCGAAACGGCGACCATCAAAGGTGGTATAGCCTGCCTTGTCTCGCGGCAACGTCTGATATTTGGTGGGATAGTAGCTCGGCGAGGGCTTCTCCCCTTCCTCATACCAGGGCGCGATGGAGCCCCAGCCCAGCAAAAGGGCGCATGCCTCGAGCACATCCTCCTCGGAAAGCTCGAGCTCGACAGCAAGGTCGGCCACGGCCACGCGACCATGACGATAGATAGCCGCGAGCACGCGGTCGGCGCACGAAACATCGGTCGGATCCATACCGCAGATGGCAGCGTAGCCACCCAGCAGCAGCGGGGTCACGCCAAACTTGGTTCCAATGCGACGCGACGTGTAATGGATGTCAAAGCGGCACGGCAGACCCAAAAAGAACTCGGTCACACGGACGCCGCAGGCACGCGCCGCCAAAAAGTGGCCGCCCTCGTGCAAAAACACGAGGACGGAAAGCATCAGCAGGCCCCAAAAGACCGATGAGAGAACGCTCAGAACAGTATCCATAAAACGAAAAAGCAATCCTTATGGGTTAGGAACGGGTTGCGGCGAGCACCTGCGCAGCCTTTTCACGCGCCCACGCATCGATGTCGCGAAGCTGCTCAAACGAATCGACCGCCTGCATATCGTGGGCGTCCATGCAGGATTCCACAATGCGATCGATATCGGTAAAGCTGCAGCCATCGTGCAGGAAGGCATCGACGGCGACCTCGTTGGCGGCATTGAGCACGCACGGCATGGTGCCACCCGTCTTGCCGGCACGCTCGGCCAGTGCCAGACAGCGGAAGGTATCCATGTCGGCAGC
The DNA here is from genome assembly GCA_905194675.1 of uncultured Collinsella sp. GTDB lineage: Bacteria > Actinomycetota > Coriobacteriia > Coriobacteriales > Coriobacteriaceae > Collinsella. Next base: position 67,217 of record CAJJTG010000002.1, on the reverse strand, counting down.
ATCAAACGTGAGCTGCCCCAGCTCGCGGAAATCGATACGAGGCGCCGGGGTATCCCAACGCTCGGGATACGAGAACGCGAACTGGATGGGAATACGCATGTCGGATGCTCCGAGATGCGCCATCACGGAGCCGTCGGCGAACTCGACCATAGAGTGAATCTTGGACTGACGCTGCACGACCACGTTAATGAAATCGAGGTCGCAGTTAAACAGATGCATGGCCTCAATGCGCTCTAGGCCCTTGTTCATGAGGGTGGCGGAGTCAATGGTGATCTTGGCACCCATGGCCCACGTGGGATGCGCGAGGGCATCGGCACGCGTCACGCGATCGAGCTCGTCGCGCGTGCGGCCAAAGAACGGACCGCCCGAGCAGGTGAGCCAAATGCAGTGGGCCTCGCGCGGGTTCTCCCCCAGATAGCACTGGTAGATGGCGGAATGCTCAGAGTCGACCGGAATAAGCTGGCCCGGTTGCGCCAACGGCATAAGCAAGTCGCCACCGACGACGAGGGACTCCTTGTTGGCAAGGGCAAGGCGCTTATTCGAGGTCAAGGCCGCATGGCTCGCCTCGAGACCGGCGGCGCCCACAATAGCGACGAGCACGCAGTCGACATCGTCGCGACGCGCGAGCTCGCAAACCGCCTGCGCGCCAACACCGAGCTGCGTGCCCTCGGGCAACTCCTGCAGCACGGCGTCATCGCCATGAGCGACATCGGCCACGGCAACCGCCGGAACCGAGAACTCGCGGGCAGCGGCAACGAGCTCGGAGGTACTGGAGTTAACGGACAGCGCCGTCACCTGCAGGCGATCGGCATGCTGACGGCACACATCGAGTGCCTGGGTGCCGATGGAGCCCGTACAACCCAGGATGGCAACGCGAAGGCGTCCATCGGGGCCATACGTCGTTTGGAAGGACATTACAGCACGCCTCCGATCATCAAAAGCAGCTGCGCGGTAATGCAGCCAAAGATAAGCGAATCGCTACGGTCGAGCATGCCGCCATGGCCCGGGATAAGGTTGCCGGAATCTTTGACGCCCACACCGCGCTTGATGCGCGACTCGATAAGGTCGCCGATAACGCCCAGAATGGACACGACCACGCCGCACAGCAGCGCATAGGGCAGGCTGAGCTTGTAGAAGTGCGTCGCCCACAGGATGAGCCAAATCAAAACCGAGCCCAAGATGCCGCCGGCAAACCCCTCCCAGCTCTTTTTGGGAGAGATCTTGGGAACCATCTTGTGCTTGCCGATACGGCTGCCCACGATGTAGGCAAACGAATCGGAGACCCAAAGGGACGCGCAAACGCCCACTGAAAGCAGGGCGCCGGCAAAACCGGGCACGGCATCGCGCAGCAGCACGATAGCCGACAGCATAAAGCCAGTGTAGATGGGACCCATGAGCGTCACGGCCACATCAGAGATGCGGGTACGCGGCGACCAGACATACCAAATGCCCACAGCGAGCATCAAGGCAAAAAGCAGGGCATTCAGCAACATCGAATCGCCCAACGCCGACAGCGGAAAGAGTACGGCGGCAGCGATACCCATGCGCTCGTTAGCCATCTTGCCATCGAGCCTTGTCATACGGAAAAACTCATAGCAGCACAGACCGCTCATGACAGAAACAAAGATGGCCGTGGGCACGATACCCAAAACCAGGCACAGGATAAAGACAACGGCGTAGACGATACCGGCGGCGGCACGGGTAATAAAGCCCGCCAGCCACGAACCGGTGCCGCTCTTTGCTGCAGGTGCTCCCGCAGCGGCAGCCTTGCGCGCAGGCGCCGCCGAAACTGGCGTCTTGGGAGCAGATGCCTTGGGACGATCGGACACGATTAAGCCTCCTCGGTCTTGCTCAGTCCACCAAACCTACGGTCACGGCCCTGATAGGCCAAAATGGCGTCGACAAGGCCCCAACGATCAAAGTCGGGCCAATAGGTATCGGTGACGTAGAATTCGGAATAGGCCACCTGCCACAGCAGATAGTTCGAAAGGCGCAGCTCACCAGAAGTGCGAATCACAAGCTCAGGATCGGGAAGGCCGGCGGTATAGAGGTGGGAAGCCACCATGTCGTCATCAATTGCGCCAGGATCGATCTTACCGGCGGCAGCGTCGAGTGCGATTTGACGGAAAGCGCGGGTAATCTCGGCACGCGCGCCGTAGTTGACGGCAAGCGCCAGCGTCATGCCGGTGTGATTGGCGCACTCGGCAAGACCGCGTTCAAAAACGTCGCGGGTCTTCTTGGGCAGCGCGGAAATGTCACCCAAAAAGACAACGCGCACGTTTTCGCGCTTCAGAAGCGGCAGCTCGTCGATAAACGTCTTGGCAAACAGGTGCATCAAGACGTTGACCTCATGCTGCGGGCGGTTCCAGTTTTCGGTAGAAAACGCATAGGCCGAAAGCACGTCGACGCCCAGACGCACGCAGGCGGTAATAATCTCGCGAAGGGAGACGATACCCGCCTTGTGGCCCTCGGTGCGTGCAAGACCGCGCGATGTGGCCCAACGACCGTTGCCGTCCATGATGCACGAGATATGGTGCGGAATGTTATTGAGGTCAAGGTCGGAAAAACCGACGCCCACAGGGGCGTCGGCAAAGTACTCGACCAGTTTATGCTCGTCGTATTGCACCTTAGATCTCCATGACCTCGGCTTCTTTTTCCTTCAGAAGCTCCTCGACCTTGGCGACATACTCATCGGTGTGCTTCTGGACCTTGGCCTGCTCGCGACGGACATCGTCCTCGGTGAGCTCCTCATCGCGCTCGAGCTTGTTGTTGAAGTCGCGACGGATGTTACGGATAGACACCTTGGCCTGCTCGGCGTACTCGCGGCACTCCTTGACGAGCTCGCGACGGCGCTCCTCAGTAGGAGCCGGGAACGGAAGACGAACGACGGTGCCATCGGAGTTGGGGGTAATACCCAGATCGGAAGCGCCGATGGCCTTGACGATAGCGTTGATGAGGGCCTTGTCCCACGGCTCGATGAGCAGCATGTGAGCCTCGGGGGTCTTGACGGCGGCAACCTGCGTGACCGGCGTGGGGACACCGTAATAATCGACGGTGATGTCGGACAGAATGTTGGCGTTGGCGCGACCGGTACGGACCTTGGAGAAGTTATGCTTGAGGGACTCGAGCGACTTGTCCATATGGGCGGTGATGTTCTCTGCCATGCTTAATCCTCCTGATAGACGAGCGTGCCGACGGGCTCACCCGCGAGCGCGCGTTTGACGGTGTCCTCGCCATCGATGTTGAGGACCAAAATAGGCATACGGTTATCCTGGCACAGGGCCGTAGCTGTGGAATCCATAACCTGCAGGCCGCGAACGAGAACCTCGTGATAAGTAATCTTGTCAAAACGGACGGCATCGGCGCACTTGACGGGATCCTTGTCGTAGATGCCGTCAACCTTGGTGGCTTTAATCAGAATCTCGGCGCCGATCTCGCACGCACGAAGAGCCGCGGCGGTGTCGGTCGTAAAGTACGGATTACCCGAACCGGCGGCAAAAATAACAACGTTGCCCTTGGAAAGGTGGTTGATAGCGCGACGGCGAATATAGGGCTCGCAGATCTCGTTCATCTGGATAGCGCTCATCACGCGGCAGGGAACATCGTTATGCTCGAAGGCATCCTGCAGGGCGAGCGCGTTCATAACGGTTGCCAGCATGCCCATGTAGTCGGCCTGAGCACGCTCCATGCCACCGGCAGCGCCTGCCATGCCGCGGAAAATATTGCCGCCGCCGACAACGACGCCGACCTCATGGCCAACGGCGAGCAGCTCCTTGACCTGCTTGGCAAGATGGTCGGTAACCTTGGGGTCAATGCCATATTGGCCGTCGCCCATCAGTGCTTCGCCGGAAAGCTTAAGAAGCACGCGTTTATATCGGATGTCGGACAAAGCGATCCTCCTTTAATTAGACTCTCAATATGATATCAAAGGCTCTGATAAGAGCCATGAAAAAGCAGGCTGTGAGTAAAACCCACAGCCTGCTCATTACCAGCTACAAGAGCTTATTTACTCGCCACGGACCAGACGGTCAAAGGCAACGACGGTAATGGTGTCGCCGAGCTCCTTGGAGACCTGCTCAGCGTACTTCTTGATGGTGAGGGAGCTGTCCTTGATGAACTCCTGCTCGGTGAGCACGGACTGCTTGTAGAACTTCTCCAGACGGCCGACAGCCATCTTCTCCTGGATAGCCTCGGGCTTGCCGGACTCGGCAGCCTGAGCCATGTAGATCTGCTTCTCGTGCTCGACGGTCTCGGTCGGAACCTGATCGCGGGTAGCGCAGATCGGGGCGACGGCGGCAACCTGAAGGGCAACGTCGTGAGCGAAAGTCTTGAAGGACTCAGCCTGAGCGGTCTCGGCCTTCTCGAAGGCGAACTCGACGAGGACGCCGATCTTACCACCCATGTGGATGTAAGAAGCGAGCGCGCCGTTCTCGGCCTTGCGGGCAGCGAAGCGGGAGATCTTCATGTTCTCGCCCATGATGTGAATCATCTCGGTGAGCTCGGAGGAAACGGTCTCCTCGCCCATCGGCTTCTCGAGCAGAGCGTCGACATCGGCAGGCTCGGTGGTAGCGACAACCTCAGCGACCTTGGAAGCAAAGCCGGTGAACTTGGCGTTGGAGCCAACGAAGTCGGTCTCGCAGGAGAGCTCGAGCAGAGCGCCGGTCTTGCCATCCTCGGAGACGAACGCGGCTACAGCGCCCTCGTTGGTCTCGCGGCCAGCCTTCTTGGCAGCCTTGGCGAGGCCGTTCTTACGAAGAACGTCGACAGCGGCGTCCATGTCGCCGTCAGCCTCGACGAGAGCCTTCTTGCACTCCATCATCGGGGAGTCGGTCATCTCGCGGAGCTGCTTGACCATAGCGGCGGTAATCTGGGCCATTGTGGTTCCTTTCAAAGAGATGAAAAAGAATTAACTAAGACTGATTTACTCGGCCTTGGGCTCAGCGGCCATCTCGGCCTCGGAGACCTGCTCCTTGCCGGAGCCAGCGAGGCAGGCGTCAGCCATGAGCTCGCACATAAGGGTGACAGCAGAGATAGCGTCATCGTTGCAGGGGATGCCGTACTCGACCTCGTCGGGATCGGAGTTGGTGTCGATCAGAGCGACGACGGGGATGTTCAGGCGCTGAGCCTCCTTGATGGCGTTCTCCTCGCGCTTGGTGTCGATGACAAAGAGAGCCTGGGGCAGACCCTTCATGTCGCGGGCGCCACCGAGGTTGGTCTGGAGCTTGGTGAGCTCCTTGCCGAGAACAGCCTGCTCCTTCTTGGGGAGCACTGCCATGCGGCCGTCCTCGACCATGGCCTCGAGCTCCTCCATGCGGTTGATGCGGGAGCGGATGGTGACGAAGTTGGTCAGCATGCCGCCGAGCCAACGCTGGTTGATGTAAGGCATGTTGGCGCGCTCAGCAGCGTTCTTGACGGCCTCCTGAGCCTGCTTCTTGGTGCCGACGAACAGCACGTTGCCGCCCTTGGCGACGTTCTTGACGAAGGTGTAGGCCTGGTCGGCGTCGAGGATAGTCTGCTTGAGGTCGAGGATGTAGATGCCGTTGCGCTCACCGAAGATGAACGGCTTCATCTTGGGGTTCCAGCGACGGGTCTGGTGACCGAAGTGGCAGCCGGCCTCGAGCAGGGTGCGGATATTAATCTTGGTAGCCATGTTAAACCTCCTGTGGTTTGCCTCCGCGCGGGGTCATCCTCCAAAACCAACCCGGACATGTGCTACCAAAGCCCGGGCACCACGGTATGAAGTAGCCGCGCGTGCGTGATAAAAACCTGTTGCCGTGAAGCAACCCGATGAATGATAGCAGGAATGCATCTTCCTGCCAACCCGCAATCAAAACCACACACCTGAGCGCGGCGCGGGACGTCCCAGCCACTATTCGCCGCGGGGATGGGCTTGAGCCACAGCCCGCTTAAGCCGATCGGGTGTGAGATGCGTGTAGATCTGCGTCGTGGACAGGCTCGCATGACCTAGCAGCTCTTGAACCGAGCGCAGGTCCGCGCCGCCCTCGAGCAAGTCGGTCGCAAAGGTATGGCGCATCGCATGCGGGGCGATGTCGGCCGGAATGCCGGCGAGCGTCGCCAGCATATGAAACCGCCGCCTGAGCATGGCGGCACTCATGCGATTACCGCGCGCCGATATAAGCAGCGGATGCGGCCCGGTAGCGGGGTCACGACGCTTTGCCTGAGCGAGCAACTCCGGCCTCCCCTCCTCAATATAGAGACGCGTCGCCTCGAGCGCACGACGATACAGAGGGACGATACGTTCTTTGCTCCCCTTGCCCCACAGGCGCAGCGTGCGTTCGGACCACGCAATGGACTCCACATTGAGTGCTGCGAGCTCTGAGATACGGGCGCCCGAGGCATAGAGCAGCTCGAGCATCGCCGCATCGCGCAGTCCCGCGGGTGTTGAGGTATCAGGCGTCTTGAGCAGCGCCTCGACCTGCTTGGTCGTAAGGACGCCCGGCAGGTCACGCGGCAGCTTGGGCGATGCGATCGCCGAGACTGCATCGCCCTCCACGACCCCCTCGGCAGCCATCCATCGATAGAGCGATCGGATAGCCGACAGATGCGCCGCAAGCGTTCGGGGAGCCACCTGCTCACGCGAAAGCTCGGCAAGATAGCGACGAATGGTGCGCACGTCGGCAGCGAAAGCATCGATAGCCTCGCGCTCGCACCAGGCAGCAAAGCGCTCCAGCCTCGAGCCATAGGCCGTCACCGTATTGGGAGAAAGCCCCTCGACACGTGCGATATAGGCGATAAACGAGTCGACGGTGTCGTACAGGTCAAAGGCTATGACCGGTCGCCTCCAAACAGATCGGGGCGAGTGGCCAGATAGGCATCAAGGGCCTCGAGCGCACGGTCCGCATAGGCCTGGTAGCGGTCGCGCTTGCTGCGGCGCTTACCATCCTCGAGTGGCGGCACCAGGCCAAAGTTGACATGCATGGGCTGGTAGCCCACGGTGGCAGGATCGGTCGCATAGCCCACGAGCGCGCCCAGGGCGCCCACGCGGGGCAACTCGACGCCCGCGGCGCCGATAGCCTCGGCATAGGTGTTGAGCGCCGCGAGCAGACCGGTCGCCACGGCTTCCATGTACCCCTCGGTGCCGGTGATCTGACCGGCCAGGCGCACGCCGGTACCAGGCACGGCAAAGGTGCCATCGAGCACGTGCGGGGCGTCGACAAAGGTATTGCGGTGCATGACACCGTAGCGGAAGAACTCAGCGTTCTCCAGGCCCGGCACCATATGGAAGACGCGCTTCTGCTCGCCAAAGGTCAGGTTGGTCTGGAAGCCCACCAGGTTATAGGCGGTCTTCTCCTTGTTCTCGGCACGCAGCTGAATCGCCGCCCAAGGGCGACGTCCGGTACGCGGGTCGGTGAGGCCGACGGGCTTCATGGCGCCAAAGCGAATGGCGTCCTTGCCGGTGCGCGCAACTTCCTCGGCAGGTTGGCAGGCCTGAAACAGATCGCCGCCCTCAAAGTCTTTGAGCACCACGCGGTCGGCCGTGGTAAGTGCCTCGATAAAGGCCTCGTACTCCTCCTTGTTGAGCGGAGCGTTGAGATAGTCGCCGCTCCCCTGCTCCTCGTAGCGCGACTGCGAAAACAGCACGTCCATATCGAGCGTGGAGGCATCGACGATCGGCGCCGCGGCATCGAAGAACGCAAGGGCGTCGCCACCGACGAGCTTCATGACCTCTTCGCTCAGCGCCGGTGAACACAGCGGGCCCGCGGCAATGACCACGTGGCCCTCGGGAATCTGCGTGACCTCGCCGTGCACGACCTCGATATTGGGACGGGCGGCAACCTCGGCCTCGACAAGCTCGGAAAACTTGACGCGGTCGACCGCCAAGGCGCCACCGGCGGGAACAGCCGCGCGATGGGCGCAATCGAGCAGGACTGAACCCATGCGCTCAAGCTCGGCCTTTAACAAGCCCGCCGCAGAGTCCGGACGGGTCGATTTAAACGAATTGGAACAGACGAGCTCTGCCAGGTGATCGGTATGGTGGGCCGGGGAGCTCACCTGGGGGCGCATCTCGCGCAGCTTTACGGCAAACCCGCGGTCTGCCAGCTGAATCGCGCACTCCGAACCCGCCAGACCGCCACCGACAACCGTCACCTGATCAAACAGCATCTGCAAACACCTTTCTAATTGACATGTTTTCCATTGTGACCGAAGGGTGTCTGGGCGTGAAGAGCAAACTTGGAGGGCGCATACCTTCCATCCATCATGCGCTCGATAAGGCCCTCGAGCTCAAGCGAACCCAGGAGTTTAAGTACGCCGACGGCATCGAGCGAGACGAGCGCCGCAATGTCATCGACCTTGAGCGGAGAGGCGATGAGCGCATGCATCACGGTCTGCTGCGTTGGATCCAGGTCGGCAATGCCGGGAGCATCGGGGCGCGAGTAGCGCAGGGTGCCGTAGATGCGTGAGATAGCCATCTCGATAGATTCCTCGTCGATGATGCAGCAGGCACCGTTCGCAATGAGGTAATTCGTGCCACGCGACTCGGGCGATAGGATCGACCCCGGCACGGCAAGAAGTTCGCGCCCCAAATCCATAGCAGCCTCGGCTGTAGAAAACGTCCCGGAAGGCATACCCGCCTCGGATACAAAGAGGGCTTGCGACAGGGCCGCGATCACGCGATTGCGGCGCGGAAAGGCAAACTTGCGCGGACCCATGCCCCACGGAGAGATCGACACGATCGCGCCGCCCGTATCGAGCGTGCGAGTAATAAGCCCCGCGCTCGAACGCGGGTAAACCACGTCGGCGCCCGTCCCTAGCACCACGACGTGTTTGCCGCCGGCGTTGACCGCAGCCCAACCCGAGGCCTGGTCACAACCGACCGCGCCGCCCGAAACAACCGTCACTCCCGCCTCGACCGCCACCTTTGCCGCAAGCTCTGCCACGGCAAGACCATACGGAGAGGCCTTGCGCGCGCCGATGATGGAGAGCGCAGGCGTCGAAAGCACCTCGGGGTTGCCGCGCACAAAGAGCGTCTGGGGTACATCAGATAGCTCCAAAACGGACTCTGGATACAACGCGTCACCTGGATGCAGTTCGAAGGTCCCCTCGGCCATCATTGGTCCCTCCTTCCCTGGTACATCGCCGCCTCGAGCACGTGATCCTGCGTCACCTGCTCGCTCTCGGCGACATCGGCGATGGTACGTGCGATACGCACCAGGCGCACGATGCCGCGGCCCGTGAGATGCGTGCGCTTCGACAGGCCGAGCACACACTTCTCCGCCGCATCATCGAGCTCAAAGGTCGAAACGACGCCGTCAATGGACCGCGTCTCGTCATCCTCGACCTCGGCATCCGCATCGTCCATACGGGACTCGCGCCAGGCGCGAAAGGCGCGACCGCGCACAACGTAGTCACGCAACTCGGCCGACGACATACCCTCCGCACCCTCGATAATCACTTGGGGGTCGGGACGGGTCACATCGATCATCATGTCGATACGGTCGGCTAAAGGACCGCGCAGCTTTGCCCGATAGCGCTCCACCATCGATGCCGAGCAGCGGCATGGCACCTCGCGATCGCCCAAAAAGCCGCAGGGGCAGGGATTGCTCGCGGCCAGCAGCTGAAAGCGCGACGGGAAGGTAAAGGCCCCGTCGACGCGTACGATCCTCACATAGCCGCGTTCGATGGGCTGACGCAGCGTCTGCAGCACACCCGTGGGAAACTCGGCAAGCTCGTCCAAAAAGAGCACGCCGCCATGAGCCAGGCTGATCTCACCCGGATGCACCGGGCGTCCTCCGCCAATGAGACCCGCCGTTGAAATACTGTGATGGGGGCTTCGAAACGGCCGATGACCTGCCAATAAGCCATCGATGTTCTCGCCCAAGACCGAATGGATGCACAGCGCCTCCTGCTGATCCTCAATGGAAAGCTCGGGCAGGATGCCGGTCATACGGCGCGCAAGCATCGTCTTGCCCGATCCCGGGGACCCAATCATGAGCAAGCCGAGTTCTCCTGCCGCCGCAAGCGCCATGCCGCGTTTAGCGACTTCCTGCCCCAGTACGTCGGCATAGTCGAGCTCGGGCTCAAAGGTCGCCTCGACGCCCTCGGAATCCAGATAGTGCCGAGCCGCCTCGCCCATGCCATGGGCAAGCTGAGACAAATGATCGATGAATCCACAATCCACGCCCGCGAGCGGCACATGCTGATCGGACCTGCCGGCGATAAAGGACAGCCCCATATCACGCGCCAATAGCTGAAACGCCACCTCGCCCTTGACGGGAAGCACCGTACCGTCCAAGCCGAGCTCGCCGGCGATAAGGCAGCGATCGAGGTTGTCACGGGGAATCTGCCCATCGGCCGCCAGAACCGCGATGGCGATGGGCAGATCAAAGCCGCTACCGGTCTTGCGAATATCGCCGGGCGCTAGGTTGACCGTAATGCCCGAGCGTGGGATCTCGAACCCGGCGGAGCGCATCGCGCAGCGAATACGACCGCGTGACTCCATCACCTCCATACTCGGAATGCCAAGCATTTGGATGCCCGGAACACCACCGGCAAGCGAGACCTCGACCGTGACGTGAATCGCCTCGACGCCACGGATGCAGGCCGCGTGAACGGCAAACGTCTCGAACGCCATCACGACACCTGCCAATCGAACGCGTTGTACTGATGCTCGATCTCAGCGATATGCCCGCCACGAATGGTGACACCCACGGCATCGAAGCGAATCGCCTTGAGCGGATAATGCTCCATGAGATAGCAACTTGCGATGCGGCGGTAGCGGCGTTGCTTTTGAGCGTCCACGGCCTCCTCGGGAAAGACCCGCGTGCTGCAATCCAGTGCAACGCGTCTGGTCTTGACCTCGGCCATCACCACGACATCGTCGAGCTCATCGAGCAGCACCAGATCGGCCTCGCCCTCGGTGCAACGATAACCCTGCTCCAGCAAGGTGTAGCCGCGCTCGTTAAAGTAGTCGATGGTGATCAGCTCGCCCAGCATGCCCAGCTCGCGGGGACTGAGTCCCTTGATAAACTCGGGCGTCATCGCCCCGCAGTCGAGCTCGCCGTTTTCCCAACGCTCCTTGAGCTGCTTCGTCTTGCTCTTTTTGCTTGCGGCACTCATGGGGTCTCCTTTCCCGCACGCTGCATTGCCCCGATGATGAGGGCACCTTTCATGCGGGTAAGTACCGGAAGCAAACCAAAAGCTGACCAAATGCCGTCAAAAAACGGGCCGTACGCAGCAATGGTGTTGCATACGGCCCGCTACCAGCAGGTTTATAAAACCCCTGAGGTCCCTGTCTCCACAATTGACCTAGAAAAGGCGCTCAGTCTGCAGAAAGTTTCCGCAAAAGCTCACGCGGTGCAGTGGACAAAGTCCATGTTTGCGAATGGCCTCGATGTGCTCGGGGCTTGCGTAGCCCTTCGACTCGGCCAGATGGTACTCGGGATACTCGGCGTCGTACTCGACCATCATCTCGTCACGCGTGACCTTGGCCATGATGGACGCCGCGGCGATGCAGGCGATTTTGGCATCACCCTTCACCACATCGCGCTCGTTAGGAACGGCGCCCAAGGGGTTGCCATCCATGAGGACGCAGTCGGGTTCAAGTCCCGTATCGGCCACGGCGCCCGCAACGGCAGTACGGATAGCACGGGCCATGCCCATCTCATCGATATCCGCAGGAGCGATATGGCAAAAGCCGATGGCAGTCGCCACCTCGGCTATCTTCACCGAGAGCAGCTCGCGGCGCGCGGGCGTGAGCTTTTTGGAATCGTTGATGCCCCAGATGCGCGGCTCCATCGGAAGACACACGGCACACACGGTCAAGGGACCCGCTACCGAGCCACGGCCCACCTCGTCGACGCCCACGACCACACCATCACCGCCGAGCTCATGCATAAGCTGATACATGCCGTTGACGCGCTCGCGCTCGGCAAGCTCTTTGGCATGGCGTTTGAGGGCACGCTCGCAAGCCTTGATCACCTGCTGGCGCGGATCCTCGCGATAATGCTCCACGAGGGCAGGAATCTCCTCAAACGTAGCGCTCGCCAACTCACCGGCAACCTGCGATGCCGAAACCGAGCTCGTCATGTTGGCCATACCAGGCCCTCCTTGCATGCAAATCAGATAAAAAGAAGGGCCACCCGAAGGTGACCCTTGTGTCCAAACGAGTGGACAGACGCTGCGATCTTCTTAGCGCTTCTCGGGGATGCGAGCAGCCTTGCCCACCTTGTCGCGGAGGTAGTACAGCTTGGCGCGACGGACGCGACCATGACGAACGACCTCGAGCTTGGCGATCTTGGGGCTGTGAAGCGGGAAGGTACGCTCAACACCGACACCGAAGGACATCTTGCGGACGGTGAAGGTCTCGCGGGCACCGGCGCCGGCCATGCGGATGACGTCGCCCTGGAAGACCTGAATGCGCTCGCGGTCGCCTTCCTTAATGCGGTAGTGAACCTTGACGTTGTCGGCGACGCGAACCTGAGGAATGTCCTCGCGGATCTGCTGACGCTCGATTGCGCGGATGTAATCCATGTGCAATTCCTTACTCTTCTAGAGGTGCCGTACCACCTTGGCCGGCACGTAGTTGAACAAACGTATTCGAGTATACACGCGCGGGTTTCTGCTGCAAGAACAATTTTTTACGCAGACAAAAAGACAAAACCCGCACATGATAACCGCCCGCCTCGCGAATGAGACGGGCGGCATGAGGGGGGCTACACTAGGCGTCTACACCCAAAACGTTAGGCGTTGCGCTTGGCCTCGAGCTTGGCCTGGGCGGCAGCCAGGCGCGCGAGGGGCACGCGATAGGGCGAGCAGGACACGTAGTCTACGTCGGCCACGTTAAACAGGCCCTTGATGGACTTGGGGTCGCCGCCGTGCTCGCCGCACACGCCAAAGTGCATGTCGGGATTGGTGGCGCGGCCCTTCTCGACGGCCAGGCGCACGAGCTCCAGCACCGCCGCGTCGATGGTCTCGAAGGGGTTGTCTTTCAGGATCTTTTTATGCATGTACAGCGGGATGAACTTGGCCTCGGCGTCATCGCGCGAGAAGCCAAAGGTCGTCTGGGTGAGGTCGTTGGTGCCAAAGCAGAAGAAGTCGGCATGATGGGCGATCTCGTCAGCGACCATGCAGGCACGCGGCAGCTCGAGCATCGTGCCCACGGGAATATTGAGCCCGACGCCCTCTTCGGCGGAAACCTCGGCGATTACGCGCTCAATGACCTCGCGGGTCTGGACATGCTCGGCCGTGATGGAAACGAGCGGAACCATGATCTCGGGGCGCGGGTCGACACCCTCCTTGATAAGGCGGGCAGCGGCCGTGGCGACGGCGCGAACCTGCATGAGCGGCAGATCGCCAAAGACGACGGACAGGCGCACGCCGCGCAAGCCCAGCATGGGGTTGGACTCGACCATGCCGTCGATGCGACGCAGGCGGGCGCGCAGGGCAGTGAGCTCCTCCTCGGGAGCGCCGGCGGCCTCCTTCTTGGTGATGGCGACCTCGAGCTCGCGAGGATTATCAAGGAACTCATGAAGCGGCGGATCGAGCAGGCGGACGACCACATCGCGACCGGACATGGTCTTGAACATCGCCAGGAAGTCCTCGGTCTGAACCTTGAGCAAGTCGGCCAGGGCCTGCTGCTTCACGGCCTCATCGTCAGACAGGATAAAGCTCTGGATGATGTTCTTGCGATCGCCCAGGAACATGTGCTCGGTGCGGCATAGACCGATGGCCTCGGCGCCAAACTCGAGCGCGAGCTCGGCATCCTCGGGGTTGTCGGCGTTGACGCGCACGTGGTTGGCGTGACCGTCGGTCTCGTCCAAACGGATCTCATCGGCCCAAGACAGGATGGTGTCCAGGTCGCCGGTGAGCTCTGCAGAGACCAGGTCAACCGCGCCGTCGACGACGATACCCTGGGTGCCGTCGATGGAGATGACATCGCCCTCGCGCAGCACGCGGTCGCTGCCCTCGATGCGCACGACCTTCTCTGCCGCGTCAATGTGGAAGCGCTCAACGCCGCAAACGCAGGGCGTACCCATGCCGCGGGCGATAACGGCGGCATGGCTCGTCTTGCCACCGTGGCTGGTCAGGATGCCCTCGGCGGCGACCATGCCCTTCAGGTCGTCGGGGTTGGTCTCCCAGCGGACCAGAATGACCTTGTGGCCCTCGTTGGCGCGCGCGACGGCGTCATCACTCGAGAACACGACCTCGCCCACGGCGGCACCAGGGCTGGCGTTAAGGCCGCTGGCCAGGGCCTCGTACTTCTTGGAGGCGTCGAACTGCGGGTGCAGGAGCTGGTCGAGCTGCGCGGGATCGATGCGGCTCACAGCCTCCTCGCGGGTGATGAGGCCCTCCTCGACCATTTCGATAGCAATGCGCAGGGCGGCAGTGGCGGTGCGCTTGCCCACGCGGGTCTGGAGCATCCAGAGCTTGCCCTGCTCGATGGTAAACTCGATATCGCACATATCGCGGTAATGATCCTCGAGCGTCAGGAACACGCGCTCGAGCTCCTCGCCTGCGGACTCGAGGCCCGAGGTGGTCTTGAGGTCGGCGATGGGCTCGGTGTTTCGGATGCCGGCGACGACGTCCTCGCCCTGGGCATTCACCAAAAAGTCGCCATAGAACTCCTTGGTGCCGTCGGCCGGGTTGCGCGTAAAGGCGACGCCGGTCGCAGAGGTCTCGCCCTTGTTGCCAAAGGCCATGGCCTGGACGTTGACGGCGGTGCCGAGCTCGTCGGAAATGCCGTGCTGTTTGCGGTAAATGCAGGCACGCTCGTTCATCCAGCTGCCAAAGACGGCCTGGATGGCAAGGCGCAACTGGAGCTCCGGATCATGCGGGAAGACGGGCTTGCCGTCGGCAACCTCAAGCTCGGGATACAGGGTCGCCTCGACGTTATCGGAGAAAATACCCTTGAACGTCTCGACAAGCTCCTGCAGGTCCTCGGCCGAAAGCTCGGAATCGACGCGAACGCCGGCGACCAGGCGGGCCTGGGTCAGAGCGTTCTCGAATAGGTCGGCGTCGACGCCCATGACGACGTTGGAGAACATCTGGATAAAGCGACGGTAGCTGTCCCAGGCAAAGCGCGGGTTCTGCGTCTGCGCGATAAGGCCCTGGACGGAATCGTCGTTGAGGCCCAGGTTGAGGACCGTGTCCATCATGCCGGGCATGGAGAACGGAGCGCCCGAGCGAACCGACACGAGCAGCGGATCGGAGGCATCGCCGAGTTTCTTGCCGCAACGGGCCTCGAGGTCCGCCTCGGCGGCAACGATCTCATCGAGTGCGCCTTCGGGCCAGACGTTGCCGGCACCGGAGTACTCGACACAGGTCTGGCAGGTAATGGTAAAGCCACCGGGAACCGGCAGACTGATGCGGCTCATCTCGGCAAGGTTTGCGCCTTTGCCGCCAAGCACGAAGTTCATGGATTTGTCGCCCTCAGTGACACAGGTGCCCTGGGCGTCGGTTCCAAAACGGTAAACCCTCTTGCAATCGCTCACGATACTTCCCCTTCCATGCGCTTACGCGCACGACCGTGGTAACGAATCGACCCGCCGGATGCGGGCCGTGAGGGAACTATACGGCGGGTTTTGGACAGGCTTGAGCAGAGGGTGCGCGGTTTGGTAAACGTGCTAAAACCGGCGGTAAACGGTAGGTAAAGGTGGTTACCTTATGAAGATACCACTACAAGGAAAGTGCAGGTCGGATGCGATGTTTTTGCTAAATCGCTTTACCATTTATCAGCATTAATTCCAAGTATTCTCTTTGGTTAGCTAAAAGAGCCCCGTCCCAAATTAGCTACCCAAACAACCTTGTCCCAAGTGAGCTACTTTTGTTGAGCGCGGCGGGCGGCACGGCGGGCTCTTGCCTCTTGAATCTCTTCGAGGTGAGCAATGATCTCGGCAGCGCTTTCCTCAATGGCTTTGCCGTCGGTACGCACAACAAAGCAGCCTAAGCGCTTCATGAGAGCGCGAGCTTCCTCAAGTTCGCTGCGCACGCTCTCAGGCTCGGCATAGGAGCCGGCAACGGCACGAGCGTAGTCATCGCCCAAGCGGCTATCGCGAATCTCAGAAATAACGTCAACGGTCGAGATCAGACCAAACAACCGCATCGGGTCAACCTCGTAAATCGACTTCGGCGGCTCCATGCCATGCGCCAGTGGGACATTGGCGACCTTGTAGCCCTGATATGCTAAATACATCGACAGCGGCGTCTTGGATGTACGCGACACACCCAGCAGCACGATATCGGCACCCGACAGATCGTCGCAACCACGACCGTCATCGTGCTCAACGAAATACTCCATGGCCTCGATACGATGGAAATACCGATCGTCGGTCTTGTGAATCACGCCCGCCACACCCTTGGGCGGCACGCCGACGAGCGAAGACAGCACGGCGAGCGTCGGACCGATCAGGTCGACCGAGCGAATGTGCAGCATGCCCAAGTAGTCGAGCACGCGAGCACGAAGGGCCGGGTCGACGATGGTATGGAACACGGCGATATCGCGATGGTCGGCATCGACGCGCGGCCCCACAAATGACTTGACCTGCTCCACGGAGGTCACCTTAGGCAGGCGCAAAACGCGAAAAGCCCCTACATCAAATTGCCCGGACGCCGCAAGCACCACCTCACAAGCGGTATCGCCGAGCGAGTCGGAGATAACGATAACGGTGGGACGAGCGGTGACCGGGCAATCCATGCGGGGCTCCTTTTGCGCTTATGCGCAGGCTGGCTTACTTTTTGCGGGCAAGCTCACCGATGTTGGCGATGCCGGAGAAAACGGCCTCGAAGCGGTTGAGCAGCTTAAGGCGATTATCGCGAAGCTGCTCGTCCTTGTCCATGACCATGACCTCATCGAAGAAACGGTCGATGGGCGCGCGCAGGGCGGCGAGGGCGGCAAATGCGGCCGGGTAGTCCTCGGCAGCAAGGGCGGCATCGACAGCGGTCTGAGCGGCCTCGGAGGCGTCGGCGAGCGCGAGCTCAACCTCGCCCATCAGGCTGCGGTCATACTCCGCACCAAGCTCGGGCTTGGAGATATGCGCGGCGCGGGCATAGGCGGTCGCCAGGTTGTCGAACGTCTCAGCGTCGTTCTTGCGGGCCTCGTCGAGGGCGGCGCAGCGGGCGAAGAAGACGGACGGGGCGATAATGTGCACCGCGGAGACGGCGGCAACGGTATCGGCCGGGATCTTTTCGTCGCGGGCCATGCTCACCAGGCGGCCATGGAAGAAGTCACGAACCTGCTGGGCGACCTCGGCGGCGTCGAACTCAATGCCCTGCTCGCTATAGAGCTCGAGCGCAAAGTCGATGAGCGACGTGGGATCGATCGGCAGACGGTCGCGCAGGATGTTGATAATGCCGATAGCGGCACGACGCAGCGCGTAGGGGTCGGAGGAGCCGGTCGGGGGCTCGTCGATGGCAAAGATACCGGCGATGGTATCGAGCTTGTCGGCGCAGGCCACGATGCAGCCAGCGGTGCCCTCGGGCAGCTCGTCACCGGCAAAACGGGGACGATAGTGATCGCGAATAGCATGGGCGACCTCGTCGTTCTCCCCCATCGCGGTCGCGTAATAACCGCCCATCACGCCCTGCTGGCTCGTGAACTCGACGACGGCGTTAGACACCAGGTCGGCCTTGCACAGGTGAGCGGCGCGAGCGGCGTCGGCGGCAAGATGGGCGCCCAAATGAGCCTCGCGGGCAATAGCAAGCGCGAGCTGCTCAATACGCTCGGACTTGGCGAGCACGCTACCGAGCTTCTCCTGGAAGGCGACCTTGGCCAGACGCTCGCGGAACTCGTCGAGGGAGATCTTCAGGTCCTCCTCGTAGAAGAACTTGGCGTCGTCCAGACGGGCGCGCACGACGCGCTCGTTGCCGTCGATCACGCGCTCGGCATTCTCGGGCTTGCTGTTGGAGACGACCACGAACTCACGCGTCAGCTTGCCCTCGCCGTCATAGATCGGGAAGTAGCGCTGGTTGGTGAGCATGGACTCGCAGATGATCTCGTGCGGGACCTTGAGGAACTCCTCATCGAAGGTACCGACGAGCACCGTCGGCCACTCGCAGAGGTTGATAACCTCCTCGAAGACCTTCTTGGGCGTATCGACATGGCAGCCGGGACGGGCAGCCTCGACCTCGGCGATACCGGCGAGAATCGCCTCGCGACGGCGCTCGGCAGAAAGCACGCCGGCGTCCTCGAGCACCTGCTCGTAGACGGCGGGGCTGGCAACCACATGGTCACCGGGGCCAAGTACGCGATGACCGCGCGTGGTGTTGCCACTCGTCACGTCGGCAAAAGACACGGGCACAACATCCTCGCCCAGAAGGCAGCAGATCCAACGAACCGGACGAACAAAGGTCGCATGCTCGTGACCCCAGCGCTGGGAGCGGTAGTTGGGCCACTGCAGGCCAGCGATGGTCTTCTCGCACAGGGCCGTCAGGATCGGGGTAGCCGGTGCGGAGGGAATGTTCTTCTCGGCAAAGACGTACTCACGACCGTCAGTGTCCTCGCGACGGACCAGGTCCTCGGCAGCCACACCGCACTTGCGGGCGAAGCCCTGGGCGGCCTTGGTGGCGTTGCCGTCGGCATCAAAGGCAATGTTTGCCGCGGGGCCACGCTTGACCTCGTGAACCTCATCGGTAGCGGTGGCAACGTCGGCAACGAGCGCAGCCAGGCGACGCGGGCTCGAGATCACGTGGACCTCGCCGTGGGCCAGACCGGCCTCGTCGAGACCCTTGGCGATCATGGTGCCAAGCTGCTTGACGGCATTGTTCAGCGGTGCAGAGGGCATTTCCTCCGTACCGATCTCAAACAGGAAATCCTTAGCGTCTGCCATGGCTTACGCCACCTCGCCTTCCTGGTCGGCATTCTCGTTGACTCCGGCGACCTCGGCCATGTAGGCCTCGCAGCACGCCTTGGCGACGGCGCGGACGCGCAGGATGTAGTTGGCACGCTCGACCGCGGACAGGGCGCCGCGGGCATCGAGCAGGTTGAAGGCGTGGCTGCACTTCATGACACAGTCGTACGCCGGCAACGGCAGCTTGCGCTCCAGGCAGGAATGGCACTCGGCCTCGTAGTCGTCAAACTTCTGACGCATCATCTCGACGTTGGCGACCTCAAAGTTATAGGCACTGAACTCGCGCTCGTTCTCGAGGAACACGTCGCCGTAGGTCATGGGCGTGCCGTCGGGCAGATAGCTCCACACCAGATCGTAGACCGAGTTGACGCCCTGAGCGTACATGGCGATACGCTCCAGGCCATAGGTGATCTCAACGGGCACGGGGTCGACCTCGATACCGCCCACCTGCTGGAAGTACGTAAACTGCGTGACCTCCATGCCGTTGAGCCAGACCTCCCAGCCAAGGCCCCAGGCGCCCAGCGTCGGGCTCTCCCAGTCGTCCTCGACAAAACGGACGTCATGGTCGTTGGGGTCCAGGCCAATGGCAGCAAGAGACCCCAGGTAAAGCTCCTGAGCATTAACCGGAGAGGGCTTAATGAGCACCTGGAACTGATAGTAGTGCTGCATGCGGTTAGGGTTCTCGCCGTAGCGGCCGTCGGCGGGACGGCGGCAGGGCTGCGCATAGCAGGTGCGCCATTCGGCGGGACCGAGCGAGCGCAGCGTGGTCGCGGTATGGAAGGTACCGGCACCGACCTCGGAGTCATAGGGCTGCATAATGACGCAGCCCTGCTCGCCCCAGTACTGCTGGAGGCGCAGGATGATGTCTTGGAAGGAAAGCGATGAAGCGTTCATGCCTCTAATATCCCCTCGTCGAAACGATTACACGGTTAGGTACTGTACTATAGCGGTTTTTAGTCGATAGCGCCGATGCGGTTGAGCGGCCAGTAGCGCACAAGCGCCACAGCGATCAAATCAGAGCGATCGACGGGACCAAAGTAGCGCGAGTCGGCAGAGTTTTCGCGGTTGTCGCCCATCACCCACACGCACCCGTCGGGAACGGTGTAGGGATAACTCACCTGGGCGCCAGGCGCTTGGACCGAAAGCGGCCAGCTCATGCCGGTCGTATAGTCCTCATCGAGCGCCTGGCCGTCAACGACCACGCGACCGTCCTGCAAATCGACCGTCTGGCCGGCCGTGGCGATAACGCGCTTGACAAGAACATCGTGCTCGGATGTGCCATCGGGGTTGTGAAACACCACGATATCGCCCTGCTTGACGGGCTGGCCGAGCTCAAGGCTCACCTTTTGCGCCAAGATCTGGTCGCCAATCTCGATCGTGGACTCCATGGAGCCGGTGGGCACCACAAAGGGCTCGACCACAAAGGTGCGGATCAGGAAGGTGGCCACGAGCGCGATTGCGATGACCGCGATCCACTCAAAGGCGCCCCTCAACGCGGAATGCTGCGATGGAACCATTCTCACTCCTCGCTCTGCGAATACGAAGCGTCCAGAATCTCCTGCGCGTATGCGCGCTCCTGGGGCGTAAGCCGCGCCGTCTCGATCAGATCGGGACGCCAACGACAAGTGCGCTCGATGGCATTCTTGCGGCGCCAGGCATCGACCTTAGCGTGATCTCCGCTCACGAGCACCGGAGGCACACCCTGGCCATTGAACTCAGCGGGGCGGGTGTACTGCGCATACTCGAGCAGGCCTCCGTCCTCGGCGGTCGAGAACGACTCGTCGACGTTGCTCATCTCGTCGCCCAGGGCGCCGGGAATCAGGCGTACGACGGCATCGGCAACGACCATAGCGGGAAGCTCGCCGCCCGTGAGCACGTAATCGCCGATCGACAGGCGCTCGTCGGCATACGCATAGGCACGCTCGTCGACACCTTCGTAACGGCTGCACACAAACAGCAGGCGCTCGCTTTTGAGCAGGCGCTCGGCCACATGCTGCGTAAAAGGCTCGCCGCACGGGGTGAAGAACACCACCGTCGGCTTGGGGCCCTCCGCGCTAATGGCCTCGATGGCCTCGGCGATAGGCTCGACCTTCATGAGCATGCCCTGCCCGCCGCCGTACGGCTCGTCATCGACGGTACGATGGCGGTCGTGCGTCCAGTCGCGCAGGTTATACGCCTTAAAATCAAAAAGGCCGGCCTTGCGGGCGCGGCCCAAAATCGATGTGGACATGACGGGCTCAAACATCTCGGGAAAGACCGAAAGGGTCTCAATCAGCATGTTGTCCTCCCTACTTGTCCATATCGATCAGGCCGTCCATAACGTGGACGGAAATTGTTCCAGTGTCGGGAAGATCGAGCACGACCTGCTCGATCACGGGAATCAGTACCTCGCCGTACCGATCACCCTCGACAACCCAAACATCGTTAGCGGGCGTCGACATGATCTCGACGATCGTGCCGAGCGAACCGAAGCGCTCATCGACCACCTCGCGACCCATCAGGTCGGTATAGGCAGCGTCGAGCGAATCGAGCTCAAAGTCGTCACGATTTGCCAGCACATAGCATCCCGTGATGCCCTCGGCGGCCGTTAAGTCGTCAATGCCCTCAAACGAGACCAGATCGCCATCGCCCGTATCGGTGACGGACACGACCGTGCAAAAACGGTCGCGCTTGAGCGCCGGCGGCGTCAGGGCGACGCGCATACCCGGCTCTAATACAGAAGGAAGCCCCCGCAGCGGCTGCGCGAGGACCTCCCCCTTCCTTCCGTGCGGCTTGACCACACGGGCGATGTTTTTGTACTGGGACCTCAAGGTCCTAGCCCAGAACCTCTACCTCGACAGCAGTGTCGAGGCGAGCGGCCAGTGCACGGGCGAGCGTGCGAATGGCCTTGATGGTACGGCCACGACGGCCGATGACCTTAGCGACGTCATCCTCGGCGACAGAAACCTCGATCGTAGAGGCGTCGTCACCATCGATGACCTCAAGGCTCACGGAATCCGGGTCGTCGACGATCTGAACAACGAGATATTCGACGAGATCGGCGATGCGATCTGAGAGCATTGCCTCACCCTCGAGCTGTGCAGCGTCAACCTCAGGCACGATTTACTCCTCGGCGCCCTCAGCGGCCTCAGCGGCAGCCTTAGCGGCCTCGGCCTCTTTGGCGAGCTGCTTCTTGGACTTCTTGACGACGGTCTCGGTCTTCTCGCCCTCGTTGGCGGCCTTGACCAGAGCGGCGACAGCGTCGGTGAGCTGAGCACCCTTGGACTGCCAGTCGGCGATCTTCTCGAGGTCGAGGTTGATGGTCTTGGGGGCGGTCATCGGGTTGTAGCGGCCAACCTCCTCGATGATACGACCGTCACGCGGGGCGCGGGAATCGGCGACGACGACACGGTAGTACGGACGCTTCTTAGCGCCGTGACGAGCAAGGCGAATCTTGACTGCCAAAGGAAACTCCTCCAACCAAGCAGCTTTAGGCTGCAACTACAAACAAACAGTTGAACATAATACGCCATCGACGCGGGCAGGTGAAGTCCGTGAGACCAACTTCTTCGGTGTAGTCGAGGGCAAATCCATATCTTAGACAAGAATTCGGGATTTGCAAGCACATACACGCACCCCACATGAGCTGCGCGGTATACTCATGACATGGAAAGACGCGAACATACATACGGTTATGAGGATGCCATGGGCGTCACGCCGCCTCCCTGGACGGGTCCGGCGGTGGGCCTCATGGACCTCGATGCGTTTTTTGCGAGCGTGGAGATGCTCGATCATCCCGAATGGCGCGGAAAGCCGCTCATCGTGGGCGGAGACGCCGATTCGCGTGGCGTCGTGTCCACATGTTCGTATGAGGCACGTCGCTTTGGCGTGCACTCTGCCATGGCCTCGGCCGAGGCGCGGCGCTTGTGCCCGCAAGCCATTTGGACGCACGGGCACTTTGATCGCTACCGCGAGGTGAGCGCGCAGGTCATGGCGATTCTTGCCGAGGAGACGCCGCGCGTTGAGCGCGTATCCATCGACGAAGCCTTTATCGATATCACACCGGGTCGCTTTGCGCCCGAAGACCCGCTACTGGTAGCACGGCGTATAAGCGACCGCGTGGCAGCGCTGGGAGTGACGTGTTCCATTGGCGTGGGCTGCAACAAGACGGTCGCAAAGATCGCAAGCGAGCGTGACAAGCCGTTTGGATTGACGATTGTGCGCCCCGGAACCGAGCAGCGCTTTTTGGCCGCGCTGCCGGTATCTGCCATGAGCGGCATCGGGCGCTCGGCCGAGGAGCGACTGCGCCGTATGCGCATCTACACGCTCGGCGAGCTGTCACGCGCGCCGGAATCCACGCTAGCTGCAATTTTTGGCGTCAACGGCGAACGCATGCGCCAGCGTGCGCTGGGACTCGAAATCTCCGAAGTCACGAGTCTCGATGAAGAGCGTGAGGTCAAGTCGGTCAGCAATGAACGCACCTTTGCGAAAGATTTGACTGAGCGCGGGGACATCGAAGCGGCGATTGCGCTGCTGGGCGAGTCAGTGGGACGCCGCCTGCGCCGTCAGGGACTGACGGGCGGCACGGTAACGCTCAAGCTTAAGTATTCGTATGGAAGCGGTCGCTCGGCACAGCGCCGGCTGCCTCATCCGACCGACGATGAGAACATCTTTGTGGCGGTTGCGCTCGAACTGCTCGACAACATCTGGCAGGAAGGCATGCATGTTCGCTTAGCAGGCATCGGCATGAGCGACTTTGACCATCAGGGCGGCATCCAGACCGACCTGTTCTGCGAAGTCGACGACCGCGGAGCCCAATCCAGCGACCGCCGCGAGCTCTCCGTCGCGATCGACGCCGTCCGAGACAAGTTCGGCGACACCGCCCTATCCTTCGGCCGCCAATCCCGCTTCAACGATTAACCGCCTTTGGGCAAAAAGAAAGCCGGGCAGGTACGGAAAACCGCAACTGCCCGGCGAAATGCACGAGGCTAGCTAAAAAGCCCCGTATCAAATGTGCTGTTAGAGGAGGTTGAGGGGGAGCTGGGGGGCGTCACCCCAGAGCTTTTCTAGGCGGTAGAAGTCGCGGGCTTCGGGAGTGAAGACGTGGACGACGACCGAACCGTAGTCCATGAGCATCCAGGTCTTCTGCTCGCGGCCCTCGATGGAGAACGGATGCTCGCCGCAAGCCTCGGCGACCTTCTCCTCGATCTCGTCGACGATCGAATCGACCTGGCGGTTGTTGGTACCGGTGGCAAGCACAAAGTAGTCGCACACGTCGGAAAGCTCGGTCAGGTCGAGCACCTGCACGTCCTCGCCCTTCTTGTCGTAGGCGGCCTGCGCGGCGGCGCGGGCGACATCCTCGGCGGCGACACCGCTCGCGGACAGCGAGGCGGCGGTGCGGTCGGACGTGGCAACGAAACTCTTGTGCTCCACACCTTCAAGAATCTGCTCGTCAGTCATGGTCTCGTCGGCCATGGAATACCTCTTTCTAGACACACCCGAGCTAGCGCAGCTGGGCGTAATGGTTGTAAATCGTAATAGCCGTGGGATAAAGATAGCGCCCGGACTGGATCACATAGACCAGACCCTGCGCAAAACAGGAGAAGAACAACTCGTCAAGCGTCGACTCCCCCACCATCTTGCGCAGCGCATGGGCATAGTCGCCGTGACGGTTGGGCTCGATGGCATCTGCCACAAAGACCACCATATCGAGCGGCGTCATGTCGCAGGCACCCACGGTGTGACGGTCGACAGCCTGGAAAACAGCCGGCGACAGCTCGGGAAAAAGCTGCGGAAGCTCATAGGCGGCAACAGGGCCATGCAAAAGCGGCGTCGCGGCGGAAGGAGAGCCGGCAACCTTGATGCCATAGTGAAGCGCGCGGGCCACGAGCTCGTCATCGGAAAGAACCTTGTCCCAATCGTGAATTAAGCCGGCGGCAGCCGCATCAAAGCGGTCAACGCCGTAGACCTCGGCCAGATGAAGTGCGGTCTCGGCAACACCCAGCGAATGCACATAGCGCTTGCGCTTATCTTTCATGCGAACATCGAGCAGCTCTTGAATGCGCTTGAGCAGCGCGCGCTCATCGCCCTCAAACTGATCCTCTACCGACAACGTAGCCCCCATCACTCAAAATCTTCTTGGCCCAAATCGGCATATAGCCTGCGCTTGCGAATGTAGCCGAGCACGGACTCGCTCGTAAGATAGCGCACGCTCATGCCGCGGGCAACTCGCTTACGAATGTTCGTCGAGCTGATCGCCAGCGCCGGAATCTGAATATAGCGCACGTCGAACGGCAGCCCCGACTCTTTGATTCGGGCACGCGCCGTATCGATATCAAAGCCCGGTCGCGTCGCCGCAATAAAGGTAGCAAGCTCAGCGATTCGTTCGGCATCATGCCAGGTCACAATATCGATAATCGCATCGGCGCCCGTAATAAAGTAGAGCTTTACCTGCGGCGGGTAAAAGTCGCGAAGGGCATGAAGCGTATCGGCCGTATAGGTTACGCCCGGACGGTCAATCTCGAACCGGCTCGCCAAAAAGGCCGGGTTCGCGGCGGTGGCGAGGACCGTCATGGCATAACGGTCCTCGGCAGGCGTAACCGGCTTGTCAAGCTTAAAGGCGGGAGAGCCCGCCGGCATAAAGAGCACGGCGTCCAAGTCGAGCGACTCGCGCGCCTGCTCGGCAGTCACCAGGTGTCCGTAATGAATCGGGTCGAATGTGCCGCCCATAATGCCAAGCCGAAACTCTTTGCCCTCTTTTATGGGCAGCTCGGGCAAACCGATTCCACCGCGCAGCGACATGGCTTACTCGCCCTCCGAGGTCTCGGCATCGTCCGCGGCATCCGCCGCATCGACAACCTCGACGCCCTCATCCGCAGCATCGGCCACGTCAATGGCCTCAACGGCAACGTCCTCGCCAGCGTCCTCGAGCTCCTCGTACTCCGAGAAGTCCTCAGCGCCCTCAAAGTCAAAGGCACGCTGGCAAATGCGGACCTCGTCGCCCGCACGGCAACCGGCCTTCTCGAGCGCGTCGTCAACACCCATACGTGCAAACTTATGCTGCAGGTAAATGACGGCTTCCTCGTTTTCCCAGTCGGTCTGGATGACCATGCGCTCGATGGCACGACCAACCACACGGAAGGCACCGGGCTCCTCCTGGACAATGCGGAACCGCTTCTCGCGCTGCAGACGGCGGCGCTCCCACTCCTCGTCGCGAAGATCGACCGGCTCATCGGAAACCGCCAGCTCGGCGCGAAGCTTAGCCACCTGCTCGCCCACGGCAAGCATCAGCGTATTGAGCCCGGCGCCCGTCACGGCGGACACGGCAAAGAACATATGTCCATCGTCGAGCGCGGCGCGCTTGAGGTCGGCAATCTTGTCGGCCGTGCCCGGCGCATCGCACTTGTTGGCGACAACGATTTGCGGGCGCTCCGAGAGCTCTGCGCCATACTGCTCGAGCTCACGGTTGATGATGCGGTAATCCTCAACCGGGTCGCGATCCTCAAAACCGCCCGTCATGTCGACGACATGCATGATCAGGGCCGTACGCTCAATGTGGCGCAGGAACTGGTGGCCTAGGCCCTTGCCCTCGCTCGCGCCCTCGATCAAACCAGGAACGTCGGCAACGACGTAAGAATACTCACCGGCACGCACCATGCCGAGGTTCGGCACGAGCGTTGTAAACGGATAGTCGGCGATCTTGGGACGGGCGGCACTCATGCGCGCGATAAGCGAGGACTTGCCCACCGAGGGGAAGCCCACGAGTGCGGCATCGGCCATAAGCTTCATCTCAAGCTCAATCCAGTGCTCCTCGGCCGGTTCGCCCAGCTGAGCGAACGCGGGCGCGCGGCGCACCGACGTCACAAAGTGCGTGTTGCCCAGGCCACCGGCACCGCCGGGCGCCACGACAACGCGCTCGCCATCATGCACCAAGTCGGCAATCTCGAACATCGGGGTCTGCGTTTCGGGGTCGAGCTCGCGCACCACGGTGCCCATGGGAACCTTCAGGATCAGGTCCTCGCCGCTCTTGCCGTTACGACGGGCACCCTGCCCGTGCGTGCCGCGCTCGGCGCGGAAGTGATGCTTAAAGCGGTAATCGATCAACGAAGACAGCTGAGCATCGGCCTGGATGACGACATTGCCGCCACGACCGCCGTCGCCGCCATCGGGGCCGCCCTTGGGGACAAATGCCTCGCGCCTAAACGACATGCATCCGGCTCCGCCGTCGCCGCCGCACACGTTAATGCGGCTGATATCGGTGAACTGTGACAACAGAATCGCCTCCTACAAAAAGAGGGAGACCCTTGAATCCTAAAACTCAAGTGCCTCCCACATATGTGCTCTATGAAGGGTGAATTACGCGTTCGCGAGCGGGCGTACGCTGACCCTGTGCTTGATACCCTTGTGGAACTCAACGGTACCGTCGACCAGCGCGAACAGCGTGTCGTCCTTGCCACGGCCAACGTTCTCACCCGGGTGGATGTGCGTGCCGTGCTGACGGACGAGAATCGTGCCCGTGGTTACCGTCTGGCCGGCATAGCGCTTCGTGCCAAGGCGCTGACCGCGGGAGTCACGGCCATTACGGGAGGAACCGAGTCCTTTTTTGTGTGCCATTGTGTATACCTACTCTTTCGTTACGAGTGTAATCTACTCGGCGACGGGAGCCTCGGCAACAGCCTCGGCCTCTGCCTTGACAGCCTTCTTGGCGCGGGACGTAGCCTGGACCTTCACGATCTTCAGCTTGGTGAGCTGCTGACGGTGACCCTTCAGACGACGATAGCGCTTACGCTTGTGGAACTTGAAGACCAGCTGCTTCTCGCCCTTGAACTGCTCAACGATCTGAGCGGTAACCTTGGCCTTGGCCAGCTTGTCGGGATCGGTGACGATCTTTTTACCATCGTTGAGGAAGATGACCGGCAGGGTGACCTTGTCGCCCTCATTGCCCTCGATCTTCTCGACGGTGATGACATCGTCGGTGGCGACCTTGTACTGCTTGCCGCCCGTGTTAACGATTGCGTACATGTTTACTTGCCCTTCATGCATCAGTTAGTGCAACAGCCGAATATAGTAGCAGGCGAAAATACCCCCGTCAACGAGTATGTGGAGCAAATCCACAAGTTCGCACAGGTATGGGGCTGACGAGTCGGCCCTCGTCGTCCTCGCATGCTTGATTCTGACGCTCGACATCGTAGGAGCAGATGGTCACGAGGTCTTGCATACCGGTGGAAACAATAGGTGCATCCACGCCCGGGGTCAAGCCCTGCAACAAAACATCAGCAGCGGAAAGCAAAATTTCCGGACGCATGGAGCCCTCGTTGTCGGCATGGGTGTCGAGCATGAGCACCAAATGGTCAGGGCGCTCCCCCGCCATGAGCTCATAGCCCACCAGTGTGTGGTCAAGGTCTAAGCGCTTGCTCTTTTTGCCGCGCGCATAGTCAATACCATGACCCGAGCGCAGCGTGTCAATCGCAGCGCGCACCTCGTCGGCGCTCACGGGGGCTTCGGGGTCCAGGTGCAAGTCGATACGGTACGACAGACGCGTAAGCTGAGCCGTGAGCGCCGGCGTGCGCACGTCGATGTACGCCGCCTCGATGGGCGCCAGATCGGCCGGAGACGCCGCAGCCAGGCGCCCAAACGCCTCGTCGAGCGCCACGAACTCGGTCATAAACAGGTCATACCACTCGCAGATCGACGACGTACCCACCGGTAGCGCCGAAGAGAAGCCCACTCGCATGTGCGGAGAGAAGCCCTGCGTGACGGCATAGGGAAGTCCCGCACGGCGCACGATGCGCTCAATGGTATGGATTACTTCGAGATGGCCCAGGTACTTAAGGCGATCGCGCTTGCCATAGCGAACACGAAGTCTAAAGAGCGTGGGGTTGTCGGTCAGGCGCTCACTCATGCGCGATCACCCATCAATACATTCTTGGCGTGGAGCGTGGGGCAGATTCCGCAGCCGGTGCACGACGTGCGGGTGCAGTCGGGAGTCGTGACACCCTCGAGCGAGCGACGGTACTCGCGCTCGAGGAAGCCGCGCGTGCAGCCGGGGCTCACATGCTCCCACGGCAGACGCCAGTCCAACTCGTAGGGCAGGTGCACGAGCTCATTGAGGTCGATGCCGTTTTTGGCAGCAGCCTCCTTCCAGTTATCGAGCGAGAAATGCTCTACCCAGGCGTCAAAGCGAGACCCCGAGCGCCAAGCATCGATGATGACGGGCGTCATGTCACGACCGGCGCGGGAGAGCGCGGCCTCGATGAGCGAGGTCTCGGCATCGTGGTAATGCACGCGGACGGCACGGTTGCGAACGCTCGTGATGAGCAGCTTCTGGCGACGCTTGACGTCGTCGTAGTCGAGCTGCGGGCACCACTGGAACGGCGTGGCAGCCTTGGGGATAAAGACCGAAACCGAGATGGACACCGAGATCGAGCCGCGACGAGCCTTGGGCACCACGGAACGACCGAGCTCCAGCACGTGATCGGCCAGATTGGCGATGGCCACGATGTCCTCGTCGCGCTCGCCGGGAAGGCCCATCATAAAGTAGAGCTTCATGCGGTTCCAGCCGGCCTCGAAGGCCGCCTTGGCCGCACGGTCCAGGTCCTCCTCGGTCACGTTCTTGTTAATGATGTCGCGCATGCGTTGGCTGCCGGCCTCGGGCGCGAACGTCAGGCCGCCCTTCTTTTCGCCGGCGACCGACTCGGCCATATCCACGCCAAACGAATCCAAGCGCTGCGACGGAATAGACACGCGAATACCCGTATCCTCCAGGCGACGGTTGAGCCTGCCGAGCACGTCACGAATGCAGGAGTGGTCGGTCGTGGAGAGCGAGGTCAGCGACACCTCGTCATAGCCGGTCTTTTCCAGGCCCTGAATCACCGACGAGACGATCTGGTCGGCCGAGCGCTCGCGCACCGGGCGATACGTCATGCCGGCCTGGCAAAAACGACAGCCGCGGGCGCAGCCGCGCAGGATCTCGATAGACAGGCGGTCGTGGACCAGCTGCGCATAGGGTACGCACGACTGCGACAGCGGATTCGTGGCGCCGAAATCCTCGACGACGCGTTTGTAGACCACGGTCGGCGCATCCTTGCCCTCACGCGGCACGGTGTAGCCATGCGGCGAGCAGGGCTCGTCGTGACGAACCTCATAGAGCGACGGCACGTAGTTGCCGGCAATGGATGCAAGCTGCTCAACAATCTGCGCGCGCGGGACTCCTTCGTCGCGCAGGCGGCGATGCAGCTGGCAGGTCTCGAGCAGCGATTCCTCGCCCTCGCCGATGAGGATGGCATCGAAGAAGGCCGCGTACGGCTCGGGGTTGTACACCGAGGGACCGCCGGCGATGATGATGGGGTCGTCTTCGCCTCGGTCGGCCGCTAACAGCGGAATGCCAGCGAGATCGAGTGCCTCGAGGAAGTTCGTCACCGCCATCTCGTGCGGCACATGCAGACCGACGATATCAAACGAAGCGACCGGCGCTGCACCCTCGAGCGAGAGCAGCGGAATGCCCGCCTCGCGCATGGCGTCACCCATATCGGGCCACGGCACATAGCCACGCTCGCAGGAGATGCCCTCGGCCTGGTTAAGGATGTTGTAGAGGATGGCGATGCCCTGGTTGGGCAAACCAACCTCGTACACATCCGGGTAGATCAGGCAGCAACGGTAGTCGGCATCGGGCTTGGAAAGCGTGCCCCACTCGTGATCGATATAGCGGCTCGGCTTTTCGACCTTGGCGAGCAGCGGCTCAATTAAATGAAAGCAGTCTTGATACGGAACGCGCAACGGAAAACCCCTAAGCAGCGAGATCGGATGCGTCTTGATAGGACGCCATAGGACGGGTAGCGCCCGCGACCGTGGTCACCAGATCGCGAACGCGGGAGAACGTGGCAGTGACCACCTCGTTGGCACGGCTGTAGTCGACATCGCGCTCGTAGAGCGAAACAAGCGCACGGCCCATGCCATAGGTGCCCGCGGCAGCAGTGAGCGCCTTAACGGCAAACCCAATATGCGGCGTCTGCTTGACGAGCGCGCGGGTGACCGCGCGGATCACAAGACCGCCGGCAAGCACGCCCGCGACCTCGTAGCCGCGCTCAGGCTTAATGCCGCGTCCAAAGACGGCAGCGAGCTCAAAGAGCATGCCCACCTGCGCCAGCGCCATAACGGGATAATCGGCGCCCGGCAAAAACACCAGCGCACCGGTCGCCATATTGGTGAGCGCGCACGAGGTGATGATACGATTGGCCGCCGCGATGCGCATGAAGGCAAAGTTCGCCGCAAAAGCCGTTTCCTTTTCGGTGCGATCGAGAATCCAGCGGGCAAGCGTCTCGAGCAGATACGTCTTATCGGTTGCCGCCACCACGCCGAGCATGGGCGTGGACTCCTCGATAAACGGCACCTCCACAGCAGACTCGGCAAGCACGCACACGGGCGCGCCGGCGATCACGAGCTCCTGCACGGCACTCTCCAAGCGGTCGGAACCGCACGAGAGCACCAGTACCACATCGGTATCGGTCTTTGGAGCAATTCGCTCCTCCCCCAGACGCTCGACGCGCACAATGCCCGAGGTCGTCTGCGGCACAAAGGCGTCACGCACCGTCTCGGCCAGAAAGCGCGAGGCGGACGAATCCAGATAGACCGAGACGCGCACCGGCGTATCGGAATCCTTCTTAACGGACGCGCCCATCTTAAAAGCGCGGGTCAGCTTATCTACGGGAATTTTCATAGCAAACCCCTCCAGCGGTTACGCGGCGCCCGAACGATGCCGCCATATGGATTGTACGATACCCACCGTCAGCAGCTGAATCATCATCGAAGACGAACCGAAGCTAATAAACGGTAGCGGAATACCGGTAATCGGCATCATGCCAATGCACATGCCGATGTTTTCGAAGGTCTGGAACGCCCACATGCCAACGATGCCCACACACGATAGGCGCAAGAACAGCGACTCACACTTAAAGGCGACGCGAATCGTCGAAAAGATCAGCAGCACGTAGAGGCATAGGAGCAAAAAGGAACCGCAAAAGCCAAAGGTCTCGGACAGGAAGGCGAAGACGAAGTCGGTGTGGAACTCAGGCAGAAAGCCGCCGGCCGACTGCGTCGCATGGCCCAAACCCTTACCAAAGAAGCCACCCGAGCCAACGGCGATAAGCGACTGCTGCAGGTTGTAGGCATCGTCCGAATCGGCATTATCGGGGTCGATAAAGACCGTCAGGCGGTTCATCTGATACTGCTTGATGAGCACATCGTGGCCGAGCAACGAATCAAAGACCGAATCGAGCGCCAGGACGAGGGCCACCAGGCCCACGAGCAGGGCCAAGGTCGACAGCACCCATTCGCGGCGCGCACCGCTCATGCAGATGACGATGGCGCCCGAGACCAGCACGACCAGGCCCGAGCCCAGGTCGCCCATGGCGACGACGGCCAAAAACGGGATGGACAGCATGCCGCAGAGCTTAACGTAGTCGCGAACGGTATCGATGCGGCCGTTATACTGCGAGCCAAGCGTGGCGATAAAGAAGATGGTGATGAGCTTGGCAAGCTCAACCGGCTGGAATGTCAAGCCGATACCGGGAATCTTGATCCAGCCCGTCATGCCCAGACCGCCCGTATAGGACAGGCCCGGAATCTTGGGCGAGAAGATCACAATAAGGTCAATGACGAGCAGCGCCGTCGAGAAGTTAGAGATGCCGCGCAGATCGGTACGCCAGACGAGCACCGCAAGCACCGCGCCAATGCCAATGCCCAGCAGGTGGCGCGAGAATGAGGCGTCGGCCTTAAACTGTGACGCCGACCAAATAATGATGGCGCCATAGGCAACGAGCGCGACGGTAGCCAGCAGCACACCGATATGCACCTTTTGGCGAAACGTACCGCGCGAGGCCGAAAGTTGCTTGTTGACGCGGTCCAGGCTGCTGCGAGAGCCGGTCTTGGTTGAACGGAACAGATCCGCCGGAGAAAAATCCATCGCAACCTCCTATCGAACCGAAGAATCGCCCGAGGCCGAAGAGGTATCGGGCTCGTCATAAATCACGCCGAGCACGTCGCGCACGACATGCATCGCGGTATCCGAGCCACCGCCGCCCTGCTCCAGGACAGTAGCGATAACATACTTGGGATCATCGGCCGGTGCATAGGCGCAGAACCACGCGTATTCGTCCTCGCCGCTTTTCTCGCCCGTGCCCGACTTGCCGTATACCTGCGGCGTCAGGGTGCCAAAGTGAGCCGCCAGGGACGTCGATGCCGTGTAAATCACATCGTGCATGCCGTTGCGGACAAGAGCCAAATCCGAATCGCTGTTGATCTTGGCCTCTAGGCGCTTCTTCTTGCCCTTTCCGTTGTACTTATAGGCATCGCCGTCGCCATCGCGCGACACGGCAGACAAAAACACGTGAGGCACGTACTGTTTGCCGCCGTTGGCAAGACCCATATAGGCGCACGCCATCTGCAGGGGCGTCACCAGGATGTCGCCCTGGCCGATGGCAATGTTGGTCATATCGCCGGCATTCCACTTGCGGTCCTCGGCAGAGGCGTCGGTGAAGTACGACTCTTTCCACTCGGCATCGGGAATACGGCCCGCGCCCTCACTCGGCAGATCGATACCGCAGGTCTTGCCTAGGCCCCAGCGACGAAAGACCTCCTGCAGGCCCTCGGGATGATGGTCGTTGTAGAAAAACGCCTTGCCCATATCGTAGAACACGGGGTCGCACGAGTTGGCGATGCCCGATTGCAGCGTCATGGTGCCGTGGCCGGAATGCAGCCAGCAGTACTTACCCCACGACTTGCCTAGGCCCGTCCAATAGCCCGTGCAGTTCGTGGTCTGGCCGGAGGTATAAGTTCCAAATTCAAGGCCTGCCAGCGCCGAGAGCGGCTTGATGGTCGAAGCCGACATGTATTGGCCACTGATAGCGCGGTTGAGCAGCGGGTGCGAACCCTCGTCATCGTTGAGCTCGGTCCACACATCGTTGGAGATGCCGCCGATAAACACCGACGGATCGAACTTGGGCTCGCTCGCCATGCCCAGAATCTCACCATTGTTGGGATCGAGGCACACCACGGCGCCGTTGCCGGCGTTACTGTGGCCCGTGGTCTTGGCAAGCTCGATAGCACTCGACAGCGCCGTCTCACAGGCCTGTTGGATTTTAAGGTCGAGCGTGAGCTTAATGTCGGAGCCGGCCTTCGCGGGCACGGCGCCGGCCTGACCGGTCACATTGCCCGAGGCATCGACCTTGACGGTCTGCTCGCCACGAATACCCTGCAGCAGGTTTTCGTAGTAGCTCTCAACGCCCGCTTGGCCCACGATATCGCCCGACTGGTACGTAATCCGGCCAGCAGAAGTATCATCATCGCCAGAGGTTTTCTTATTCTGGGCCTCGAGCTGCTCGGAGGTAATGGTGCCGGTATAGCCCAAAATGTGACAGGCCGTCTCGCCGTACGGGTACTGGCGCTCGGTACGCTCGGCAATCTTGACGCCCGGGAACTCGCCGGCGTGCTCCTTGATATAGGCAACCGTGGAGCGACGGACGTCCGTCGCGATGGTATGCAGGCTCTGGGCGCCCTCGGAATTGTCCTGAATATTGCGCAGAACCGCCACGTAGGGCATACCGAGCACGTTGGCAAGATGGCGAACCAGAACCTCATCCTCGGCAAGGTCGCGGTAGGCCACGACAGCAAGTGAGGGACGGTTCTGGACAAGTGCCACGCCATTGCGGTCGAGGATGCGGCCGCGCACAGCGGGTGTGGTAACGGTGCGCGTCTGATTACTATTAGCCTGCTTTTCATAATAGTCCGACGAGACCATCTGCATGCCCCACAGCTTGACGGCAAGCGCCGCGAACATCGCGCCCACACCCGTGGTGAGGATGGAGAAGCGGCCCTTAAAGGCGGTCGCCGCGGTATTGCCCTCGCCCTCGGTGGCGCGCGGGGCCGTTCCATGCTGCGTATCGTAGGTAAAACGGGAATCGCCGCGACGCATGATGACCAGCGCGACCACGATGGCCACAACCAGCACGATACCGGCGATAATAACCGTCATCTGGGAAGACATCTACGGGCCTCCCCTATTTGAGCTTACGGGTCTTGGGCTTAAAGCGCATGCCCGTCTGGCGTCCGCCACGTGCGGAGAATCCATAACCGGACTGCGGCACGACGCCGGACATCAAAAACGGAATGGCAACCAGACCCGTCAGGATCGAAGACGGCAGCGCATGGCCGAAGATCGCCACGACAAAGCTCGTCTCCATACCCATAAACAGCAAGATGATGCTGTAGATCACATTAATGACGAGCGCAAAGGCGCCCACCGTGATGCCGCGCGCACTCGGGGTACCGCTCGTTTGACCGGCAGCGCTGTGCACCAGGGCAAAAGAACCCACGGTCAGCAGGAGCGACATAACTCCCACCGGCACGGCAGCGGACAGGTCATAAAACAAGCCGCTGCAAAAACCGCACACGACGGCACGGGTCGGGTCGCCCGAGAACACGCTTAGGCACACCAGGATAATCATGAAGTTGACGCGACCGCCCGCAATGGAGATCTGCGGTGCCAGGCCTGCCTGCAGCAGCACGCACACGATGGCGGCGATTACAAACGTGCGGGAGCTCATCCCCTGCTCGTGTAGATCCATGGACATGCCCCCTATTCGCTCGAGCCGGAATCGGTCGTCTCGGACGTGTCGGAACCGTCATCCGAGCTCTCGTCCTTCGTCTTGGTCGCAGCATCGCGCGACGTTCCCTGCGGCGTGCTATTAGCGGTGCTCACGTCCTCATCCGAGGCCGACTGTTCGTCGGTCAGCGAGGTGATGACCAGCACTTCCTCGTTGTTCTCGGCCGTCGTCTGGGCGCGTACCACAATGGTGTAGTACACGTCGTTTGCCGATTTTTCAACCGACGAGACAGTGCCGAGCGGTAGACCCTTGGGGAACACACCGCCAATGCCCGAGGTCACGATGATGTCGCCAACCTTAACATCGGAGTCGACGCTCACGTACTCAAGACGCAGCGTGCCGTCAGCCTGACCCTGCAGCATGCCCTGGGCGCGCGTGTCCTGCACCATAGCGGACACGCCCGAGTTCTCGTCGCCAATCAGGCGCACGGTGGACGTCTTGGCCGAGACCTCGATAATCTGGCCTATGACACCGGCAGAACTCGTCACAGGCATGTTGATGGTAAGACCGTCGGCAGAACCCTTATCGATGGTGACGGTCGAGGTCCAGGCATCGCCCGAAGCGCCGACGATACGAGCTGCGGTTGATTTGAGGTTGTAGGTCGACTGCAGGCCGACCAGCCCCTCCAGTCGCTCGGCGGTCTTTTGAGCCTCGGAGAGCTCGGCAACCTTAGAGGTCAGTTCCTCGTTTTGCTTCTTAAGCTCGTCAAGCGTGTCCTGCGACGCCGTAAGGTTAGAGAACACGTTACCGATCGCATTGAAGGGAGCCGCCACAGCCGAGCCCACAAAGCGCACCGGCGAGGTAATCGTCGTCACGCCCGAGCGCACGGCATGAATCGGTCCTGCCTCGCCCTCGCGGATGTAAAACGTGAGCAGCAACACCGAAATCAGGCTGAAAACAATCAACGGGCGCATACCCGTTGATTGTCGCTTGGTATTCAGATTTGTGGAGAAACCCGAAGATCGTGCCAAATGGAATCCACCTTTTGGAAATTAAGCATTGGTCTGGACGAAGCCGCCATCAAACGCATTGGCCTCGAGCACGCGGGCACAGCCGTTAACGACGTTATCGAGCGCCGTGGGGCTGACGTTGACCGAAACACCGGTCTCATCGCGCAGGCGCACGTCGAGACCGCGCAGCAGCGCGCCGCCACCGGTCAGCAAAATGCCGTAGTACATAAGGTCCGAGGCAAGATCGGGAGGCGTAGCGTCGAGTGCGTCCTTGACGGCCTTGGCCATCTCGTCGAGCGGCTTGTTGAGTGCGCGACGAATCTCCTCGCTCTCGATGCGCACGGTCTTGGGCAGACCGGTGATCACGTCGCGGCCGTTGACCTCGACGTCGAGCTCATCCTTGAGCGGCACGGCGGAGCCGACCTTGATCTTGATGTCCTCTGCCGTACGCTCGCCGATGGCCAGGTTGTAGGCATCGCGAACGTGCGTGAGGATGGCCTGATCGAACTCGTCACCGGCAATACGAATGGACTGCGAAACGACAATGCCGCCCATAGCGATAACGGCAACCTCGGTGGTACCGCCGCCGATGTCGATGACCATGGAGCCGGTGGGTTCCTCGACGGGCAGGTCGGCGCCGATAGCAGCTGCCATAGGCTCTTCGATCAGATAGGCCTGGCGGGCGCCGGCCTGGATCGTGGCCTCAAAGACAGCGCGCTTCTCGACCGACGTGACACCGGAGGGAACGCAGACGACAACACGCGGACGCGGAGTCCACGGATAGCGCTTCTCGGACGCCTTGTCGATAAAGTAGCGAAGCATGGCCTCGGTAACATCGAAGTCGGCGATGACGCCGTCCTTCAGGGGACGAACGGCCACGATGTTGCCGGGCGTACGGCCGAGCATGCGCTTTGCCTCGATACCGACCGCCAGGATGCGCTCGTCGTTCTTGTCGATGGCAACAACAGAGGGCTCGCGAATAACGATGCCCTTGCCGCGCACGGAGACAAGCGTATTTGCGGTGCCGAGGTCGATGGCAAGATCGCCCGCATAGCTACCGAAGAACATATCCATCAAAGAAAACAACGCAACTCCTGATGTGTTGGATGATTGCTGGAAAACTACTAGCTCATCATACTAGCGCAAGCCCGGCACCTCACTTGCGGTGAAGCGCCGGGCAAAGCTAAATCCCATAAGGTCACTACTGGTTGTCAGCAGCCGAGAAATCCATATCGAGCGAAGAAACGGCCCAGCCGATATGGTTGTCGGAGCGCACGAATTTGACGGTGTACTCCTGCTCGCCGCCCTTGGACAGCGATGCCTTCACCTTGGCGGTCGTCTCGGTCATGGACTGATCCATGCCCTCGACGGACACGGTGGCACCCTGCGGAATCGAGGAGATGATCATCGACTTAGCGTCCTCGGACAGGCTCGAGGCCAGGCAAGACTCGGCCTTTGCGGCGTCACCGTCGCCGGCAGCCTGGAACAGATCGGTAACGACAGACTCCTGAGACGGGAAGCCAAAGCCGCGCGTGTAGGCAAAGCCCAGACCGCCCGCGGCGATCAAAATGAGCAGAAGCAGCACGATGAAGACTTTGAGACCCGTATGGCGATGGCGACGACGGACCTTGGCCTGCTTGCGATCCTGACGGTCCTGCTGGACCATCTCGGACTCGGACAGCGTAAAGAAGCCGGTGTCCGAGGGATCAGGCATAAACTGACCGGTCGCGCCCGTAGGATCGAGCGGATCGACGGCAGGAGCGTCCATCGCGGGCGCCGGAGCCGTGGCCATAGCCGTCTGGGCAGACAGCGCGGCAAGCGAATCCTGCACGCGGGCAAGCTCATCGGCCTGCTCGGAGGTGAGCTGGTAGATGCCATCGGCAGTAGCGGCGTTAAAGGCGTCGAGTGCGTCGGAGGGACGGCCGGCGGCAGAAAGCGCCTGACCCATGCCGGCGTTGAGCGCACGCGTGTCGTCGCGGGGGCCGGCAAAGTCGATAGCCGTGCGGTAGGTCTCCACGGCATCCGCCGGACGGCCGAGCTTAATGAAGCAACGACCGAGCTCGCCGAGTGCGGCGGCAGGAGCCGGATTGGCGCCGTCGATGGCAGCCTGACGGAAGGCGGTTCCCGCGTTGGCATAGTCGCCCGACTGGAACAGCGCATTGCCCAGGCCCAGATAGGCCTTGAACGGCGTGGCATAGGAAGCATCCTGCGTAGCGGCAGAGAAAGCCTGAGCGGCCGTCGTGTAGTCGCCCACGGCGGCGAGCGCCTTGCCGCGGTTGGTGAGCAGCGCGCCGCGCTTGCCGTAGGTACCGTCGTTGAGGGCGGCGGCATAGGCCTCGGCGGCCTCGGCATACATGCCCAGGTGCATCAAGGCGTTGCCACGAAGGTGATCGGCCTCGCCCATAATCTCATCGGGAGTCTTTGCCGCCCCAAGCATCTGGGCTGCAGCAGAAAAATCACCCGCGCGGTAAGCGGCGCGGCCCTGTTGGATCAGCTGGCTATTCAAGGAAGTCCCCTTTACTCGTGAACGATCTCGACATGGACGATCTCGTCGCCGGCACGCAGCTGCGAAATCACATCGAGACCCTCGACCGTGGTACCAAAGACGGTGTAACCGGAATCGAGGTTATGCTGGGCACCCAGGCAGAAGTAGAACTGCGAACCCGCGGAATCGGGGTCCATGGAGCGTGCCATGGCAAGGGCGCCATCGACATGGCTGTTGCGCGGATTGGTGGCAAACTCGCCCTTGATGCAGTAGCCGGGGCCACCGGTACCGGGCATACCGTCGGGGCCCTCAAGACCGGCAGCGACGTCGGCGCCGGACATGTCGCGGGTATTGGGGTCGCCGCCCTGGATAACAAAACCGGGCACATAGCGATGGAACTTAAGGCCATCATAGAAGCCCATCGTGGAAAGCTCGCAGAAGTTCGCGACATGAATGGGAGCGCCCTCGCCGTCAAACTTGACCTTGATGGTACCCTTCGACGTCTCGATTACGGCGCACTCGTCGCCGACAAGCTGATACTCGGGCGTGTAGAGCTCTTTCTTAAAACCAAACATGTGGTTCCCTCCTCGTGCGTTTAAAGCATATTTGTACGAATTGTAGCAATAAGCACGGGTTTACATCAATTGCGCACGTAGGTTATGCCGACTATGGCGAACTAATTTTAGGAACGCTGCTGCGGCTTCCAGGAACCCACATTGGCATCGTACTGGTTCAGCGCGCTGTTGCCGCCCTGCGCGATGGGCGCCAGGATCTCGCTTTGGTGGGAACTCATCGACTCGCCATCGGGAATGGCCAGCGAGATATCCCAGCTCTGGCAGATCACGTCGACGCGCTCATACATCCACTCGGCAAGCTGCTTTAAGTGGGCGATGTCATCCGCATAGACCGTATCGTCCTGTACTTTCAGGTTGTTAAGCTCATCTTGCGTCTTTTTGATCTGGTCGCGCAGGGCGTAGGCACTCTGCGACAGCTCCTGACGGGTGGACAGCGGCGTTCGGAGATAACCGTTGTTAAAGGAATCGATGACCTCGCCGATCTGGTCCTCGTCAGCATAGGACACGATGGTCTGATACAGACCGTCGAGCCTGGTATAGAGCTGATCATCGGTGAGCACGGTTTCTTCCTGGACCACCTCCGCAGAATCGTCCTGCTTGGTATCGTCCTCAGTGGCCTCGCCCTTTTGGCGCGTGGGGAAGGTGGTCTGTGCAGCTTGGCCAAACTGGTCGTAGAAGCCGGGCATGACACCCATGGGATCGGTCGTCACGAACCAATAGGCACCGCCGCAAACGACGGCAAGGACCGCGATGACGACGAGCGGCTTGGGGATATGACGCTTATGCTTGTGATAGGCGTCCTCGTCGGGGTGCACCTTGCGCTTGGGTTTTTGAGCATCGTCATGCAGGGAAACGGGCGTGGGAATATCGACCTTGGGGATACCGAAATCCTTATCGAAAGCCGGCAGCACGCAGGTCTCATTGGGGTCGGCGGCGTCCGAAAGCACCGCAGCGGCAGAGGCCGGCGCATGCGGCACCTCGGTATCGATCTGCTCTTGCGTTAGGCGCGGAAAGCCCGCCGTGCGGCCCGCTGCCAGGTCGGATGCTGCCGCGTCCTCGGAGAGGATACCCGGAGCGGGGCGTCCACATTTGGGGCACGTACGATCATGCGGAGAAAGACGGGCACCGCAGCCCTCACAGAACACAAACTCGGGGTGCTCGGGACCATCGCCCGGACCCACATAGGCGTTGCAGTAGGGGCAGAACGAGGCGCCGTCCTCGATAGTCTTAAGGCAATGCGGGCAGATCACGGCATCCTCTTTTCGAAGCAATTCAAACAATCGAGGTTAGAGCATAACATCGCCACGGCCCCACAGGAGCAAGGCACCAATTCAACATCGCCAGGGCGCGTAGCTACTTCTTCTTTTTGCTTGGCATCGAAACTTTGATGCCTTGGGCGGACTTGGTTACGCGGGAGCGCTTGGCGCCCGTGGGCTTCTTTTTCTTGGGCTGGGCCTGGGCCACGCCCTCGAGTGCGCGGGCCTCGGCCTCACGAACGGTGCGAGCTTCGCGGCGCTGCGCCATGTCGGCGGCGACGCGCTTGGCAAAACGCTCCGCCGTCGAACCCGTCGAGCTCACCTTGCCGCCACCGCGACCCAGGCGGACGCGAACACCGCGGCCAAAACCAGTTGCGGCATGACGACGACGCGGCTTGAGCGAATCCATCATCGTGGCGAGCTTAAAAAACACCGAGCAGGTAAAGACCACGACGGCAGCCAAGATAACCATCTGGCCCATTGTCAGGTTGGCAATAGACAGCAGCTCCGGGAATCCGATAACGCCCACCAGGATGCCGGCGACTACAAACACAAAGAGCACCACACGTAAGGGCGTGAGAGGCTGCGAGATGCGCCAGATCAGGCTGACGCTCGCCGCGCACGACGTAAGCAGGCACATCGTAGACAGCGTGAGCTGGCTAAAGCCAAACACCCGCGCCACAAAGATATCGAGCGCTGCAGCCAAAATGACCGCAATCGACGCCGGCAGTGCCCGCTTGAGCACGTTCGTCAGGAACGATCCCTTCACGCGAGCATTGTTGGGCTCCAGGCCCAACACAAAGCCCGGCGCGCCAATACAGAAGAAGTTAATGAGCGTCATCTGGATGGGCTCGAAGGGGTACGGCGGCAGCGCGATGCACAGCGCCGCCAAGCCCATCGAGAACAGCGTTTTGGTCAGGAACAGCGAGGCCGAACGTTGCAGGTTGTTGATGGAGCGACGGCCCTCGGCCACCACGGCGGGCATCGAGGCAAAGTCGTTGTCGACGAGCACGATCTCGGCCACGTTACGCGCGGCATCGGAGCCGGCCGCCATGGCCACGGAGCAGTCGGCCTCCTTGAGCGCCAGCACGTCGTTGACGCCGTCGCCCGTCATGGCCACGGTGTGCTCGCGGCGCTTGAGCGCCTGCACGAGCTCGCGCTTCTGCTGCGGGGTCACACGACCAAAGACATGGTAGCGGTCCACTGCGGCATCGAGCTTGGCCGGCGTATCGAGCGTCGTGGCGTCCACATAAGCGTCCGCCCCCGGCACGCCCACCACGCGCGCGATCGACGACACCGTACGCGGGTCGTCGCCACTGATCACGTTGAGGGTCACGCCCTGCTCGTTAAAGTAGCCGATGGTCTCGGCCGCCGAGGTACGGATCTCGTCGCGTATGGTCACAAAGCCCACGGGCTCGGCCTCGCCCACCATATCGCCATCGGGCGTAAAGCCATCCACGCGCGCCACCACGAGCACGCGGCAGGTATCGGCAAGCTCGGCGACACGGTTCTCGACCTGCGAAAACGCACGCTCCGAAAGCACAAACTGCGCAGCGCCCATCACATAGGAGCCCTGCGCAAACGAAGCGCCACTCCACTTTTTGGAGGACGAGAACGGAATGACCGACAGCGGCTCAGACACCTCGACCGGGCGATCGGCGTAATAGTTGAGCAGCGCCTGGCAGGTCTCGTTGGCATCGGCCGAAGTCGCACGCGCCACGTTAGCCAGCGCAAAATCGAGCACCGTGGTATCGACGGGGACGGCGGCGTCGCTCTCCCCCGCACCCATACCCTCGACCGGCAGCGGATACGTGCCCTCGACCTCCATGCGACCCGACGTGATGGTGCCCGTCTTGTCCAGGCACAGCACGTCGACGCGCGCGAGCGTCTCGATGCAGTAGAGCTGCTGCGCCAGCACCTTGCGGCGGGCCAGGCGCACCGTGGCGATGGCGAGCACCGACGAGGTCAGCAGCACCAGGCCTTGCGGGATCATGCCCAGCAGGGCGCCCACCGTGGACAGCAGCGCCGACGAGGGCACGCGGCCGGCCAGCAGCTCGGAGAAGCACCACGAAAGCGCGCTATCGCCCGGGGTTCCCGCGGCATCCCACAGCTCGCTCACACTCGAGGAAAACAACGCCAAACCGAGCGGGATCATGATGATGCTCGCAAACCGCACGATGGCGTTAAGCGCGTTCATGATCTCGGAATTGACCTTTTTGACGTACTTGGCCTCGTTATTAATTTTGGCTACGTAGTTGTCGGCGCCGACATGGATCACGCGGGCGCGCAGCAGGCCCGAGTCGATAAAGCTGCCGCTCATGAGCTCGGAACCGGGCTGTTTCTTAATAAGATCGCTCTCGCCCGTCAGCAGGCTCTCATTCACGAGCGCCTCGCCCGAAACCACCACGGCGTCAGCGGGGATCTGGTCGCCGCGCCCCAAGCGGATGATGTCATCGAGCACGATCTGGTCCAGGTCGAGCTCCACCTCGGCGCCGTCGCGCACCGCGATGGCCTTCTTGGAGGTCAGCAGTGTGAGCTTATCGACCATCTTCTTGGAACGCATGGATTGAAT
Organism: uncultured Collinsella sp.; assembly: GCA_905194675.1. Classification (GTDB taxonomy): domain Bacteria; phylum Actinomycetota; class Coriobacteriia; order Coriobacteriales; family Coriobacteriaceae; genus Collinsella. The sequence goes on along the minus strand of CAJJTG010000002.1, from coordinate 23,936 downwards.
GACGCCAATAGCAGTATTGAGGAACACCACGAACAGGAACGTCAGATTCTTAAACGAACCGGTCAAAATGACCAGGAACGCCAAGATCACGTTGATCAAATTGAACAGCGTGCAGAGGTTCTCGATGATGAGCTCTTTGACCGACTTGGTCTTGAGCTCCATGTTGCGGTTGATCTTACCGGCGGCGATGCGCTCCTCGACCTCGGCGGTCGAGAGTCCGCGCTCGATATCCGTTGCTGCCATACCACATCCCATCACGTCGCGTCGGTATAAGAAAAACCGCCCGGACCATGCGAGGTTCGGACGGCCTTACGTTCGATGGTGCCCCATGTTGGATTCGAACCAACGGCCTTCTGCTCCGGAGGCAGACGCTCTAATCCCCTGAGCTAATAGGGCCAACGTTTGGCATTATACCCAAGTGCACCACGGGCTATCAAAATAAAAGAAAAAGCTTTGCAATTCCGAGGAAGACGCGGCACAACGGCTCACTTTAGAAGGCAAAAGCGAATCAGATAGTATAAACTCTCATGCACCATATATACACGGCTCGCGATGCGGGCCGTTTTTGCAAGGGTTATCCATCGAGGTGAGAGGCACACCATGATTGCAATTTTAAAGCAGAGCGCCAGCGACGAGGCCGTCAGCCATATCGTCAGCTGGATTGAGAAAAAGGGCCTGAAGACCGACGTCTCGCGCGGCGAGAATGAGACGATCATCGGCCTGGTGGGCGATACGACCAAGATCGACCCGTTCCTGCTCGAGTCCATGGACGTCGTCGAGCGCGTGCAGCGCGTCTCCGAGCCGTTCAAGCGCGCCAATCGCAAGTTCCACCCCGAGGACTCCGTCATCGACTGCGGCCACGGCGTACATGTAGGCGGCGATCAGTTCCAAGTCATTGCCGGCCCGTGCTCCGTCGAGGGCGAGAACCTCATCCGCATCGCCCGCCGCGTGAAGGCCGCCGGTGCCACGATGCTGCGCGGCGGTGCCTACAAGCCCCGCACTTCCCCGTACGCCTACCAGGGCATGGGCCCCGCCGGTCTGGACCTGCTGTGCGAGGCGTCTGCTGAGCTCGACATGCCGATCGTCACCGAGATCATGGACCCACGCGACGTGCAGGTCTTCCTGGACAAGAAGATCGACGTCATGCAGATCGGCGCCCGCAACGCCCAGAACTTCCCCCTGCTCAAAGAGGTCGGCAAGACCAAGACTCCGATCTTGCTTAAGCGCGGCATGTCCGGCACGATCGATGAGCTGCTCATGGCCGCCGAGTACATCATGAGCGAGGGCAACGACAACGTCATCCTGTGCGAGCGCGGCATCCGCACCTTCGAGACCCGTACTCGCAACACATTCGACCTCAACGCCGTGCCGGTGCTGCACCACCTGTCGCACCTGCCCGTCGTCGCCGACCCCAGCCACGCCACCGGCTACACCCGCTACGTTGAGCCCATGGCGCTCGCCGCGACCGCCTGCGGTGCCAACGGCCTGGAGATCGAGGTCCACGACGAGCCCAGCCGCGCATGGTCCGACGGCGCTCAGGCCCTCACCCCCGATCAGTTCGACGACACCATGCGTCGCATCCGAGCCATCCGCGAGGTTGTCTGCCAAGAGACCATGGAGTAGCCCATGGGTACAGTGAGAAACGCGCGCGTTAACCAGGGCGGCCCCAAGTGCGCCGGCATCGTCGGCCTTGGCCTCATCGGCGGCAGCTTTGCCCGCGGCTATGCGCAGGCGGGCGTTCGCGTGCTGGCCTGGGATCCCGATGACGATGTCATGACCGCCGCCAGCATGGGCACCGTCGCCGGAGAGCTCAACGACAAGACACTCGGCGAATGCGACATCATCGTCCTGGCTTGCTACCCCGAAGCCTGCATCGAATGGCTCGAGGCACACGCCCAGGCACTCGCCGACGCCACCGATACCGAGGCCATCATGGGCCCCGTGGTAATTGACACGGTGGGCGTCAAGGGTATCGTGTGCGAGCGCGCCTTTGAGCTTGCCCGCGAGCACGGCTTTTACTTTGTGGGCGCGCACCCCATGGCGGGCACGCAGTACTCGGGCTATGCACACTCCCGCGCCGACCTGTTCCAGGGCGCCCCGCTGGTGCTCGTACCGCCCGCGGTGGACGATGCGCTCAAGCTGGAGCTTTTGGGCCAGGTGCGCGAGATGGTGCGCCCCTTGGGCTTTGGCAAGTTCAGCGTGACCAGCGCCGCCGAGCACGACCGTGTCATCGCCTTCACGAGCCAGCTTGCGCACGTGGTATCCAACGCCTACGTCAAAAGCCCCACTGCCCAGGTCCACCACGGCTTTTCGGCCGGCAGCTACCGCGATCTCACCCGCGTGGCGCACCTCAACCCCCAGATGTGGTCCGAGCTCATGATCGACGACGCCGACGCGCTCGCCTTCGAGATCGACCATCTGATCGAATCGCTTGGCGCCTACAGCCGCGCGCTCAAGGACCGCGACCAGCGCTATCTGGAGAATCTCCTTGCCGAGGGCGACCGCATTAAGCGCGCACTCGACGACGAGGCCTCCCACTAGACAACCCATCACGCCAGGTCGAAAGGACCGAAGCTTATGGCGATTACCATCGATATCGACACTGCACGCCCCTACCAGGTGCATGTTGGCACGTTTTTGCTGGAGCAGGCGGGGCCGCTCGTGCGCGCCACCGCCGGCGGCACCAAGGCCGTCATCGTGACGGACACCAACGTGGGCCCGCTCTACCAGATGCCCGTTAAGCAGAGCCTGGAGGCGTCAGGCTACGAGGTGAGCATCTGCACCTTCGAGGCCGGCGAGGCCCATAAGCGCGCCGAGACCTACGTTGCCATTTTGGAGTTTGTGGCCGAGCACGAGCTTTCGCGCTCCGACGTGATCGTGGCACTCGGCGGCGGCGTCGTGGGCGACGTGGCGGGCTTTGTAGCCGCCACCTACATGCGCGGCTGCAAGTTTGTGCAGATCCCCACGAGCCTGCTCGCCATGGTGGATTCGTCGGTGGGAGGCAAGACCGCCATAGACCTGGCTGCCGGCAAGAACTTGGCCGGCGCCTTTTGGCAGCCGAGCGTGGTTATCGCCGACGTGGGGTGTCTGGCCACCCTCACGCCCGAGCAGTTCGCCGACGGCTGCGGCGAGGTCGTCAAGCACGCCGTGATCGCCGACCCGGAGCTTTTCGCCGAGCTGGAGAAGACCCCGCTCACGCTGGAGCTGCTCAACCGCGATGTGGCCCGCGTAGCGCTCATCATCGCCCGCAATATCGACATCAAGCGCGCCGTGGTCGTCGCCGACGAGCGCGAAACCAACCAGCGCAAGCTCCTCAACTTTGGACACAGCGCCGGACACGCCGTCGAGGCCTGCGAGCACTTTGAGCTCGGACACGGCAACTGCGTGTCGATCGGCATGGGCATCATCACGCGCGCCGCGGCCCTGCACGGCGTCTGCGATGCTGCACTGCCCGATCGTATTGAGGAACTCTGCGCCCGCCATGGCCTCAAGACCCGCTGCGACCTAGATGCCGATACCGTCTTTGCCGAGGCGCTCCACGACAAGAAGCGCGCGGGCGACACTATCGATCTGGTGATTCCGCACGGCATTGGCCGCTGCAGCATCGACCGCACGCCGCTTTCCACTTTCCACGAACTCATTGCCGAGGGCCTCGGCCAGAAGGGAGACGCATCCGCATGCTAGCCCGCATCACCCCGTCCCCGCTTAAGGGCACCGTTCCCGCCATCGCGTCCAAGTCGATGGCGCATCGCCTCATCATCTGCGCCGCGCTTGCCAACGGCGAGACGCACGTCACCTGCAACACCACCTGCGCCGACATCGAGGCCACGGTGCGCTGCCTTACGGCACTGGGTGCTCGCATCGAGACCGTCGAGGACGGCTTCCAGGTCCACCCCACCATGAAGAGTGTTGAGTTTGGCCTGCTCAAGGCCCTTGCCGGCGGCACGCTTGACTGCGGTGAAAGCGGCTCCACGCTGCGCTTTATGCTGCCTGTCGCCTGCGCGCTGGGTGCAGAAGCAACTTTTGTGGGTCAGGGGCGCTTGGGCGCCCGCCCGCTCTCCCCGCTCTCGGACGAGATCATCGCCGCCGGCTGCGACCTACAGGGTCTGGGCGGTTTTCCGCTCAAGACGAGCGGCCGCATGCGCCCGGGCACCTTTGTGCTTCCGGGCAACGTGAGCTCGCAGTACATCTCGGGCCTGCTGCTGGCAGCCCCGCTGCTGGCCCAGCCCTCCTGCGTGCAGGTAACCGGCCTCATCGAGAGCCGCCCCTACATCAACCTGACGATACAGGCCATGAAGGCCTTTGGCGTCGAGGTCAACGTCGAGCGCATTCCGGCCAAGGACGGCCAGCCCGAGGTCACGAACTTCCGCGTGAGCAGTGGCTCGTACCGCACGCCCGGCAGCGTGGCCGTCGAGGGCGACTGGTCCAACGCCGCCTTTTGGCTGTGCGCCGGCGCCATCGGTACCGACCCAATCACCGTCGAGGGCGTGTCGCTAAGCTCCGCACAGGGCGACCGTAACGTGCTTGCCGCGCTTTCGCGCTTTGGCGCCCGCATCGTGCGCTCCACCAACGCCGCCACCGTGCAGTCCGACAAGCTCGCCGGCTTTGAGATGAGTGCCCACGACATTCCGGACCTGGTGCCCGTCATCTCGGCCGTGGCCTCGCTGGCACAGGGCCGCACCTTTATCCGCGATTGTGCCCGTCTGCGCATCAAGGAATCCGACCGCTTGGTCACCACCACCCGCGAGCTCACCGCGCTGGGCGCGCAGGTGCGCATTGCCGGCGACGACCTCATCATCAAGGGCGTCGACGCCTTTACCGGCGGCGAGGTCGATTCGCACAACGACCATCGCATCGCCATGATGGCCGCTATCGCCGCGAGCCGCGCCACCGGCGAGGTCGTGATCCACGGCGCCGAGGCCGTCAACAAGTCCTATCCCGATTTCTTCGACCACTACCGTCTGCTGGGCGGCAAGGTCACGCTCGAGGAGGAATAGCATGTCCTCGACCTTTGGCAACGTCTTGCACTTAAGCATCTTCGGCCAGTCGCACTCCCCCGCCATCGGTTGCTCGCTCGATGGCGTCCCGGCGGGCATTGCCGTTGATCAGGAGCAGCTGCAGGCCTTTTTGAGCCGTCGCGCCCCCGGCCGCGACGAGACCGCGACCAAGCGCCGCGAGGCCGATGCCGCGCATATCATTGCCGGCGTGGTCGATGGGCACACCACCGGCGCGCCCATCGCAGCGATTATCGAGAACACCAACACGCGCTCCAAGGATTACTCTGAGCTGCGCCGCAAGCCCCGTCCGGGACATGCGGACTTCCCTGCGCGCGTGAAGTATCACAACATGCACGACGTCGCCGGCGGTGGGCATTTCTCCGGCCGCCTAACGGCACCCCTGTGCATTGCCGGCGGCATTGCGCTGCAGGCACTCGAGGCCCGCGGCATTAACGTGATGGCGCACGTCGCGCAGATCGGCGGCATCTCCGACCTGCCGATGGACGACATGGTCTATCGCGAGGCCGACCGTAAGGCGATCCTAACGAACGATCTTCCTTGCATTGACGCCGCCGCAGCCGGTCGCATGCGCGAGGAGATTCTGGCCGCGCGCGATGAGCTCGACAGCATCGGTGGCATCGTGGAGTGCGGCATCTACGGCCTGCCCGCGGGCATCGGCGACCCCATCTTCGACGGCATCGAGAACCGCATCGCGCAAATCGCGTTTGGCATTCCCGCCGTAAAGGGCGTGGAGTTTGGCATGGGCTTTGCCGTGGCCGCCATGCGCGGCAGCGAGAACAATGATCCGTATCGCATCGATGCCGAGACCGGCGAGATCGAGGTCGAGTCCAACAACGCCGGCGGCATCCTGGGCGGTATTTCGACCGGCGCGCCCGTCATGTGGCGCATGGCCGTAAAGCCGACGCCCTCCATTGGCCGCGAGCAGCAGACGGTGGACATGGACGCTATGGAAAATGCCGAGCTCTCGGTCCACGGCCGTCACGATCCCTGCATCGTCCCCCGAGCCGTCCCCGTAGCCGAAGCAGCCGCCGCCCTCGCCATCTGGGACGCCCTCCTCGAGGACGCCGCCCAGCTCTAACCCGACTCACCTGGGTTGCCCGTCAGCTCTGCCATTACGTGAAAGGGGCCTCCATGGACCTTGCCGATATTCGCCAGGCCATCGATGGCATCGACACCACGCTCCTCAACAGCTTTGTCGAGCGCATGGACATTGCCACCGAGGTCGCCAAGTCAAAGATCGAGATGGGCAAGGCCGTCTTTGACCCCGCCCGCGAGCGCTCCAAACTCAACAACCTCGCCAGCCGCGCGCCCGAGCGCTACGAGGCCCAGACCATCGCCCTGTTCCGTCTCCTCATGAGCATGAGCAAAGCCGAGCAGCAGCGCTACATCAACGAGCTCAAGGGCATCACGATCTCGCAAAAGGCCCACGCCACGGCCGCAACCTTCGATACGCCCTTCCCCCAGACGGCCAGCGTTGCCTGTCAAGGCGTGGAAGGCGCCTACAGCCAGATCGCCGCGTGCAAGCTCTTCGACGTGCCCGATATTGCGTTCTTTGAGACCTTCGAGGGCGTCATGCGCGCCGTGCGCGACGGCTTCTGCGAGTTTGGCGTGCTGCCCATCGAAAACTCAACCGCCGGCTCGGTCAACGCTGTCTACGACCTGCTCGCCCAGTTCGACTTCTATATCGTGCGCTCGCTGCGCCTCAAGATCGACCACAACTTGCTCGTCAAGCCCGGCACCAAGTTCGTGGACATACGCGAGGTCTACAGCCACGGTCAGGCCATCGCGCAGTGCGCTAGCTTTATCGAGGCGCACGGCCTGCACGCCACCAAGTACCCCAACACGGCCATGTCGGCCGAGATGGTCGCCAGCTCCGAGCGCACCGATGTTGCCGCCATCGCATCGCGCAGCTGCGCGGCACTCTATGGCCTGGAGGTGCTGGAGCCCAACATTCAGGACTCGGACAACAACTACACGCGCTTTGTCGTCATCAGCCGCGAGCCGCGCGTCTACCCCGGCGCTAATCGCACCTCGCTCATGATCACCACGGCCAACGAGCCGGGCGCGCTCTATCGCGTACTCGAGCGCTTCTACGCACTCAACATCAACCTCATCAAGCTCGAGAGCCGCCCCATCCCCGGCCGCGACTTTGAGTTTATGTTCTACTTTGACCTGGACTGCCCCTTTGGCAGCAAGGCCCTCGACGACCTGCTCGATTCCATCGACGACGTATGCGAGAGCTTCACCTACTTTGGCAGCTACACGGAGGTGCTCTAGATGACCGATACCGCCGCAACCCGTCCCTACGGCGTGCTGGGCCGTGTGCTGGGCCACAGCTACACCCCGACCATCTACAAAGAGCTCGTTGGGCTTGAGTACGTGCGATTTGAGCGCGAGCCCGAGGATCTTGAGGCTTTTATGACGGGTAACGAATGGGAAGGCACCAACGTGACCATCCCCTACAAGCGCGCCGTCATGGACTACCTGGACGAGCTGAGCCCGCTGGCCGAGCGCATGGGAAACGTTAACACCATCACGCGCCTGCCCGACGGCCGCCTGCGCGGCGACAACACCGACTACTTCGGTTTCCAGTGCCTAGTCGAGGAGCTGGGCGTTGAAGTTGCCGGCAAGAAGGTCCTCGTGCTTGGTGCCACCGGTGGTGCCGGCACCACGGCAAGCATGGTGCTCGGCGATCTGGGCGCCGCAGTCGTGCCCGTGGGCCGCACGAGCGAGGTCAACTACGGCAACATCGCGCAGCAGTCCGACGCCGCCCTGCTCGTCAACTGCACGCCTGCCGGTATGTTCCCCCACTGCCCTGACGCGCCTTGCACACTCGAGGGGCTCGATGCGCTCGAAGGCGCTATCGACATTGTCTACAACCCCGCCCGCACGGGCCTGATGCTCGAGGCTGAGCGCCGCGGCATCCCCTGCATCGGTGGTTTGCTCATGCTTGTGGCCCAGGCGGCGCAAGCCGTCGAGCGCTATACCGGCCAGGTCACCCCGCGTGAGCGCATCCTGGACGTGACGGAACGCTTGTCACGCCGCGAACAGAACATCGCCCTGATCGGCATGCCGGGCTCGGGCAAAACCCGCGTGGGTGAGCAGATCGCCCTGCTCACTGGCCGCGAGCACATCGACTTAGACGCCGCGCTTGAGAAGCGTCTGGGCATGCCCTGTGCCGACTATATCGTCGAGCGCGGCGAGGCGGCCTTCCGCGAGCAGGAGACGGCGGCGTTGTCCGACATCTCCAAGCGCAGCGGCCTGGTGCTCTCCACCGGCGGCGGCGTGGTCACGCGCGACGAAAACTATCCGCTGCTGCACCAGAACAGCCAGATTGTGATGCTCAACCGCAAGCTCGACGAACTCGCCCACAAGGGCCGCCCCATCACCGCCCGCGACGGAATCGATAAGCTGGCTGAACAGCGCATGCCGCGCTACCGCGCCTGGGCCGACTACATCATCGACTCACGCGATTGCGCCGCCAACACCGCCCAAGCCCTCCTCGACACCCTCTAACCTGCCAAAAAGGGACAGGTTTATTTTGACACGTTTTATCTGGGCAAACGCCGAAGATCGCATGGCCAGCCACACCAACCAACCGCAAAGGAAGCAACCATGAAAGCACTCGTCATCAACGGCCCCAACCTCAACATGCTCGGCATTCGCGAGCCGGGCATCTATGGTAGCGACAACTACGATCGCTTAGTGCAGATCTGCCAGGAAGCGGGCGCCTCACAGGGCTTCGACGAGGTCGAGGTCTTCCAGTCTAACCACGAGGGCAGCATCGTCGACAAGATCCAGGAGGCATACGGCAAGGTCGACGGCATCGTCATCAACCCGGCGGCTTACACGCACACGAGCGTCGCGATCCTCGACGCCCTCAAGGCCGTCGCCATCCCGGCTGTGGAGGTCCACATAAGCGCCGTCGAGACCCGCGAGGACTTCCGCCAGGTAAGCTACGCCCGCCTGGCCTGCTTCGCCACCATCACCGGCGAAGGCCTGATGGGCTACGCCCACGCACTGGAGCTGCTGAAAGAGTATCTGCTACACTAATCCATGGGACTAAATAATCAGGTTTGTTTGTCCCAAAGCTTAAGTAGCTGTCCAATTGACATACAAAGGAGCATATCCATGTCCCAGTACGATTACCTAGTCGTCGGCGCCGGCCTCTCTGGCGCCGTCTTCGCCAACGCCGCCAAGCGCGCCGGCAAGTCGGTCCTGGTCATCGATCGCCGCGATCACATCGCCGGCAACATCTACACCGAGGACGTCGAGGGCATCCAGGTCCACCGCTACGGCGCGCATATCTTCCACACCTCCATGAAGGACGTCTGGGACTACGTCAACCGCTTCGCCGAGTTCAACAATTATGTCAACTCGCCGGTCGCCAACTTCCGCGGCAGCATGTACAACATGCCCTTCAACATGAACACCTTCGCCAAGATGTGGCCGGGCGTCGTCACGCCGGCCGACGCCAAGGCCAAGATCGCCGAGCAGGTGGCCGCCGAGAACATCGGCGAGCCTCAGAACCTCGAGGAGCAGGCGCTGTCGCTCGTCGGCCGCGACATCTTCGAGACGCTCGTGAAGGGCTACACCGAGAAGCAGTGGGGCCGCGACTGCAAGGACCTGCCCGCGAGCATCATAAAGCGCCTCCCCTGCCGCTTCACCTACGACAACAACTACTTCAACGACCGCTACCAGGGCATCCCCATGGGCGGCTACACCAAGATGGTCGCCAACATGCTCGAGGGCGTCGAGGTGCGCTGCGGCGTGGAGTACAAGGAGCTGGCCGCCGCCGAGCCCGATATCGCCGCCAAGACGATCTACTGCGGCCCCATCGACGCGTTCTACGACTTTAAGCTGGGCACGCTCGAGTACCGCAGCCTGCGCTTCGAGACCGAGACGCTCGACGAGCAGGACCACCAGGGCGTGGCCGTGGTCAACTACACCGAGCGCGAGGTCCCCTACACCCGCATCATCGAGCACAAGCACTTCGAGTTCGGCACGCAGGACAAGACCGTCATCACTCGCGAGTACCCGGCCGACTGGAAGCCCGGCGACGAGCCCTACTACCCCATCAACGACGCCAAGAACGAGGCCCTCTACAAGCAGTACGAGGAGCTGGCTGCGCAGGAGGGCGACGTGGTCTTCGCCGGTCGTCTGGGCGGCTACAAGTACTACGACATGGACAAGGCCATCGCCGCGGCATTCGAACTCGTCCGCAACGAGCTAGGTGTGGAGCCCACGGAGGCGTAGGATTAAGCATTAATAATTGCCGGCTACTCTGAATGCTAGACGACATTTGGTTTAAGAGTTGCGCATAACAGTCCATAACGCCTTTTTGATAAAAGTCTCCCCCGCTCACGCATTGGAGGGTTCGAACAAATGACATTTGCTCGAACCCTCCAATGGATAGTAAAACGGAAAGTAATGCCTTCAGCTGTTCAGGTTCGCGATAGCATCTGACAAAACCGAACGCAAAGGAACCATTAATGCAGCTTACGCATAAACAGTTTAACGTTCTCTATGCCCTGAGCAGACGTCCCGGCATTACGCAACAACAACTTGCGGGCGAGTGCGAGATTGGGCTTACAGCGGCAAATGCCACCGTAATAGACCTCTCAGAAGCCGGCCTCATCAAGGACGCCCGTCTCACGCCTAAGGGCATGACCGCGCTAAAACCCTACGCCGTGGACAATGCTGTTATCCTTGCGGCAGGCCTCTCCAGTCGCTTCGCCCCCATCTCCTATGAACGCCCCAAGGGACTTCTCAAAGTTCGTGGCGAAGTCCTGATCGAGCGCCAAATTGAACAGCTACACGAAGCCGGGATTTTCGACATCGTCGTCGTTGTGGGATACAAGAAGGAGTCCTTCTACTACCTCGAGGACAAATACGGCGTTAAGGTCATCGTGAATTGCGCCTACGCTGAGCGCAATAACAATTCCTCGATTATGCTCGTGCGTGAGATGTTGGGCAATACGTACATCTGCTCCTCGGACAACTATTTCGAGAAGAACCCTTTCACAGACCATGCCTGGAAGGCCTACTACTCAGCCGAGTTCAACCAGGGCCAGACACCTGAATGGTGCCTGGAAACCGACACCCACGACCGCATCACCAAAGTTAGGGTCGGCGGGTCCGATGCATGGTATATGATTGGCCACGCTTATTTCGATCGAGAGTTCTCAACTCGTTTTCGAGAGATTCTTGAGGCAGAATACGACCTCCCCCAAACCCGCAACAAACTCTGGGAAGATCTCTATGCCGATCATATCAACGAGCTTGACATGCAAATCCGCAGGTACGACCCGCCCACCATCCACGAGTTCGACTCACTCGACGAGCTGCGCAACTTCGACCCTCTTTTCCTCGAAAACCTTGATTCCGAGATTTTCGACAACATCGTTGCCGTCTTGGGATGCGATAAATCCGAAATTCGCGACGTCTATCCGCTCAAACAGGGACTTACGAACCTCAGCTGCCACTTTACGACCGATGACGGCGAGTGGGTCTACCGACACCCCGGCGTAGGAACCGAGCTCCTTGTAGACCGCAAAGCCGAAAAAACCGCACTCGAGACTGCACGCACGCTCGGCCTTGACTCCACCTTTGTTTTTGCGAATCCCCGCCGCGGCTGGAAGGTGTCACGATTTGTGAAGAATTGTAGAAACCTCGACGTTCACGACGACGCCCAATTGGCCCAAGCCATGCAAATGGCCCGCAGTCTTCACGATAGCGGTGCAAAAGTTAATCGCTGTTTTAGCTTCTATGAAGAGGGAAGGGGCTACGAACGTGCCATTCTAAAACACGGGCTCATCGATGTGCCGGATTTGCCCGAGATGGACACGCAGGCAGCCGAACTGAACAGAATGCTCATTGCCGACGGTGGCGATCCAGTCCTCTGCCACAACGATTTCTTTAGTCTCAACTTCCTCGTAAGCGGCAACGGCCATGTCGATCTCATTGACTGGGAATACGCCGGTATGAGCGACTATGCCAACGATTTTGGAACATTCTGTGTTTGTGAACAGTTAACCGAGAAGAAAATGTGCAGGGCACTAGAGCATTACTTCAGCCGCAAGCCAACCGATGCAGAATGGCGTCACAACCTGGGCCAGGTGGGCATGGCGGGCTGGTGCTGGTACACATGGGCACTGCTTAAAGAGGCAGAAGGCGATAACGTTGGCGAGTGGTCCCATATCTACTACCATTATGCCAAAACTTACCTTAAGAAGGCGCTCGAGCTTTACAAGGAGCACAACGGGTAAGCAGCGGATTATCTCCCCATCACATATTTAAAAGGAACAAGGTCAAGGCGGCATCCTCAGCGGCGACGACCGCCATGGCAAGGGGTGCCGAAAAGGAAGCGGACACACTTATTATCCTATAAGCCTCGCAACCAAGCATGCAACCACTATCGAAATAAGGCTACAAGTCATCCCCATGCCTTACAGCCCATGTTAAACAATATCACGGCTGAACGCTTGTACAGCAAAGACCCGGCATGATAACCGGGTCTTCAAAAACTCTTTTGGTGCTCCATGGCGGATTCGAACCGTCGACCTTGGGATTAGAAGTCCCCTGCTCTATCCAACTGAGCTAATGGAGCATAATGTCGCGCGTCCAAGCGGGCACAAGTTCACACGGCGCATAAATTATAACCTACTTGAACTGGTCGTGGTATGCCTTGCAGACCTCATCCACGGGGCCATCCATACGCAGGTCGCCCTTCTCGATCCATACAGCACGCTGGCAAATACGCTCAACCTGTTCCATGGAGTGAGAAACGAATAAGACCGTAACGTCGCCACTTTCGATAAAGTGCTGAATACGGCGCTCGCACTTCTGCTGGAAAAAGACATCACCGACAGAAAGCGTCTCATCAACGATCAGAATATCCGGCTCGGTAATCGTAGCGATAGCAAATGCAATGCGCGCAACCATACCCGAAGAGAAATTCTTCAGGGGCATGTCGACAAAATCTTTGAGCTCAGCGAACTCGATAATCTCGTCAAAGCTAGCGTCAATAAACTCCTTGGTATATCCAAGCAGCGCACCGTTAAGGTAAATATTCTCACGAGCGGTAAGCTCGGGATCGAAACCAGCACCAAGCTCAATCAGCGGCGCAATATTGCCGTGAACCTTAACCTCACCTTCGCTGGGCTCCAAAACGCCAGCGATGATCTTAAGCATCGTAGACTTGCCGGAACCGTTAGTTCCAACAAGGCCAACGACCTCGCCGCGATGCACATCAAACGAAATATGCTTAAGCGCACGGAATTCCTCAAAGAACAGCTCGTGCTTTGCGAGCTTAATAAAGTACTCCTTGAGGTTTGTAAGCGACTCAGACGCCATGTTAAAGATCATGGTGACGTCTTTGACCTCAACAGCAAGGGGCTGCTTGCTGTAATCAATAGCAGATTCAGTCATGAACAGCACTCCTTAGATGTAGAGAATAAACTTGTGCTCGGTCTTGTGGAACACGGTATAGCCAATGGCAAGGGCAAGAACAGCCCAGACAGCACATAGGCCAAACGTAAGCGAAGAAGGCACGGTATTGAACAGGAAGATGTCACGCATAAACTGGAGATAGTTGTACATGGGGTTCACAACCACCAACACCTGAATCCAATGAGCCATATGGCTGATGTAATCGGTGGTCCAGAAGATCGGCGTCAGGTACATCCACGCGGTGATAACAACGGTCCAAAGGTGCATAACATCACGGAAAAAGACCGCCAGCGCAGACAGCATCATGCCCAAACCCATGCAGAAGCACATAAGAAGCAGCAAACACACCGGCAAGAGAATTAAATGCCAACTAGGAACCACATGGAACCAAAGCATAACCAAGGCGACAGCAACCAAAGAGAAGGCGAAGTTAACGAGCGAGAACAGCACCTTCTGCACCGGAAAGACCCAGCGGTGCACCTTAACCTTCTTAAGCAGCGAGGAAGCCCAAATGATGGACATAAGCGCTTGGTTCGTCGACTCGGACATGACAGAAAACGTCACGTTACCGACGATCAGGTAAAGCGGATACATCTCAGGCGTAATGGAGCCATTGCGCCCTTGGGCAAAGATTGTTGAAAAAACAATCGACATGACAATCATCATCAACAAGGGATTGAGCACGGACCAAGCTACGCCCAAAACGCTGCGCCGATACTTAATCTTAAAATCCTTGGTAACCAGCTGCCTAAGGATAAATTTATCCTTCTCAAAATCATTTTTAGCGTGAGAGGCCGGTTTAGCCACCGCTTTCTGACTCTCAAGATTGTCAGCCACGGACCATCTCCTTGTCTCGCAAAACATAACAGTGGAAAGTATAGCCCTCCCGCGTAGACGATAACCCACCGCAAAAAATCTGGAGAACTAACCCATATCTAATCAAAGGGATAGGTGATGGTTATACTTTCGAACAGTTGAGTCATTAAAGGAGGTCCTATATGGACTATTCGAATATCGCCGTCATTATCCCTTGCTACAATGAAGCATTAACGATCGGCAAAGTTGTCGATGACTTTCACCGCGAATTGCCAGACGCAACAGTATACGTTTACGACAACAATTCCGCCGACAATACGGCACAGATAGCCAAACAGCACGGGGCCACAGTGCGACATGAACCAAGGCAGGGCAAAGGCAACGTCTGCCGCCAAATGTTTCGCGATATCGACGCCGATTGCTACTTGATGGTTGATGGAGACGACACGTACCCCGCTGAAGCCGCCAAATCGCTCTGTGAGCCCATACTTAATGGCGAGGCAGACATGACCGTCGGCGATCGCCTCTCCAACGGAACCTATGCCGAAGAGAACAAACGAGCATTTCACGGCTTTGGGAATAACCTCGTTCGCGCCATGATTAAATGGATATACGGCTACAGCTTTGACGACGTTATGACAGGCTATAGAGCCATGAGCAAGCCTTTCGTAAAGACCTTCCCCGTCTTGAGTGAGGGCTTCCAAATTGAAACCGAGCTCTCCATCCATGCCGTCGACCATCGCTGGCGTATTAAAGACGTACCGGTTGAATACCGTGATAGGCCCATAGGCTCTGAGTCCAAGCTCAACACAGTAGGTGACGGTATTAAAGTTATCGCAATGATTGGAACGCTTTTTAAGGATTACCGTCCACTCAAGTTCTTTAGTCTTATTGCATTCATCTTTGCCATCATAGGTCTCACTCTCGGAATCCCAATTGTTGCGGAGTACTTCCAAACCGGCTTAGTCCCCCGCTTCCCCACAGCCATGCTCGCGGCCTCATTCATGTTTCTGTGCGGGCTGAGCTTGGCAACCGGCCTCATCCTCGACTCCGTAGCAAAAGTTGAGAAAAAACAATGGGAACTGCAGGTGTATAGCAAAACAGCATGCAATCACTAGCGATGCCACAAATTTTAAGGCGGTATACATATTATATTTAGCATTTAATCATGCTATCCACCGCTTAATGGGAGCCGGGCTCCACTCAACCAGATTTAATCAGTCGTCTAAAAACCATCGAGCTACGTAGGCTATATTAAACAGAACTTTATTCTCAACACGAAGGATACAGAATGAGCATCCTGTCACGTATCGCCGACCATCTTCCCGCATCAAAGCGAGCAATTAGAGATCTTCGCTCAGATGTCTATGAACTCTATGAACTGAACCGATCCATCAATGCGAGGATCGAGCAGGCTGACAACGGTATTAACGACAACCTGAATTTTAGAGCCGAATGGCTTAAAAGTGATAACGACGGCGTTTCGATGAGAATCGAAACGATGCTTTGGCAGCTTTACCGAAACGACAACGAAGATCTGCAAGACGCAAAGAAGCGCTTTTTTACATCACTTCCAAAAGCCAACGGCGGACTCAGGGCCATGCAACTAGGATGCGCAAAACTACTAGGAGAGTTCGACACATTATGCAAAGACAACAATCTTCAATACTGGATTGCATTCGGAACGCTCCTTGGAGCAATCCGTCACCAGGGCTTTATTCCTTGGGATGACGATAGCGATCTCGGCATGATGAGGTTGGAAATTAACAAACTTATCAATATTGTCAGCAATGACGGACGGTATCGAATCTCAATCGTTTACGATGTTTGGAATTTCTGTAAGCAAATTCGTTTTATGTATGAGGACGTTAATAATCCCTGTTTTTTAGACTTATTCATATTTGAAGAAAGCAGAAGCGCCGATAAGAAGGCATTTGAGGAACAGCTAGGACTAAGAATGAAAATGATAGCGGAGATGAAAACCGCTTCATATTACAGCGAATGGAAAGAAAAGGAATTCATTCCAGCATCTGATCCGCTGGCTAATCGGATAGAAGAAACGTTTGCAAAATATCGGTCAATCGAAATGAGCCAGGGAATAATTGATGACCAAATAACTAATGGAATGCTGTGGGGCATTGAAAACATCTACTTTTTGTCTGATTACAAATGGGCTTGCCAAAAGCGAGAAGTGTTCCCGACGCAGACAATTTCATTTGAACGGATTCTTTGCCAGGCACCAAAAAATCTAAGAAAGTTTACCGAAGATGTATATGGAGATATCTATCGTGTTCCGATGGACATAACTACACACTGCGAACATGTCAGCAAAGAGCAACTCCGCGCATTAGAGAACCAAGAGTTATAGGGCGCTGCCATCAATGGATTGGCGTTCGACTCAAAACACCAATCCATTAAATGTGTTTAACCTTCATTATGACGACCGTGTAATTGTCCCTGCAATAGCACGGTCGAATCTTCTATGCCGGCCACTCTATGACGAGCGCCTGAATAGACTATATAAACTATCTAAATCGCCTAATCAGGGAAACCATTTTAAATATAACTTTATGTCGCTTTGTCCCAACTGGAAATAACGTCCGCTTTAATCCAAGCGGTCGGTATTCCGAAATCGTAACTAAAAGGGACTCATACGCATCCACACACCTGGCCAAACGCCAATAATCACGACAAAGTGCATTCGCCGGTTCAGAGAATGGAGTCGTATCCGACGAATAGAGCAACAATCCGCTTTCATCGGAGGCCTTATATCGCTTTGCCGTGCACTCGTTGGCCCACATGCCAACTTCTTCAAAGGAAGCCACGGGCATACTGCTCGAATACGGGATAAGGCTGAAATTCAGCTTGCGCATCATAAGGCTTCGAACAGCAAATACACTTAGCGGTAAGCAGAAAGCATCTTTAGCGCTGCCCGGTTTCTTTTTATGCAACTGATACTTTTGAAACTCTTTAGCCAAATCGCCTCTTGGATCGATGCCCAGTTCAGATGCACAGGCACAGTACAACTCATATGGTTCAGGACAGATGATAGAAAGCTGAGACAAATCAACTATAAGAGCGGACGCCTCGCTCATCTCCCAACCATCCGCAGCGGCAAGATATGAGTCGCGCAAACGAGACGAAGCCGGCTTATTAAGCTCTTTCTCGAGGAAAACGCTCTTTACGGCAGCGAGTGAATCTTCTACGCCATTAATGATCTCGGCTGGGTCTTTTTTAAAGAAAGCACACCCCTCAACCCAAAGAACTCGATGGCGACCAATCAAATCGAAATTCATTATGCGAGGGAGCATAAAAGGCAGAACAATATGCGCTGCGGTAGCATCCATAGAACCAAAGAGGTCGTTGGGTCCAACTACCGGGAAAGTCGCTTGTATGATTTCCAGATTCTCCGGAATAGTCTCAAGTATGTTGAGGCAATCGCCAAAGCTAAACTGACAATTATGAATTAGAAGCAATCGATATTTTCTGGTCGCGTCAAGCTGACGAATTAAGCTCTCAAGCGCGACGGCAAATTTAATAGGCGACGATTCCGCATAGCGCCATACGATATCAACCGTTTGGTTATCGACGGCAGCAGCATTAAACGGAGCAGGCGTCTCTTCAAAGAAAACAAGCGGACGCTCAGCGATCTTAATCCCTCTCTTAGAGATATGAGAGACGAATACGCTATATAGAATCTCACCCAAATAGCCACAAATACGTTTGTGAGTAGTCGTTTTGTTCTCATAGTCATATTCAGAGTCAAACTGCTGGAGAATCGAAAACTCAAACGCACAGAGTTCGTCGAAGAGAGTCTTCTTCATCACGAAGCAGTTATAGCCCAAATACTTGGAACCGTTAAGATATGCGACGAGCTCGTCTACATAATCAGGCTGAACAAACTTGCAAATATCAACCATATGGTCCAGTTCGGCTTGAGTGACAAGGCCATAGGCACACATATGATCCTTTATAGTTTTCTTAGGACCACAAGGGGTGGGAACTCCCCTCACATCCCAATAAGGAGCACGTACAAGGTCAACCTTCTCGACACAGTCCCTGATCAAAGCCTCGTTTGCTAGCTGATACTTTTTAATTGAGAGTGGCGACAGACAGTCATCCTCAATCTGAGCATGATCGTTCGACTCATATTTCTTCTCATCAAAATTGAAAAAACGTCGGTAATGGCATTGGCCAACATAATCAGCCTCTAAGTTTTTCCAAGCCCAATACTGACCGCTCATTTCACAAAAAGTGAAATTTCGGTCGGAGATGTTTTCACCGCAATCGTCGCGTTGGCATCCAGGAATAGTCTCTTTACCCAAAGAGCCGACGTGAACGGGTAAATACAGGTCGGAATCAGGCGTGCAGACAGGCTTATGGCATGAGACTAGGATTTTGATGTTGGGTTTAGACATTAATTCCCCCGTTATGCCTTTAACTTAAATTGATCACGATGATTAGCATGATACTCAACCATAGTCTTTGTTTGTGCGCCACCGTAGCCGAGATGGCCTACAACAATATTTTCATTTACCACCATCACACGACCAGTAAAACACGCGTAGTTACAAATATGCTCCTCATCATCCCCAAGACCATACGGACCTCCGACAAAAGTCAGCGGGAAGTGCCCAAACTCGTTCCAGGCGTCACGCGAAAACAAAATGGCACCGATGCTATAGCGGATCGGGCAAATAGAATACTGGAAACCTTCATTTTCAATCGAGAAGCGCTCTGTTAGCGCATCGATATCGCGCAACACAGGCTGAGACTCGCCCCACATATAACGAGCAACCTTAGGCTCAGAAATGACCTGACGATTGTGGTGCAATCCATCGGAATACTTCATATCCGTGAGTCCGGTATTCCTAAAATCATCCAGAAGATTCAATTTGTCTAGCAAGCGAAGATGCCCGTAGCAACTGACATTAATTAATGGAGAGACAAACGCTGGTTTATATAAGGTCTTTGACTCAAGCTCCTTGTAGGTATCAAGCATTGCCTCAAAGAAGCCCTTAGTCAAAAACATATCCTCATCAAGCTTATAAATCCACTTAGCCCTCGGATGGCATTCAATCGCAATATTCTGAACAACAGATAAATGATTGACAGAAGTCGACAGATAGGACCAGTCGTGATCAGCGGCGATCTGCTTAAGCTCTTCATTCACAAGCCCGCTGGTCATAACGCATACGTCAACATCGGAAGGCACATATGCCGCAATACGCCCAAAAACGTCTTCCCATAATGTCGGCTTATATCCCGCGAGAATAATGCAGAGCTTATCGCTGCCCTTGCTGCGGTCGACAAAGTCATGGGTACCAGACTGAATAGCCCGAACTGCCTCATCGCCACGGAGATCGCGACGAGCCTTTAAGAACGCTTTACCAAACTTATTTGAGTTAACGGCATCATAAACGGTGTTTTTTAGAGACATGCAATACTCCTACGAATCAGTAACATCAAAAATAATAAGCCACCCGCTTATCGACGAGTGGCTTATCGCGAAGCTCTAAAAATGAATAGAAACGGAACTTTGCCTTAAAAACTATTAAGAGGATGCTTTGACCAAAACGAAAAGAATAATTAACTAAAAGAAGAATAATCTATCTCATAAAGTCGCATATCGTCTTCCGACATAAGAAGCTTGAGCCCCGGAGTCGAATCTTTGATCGAATTAATGCCTTGCCATTTGTCCCAAGTATAGTAACCGTAGTAGCAACGCTCGTCGTTGATCTCACCGCCATAGTCCAAATTAAGAATGTACTTAATACCATTCTCTTTAAGGATGCGTTGAACATCTCTATTTGTAGCAAGCTTGTCGAGATGCAACCTCAGCGTTTGGTTATCACACGTCTCATTACCGAGCATCTCTGCAGCAGACCGACGGTAAAGAAGGTTTAAATCGTATAAAGGATATGCGAAAGCGCTGCCGTCATCTGCGTTGTTATATATCAACCCATCATCATTTTCGAGAAACTCAGCTACACGCTTACAAAAAAGTCGCTCTCTGGGATCAAACAAGTTGTCGCGCTTCGAATCATTCGAAAGCATAGAACAGGCGTGATAATCACCCAAACCCGTGTATACCCGTCCAAATCCGGGTAAATCGAAATCATTAATATAAAGAGCACACCAAGTGAAAATAAGACATACAGCGCAGGCTAAGAACTTCGCCCAAAGTTCGTATCCAAGTCTGTCAAATACCTTCACAGCAAGCGAAAAGAAAGTCGCAAGGCCAGCAGCAGCCAAAGGAATTGCCATAAGACCGGCACATGCGCCCAAACGGTACGGATCGGTATACCAAAAACCCGCAAGGAAGTGCTTTATAAAACCCGAAGATGATGCTCCGACTATATAAATGGCGGCAGCAATCAGATATGAGAAACAAAGCCACGAGCACTCGTTGTTGCGAAGCAAGACAAAGAAACCAATTGCCACGAATATAGCAAGAAGATAATTACCAGCCGGAAGTCGAAAAGAAAGCGACAGAACATTAACTATGGCCTGTAAATGCGAGGCGGTTATACCCCAAGTAAAAGAAACGGTGTTACTTAAAGCTGGATTAATAAAACAGACGATCCAAATAACTAGAATAAATAAAGAAGGAATCGCGAGGGAGATTAATCTCACAGAAAGAGACACGGCAGAATCCGCATGTTGTTTCTTTCCAATATACCAACTCGAAAACCGCAAAACAACATAAGGCGCAAGAAGGACAGCCATTGTAAATACTGCATTTGGATGAGAAAAATAAAGCGTAAGTACGCCAGCTAAAAACGCAAAGACATAACTCAGGGCGAACTGCTTCGTACGTCCACTGAAGAAATTAATAAATATGGCTGCACAAGCCGGTACGAACATGAGACCCAAAGTGTTAGGGAACAAAGGGCCCGACACTGAAATTAAAGTACCCCAGGGAAAGCTATTAAATGCGAACAGAACCAGCGCCCCCGCAACAACAACACCAAGGTCATCGCGAAATACCGTTTTAAAAAACAACAACACGCTTGATGGAAAAACGAATAGTACCATTACATAATTAGTAACGTTAGCCGCAAACGCAACATCCTGTCCAGAAAAGCTTGCAACAAGAGCAGCAAGCAAATGCCAAGCCGCAGGATAAAAGCCGTTAGCAATTGAAAGAATAGAGCTAGACGGCACATCATGATATAGGCCGACATTGAAAGTCGAAAAATCACCGACATCTAAAAAAGATCGAATAACAGCGAGATGAAATGAGTTATCAGAATCTTGAATGAAAGATGATGGCCCGTCCAGTGGTAGTAGAAAAATTTTCGTTGCAACAACAAAAGCTACGCCACAGTACAGAAACAAAACAACCCAATTTGAATGACCAAAAAAGGACTCTGTCATAGTAGCTTTTCGAGAGCAATCGATTAATCTGCAAGACAAGAATATTGCAGCAAGAATAAAACTGATAAGACACAGGTTCACCCAAGTGGCGAATATTCCAAGCTTTGAAATAACAATACTCACTATTTCAAGCAAGGCGATTGAAAACAACGGTGCGATTAAGATCGAATCAAGTCGGCAGAATCGCATCATGCGTGAAAGCACAAAACCTGGAACCTCTAAGAGAAGCAAGAGAAATAGTGAGGATATAAAGAAAGGTATCCACATAATTAAATTACCAGCCTAGCAATGCATACGTTAGACGACACGTTTTCATGATTTGAGTCAACGAGAAAGACAGTTTGGCTACCGAATATAAAACGAAACACTCGTTATTAATAAGTCAATCCTAAGAATCATCGCTATCAAGCGCAATTGACTGAGCCAGGCCATTAATGCGCTCCTCTTGCTTCGAAAGGCGCAGACAATTCGAAAAGTCCCTTACCACGAGGACGGCAATAACATAAAGAAATACAAAATTTGAAGCTGAGACAAAGCCAAGTTCAGAAGAAATAAAAAGCGCTATCTCAGGAAAAATGCCAAGTAACACAAAGCTTAAGCTGAATAAAAGCCAGAACATGGAATCAAGAACCCGCATCTGGGACTTCTTCAATTTGCGGATAACGAAAAAGAACACCAGGGCAGCAAAAAAAATAAGCAGCGCACGCAATGTAAGAGTCATTTTATATCACCTAAACCATTGAACTACTAGCAGCGTAGCAAACACTCGAAGCATATACTGAATCGACTTAACTGGATTTAAATAGCTCTCGCCACCTTGGCGCTCACGCATTGATACTTGGACCTCGGAAACCAGGTACCCTTGCTTTAAAAACAACGCGATTGATTCTGGCTCAGGATTGAGAGTGTTGTCGTAATAGTATTCTTTGAGTACAGAACTACTAAATAACCTAAAACCTGATGTGGGATCGCTGATACGACGACCGGTCAACATCTTGATTAGAACGGTAATCATTCGCGAACCTATCATACGCATCGATTTGTCTTTGCGAACAGTTAGGAACCTCGAGCCAATAACAATATCGGAACCAGATGTTTCAGCTTTCTCAACTAAAGCAGCTATATATTCCGGTCGATGTTGCCCATCTGCATCAAACTGAATCATATAGTCGTAACCATGATCGATGGCATATCGAGCCGCAGTCTGAAAACCAACGGTCAGCCCGCAGTTAATTGGCATTGTAATAACCTTGCAGCTCAACGAACCGCAAATCTCACCCGTTCGATCGCGTGAACCATCATTGATAATAATGAAGTCAAACCCTGAAGCAACCGAACGGAGCTCGTTAACCGTGCTTTCAATGCACTCCTCTTCATTATATGCAGGAATCGCAATAAGCACATTCGATTTAGACGACAATCAAACACCATTCTCTCGTGACAAATCAATAGAACCTGAACATCCATTCAATATATCTTATGAGAAACCAAGTCATACGATAATTATAAATAGGTGGAGGCTGCATTACACCAGACGAAAGGATGCGCACGGACGCCCGCATAGTAGACATCATCTCTTCGCCTCACTTACATTTGCCAGGCTAGTATCAAAGAGATTCCGAACAAGCACTCAAAGATGGCTGCAACTCAAAGACGGCTGCAGGATGGACGTCCGAGTTTAAAGAACATGCGTAACAACAAAGAGCTGGCTCACGAACATAATTCGAGCGGAAGATAATTTCAATTAGTGAGTAGAACTACTAATTGAAATTAGCAACAATCTGTTAGATTGCTAGAAACTGTTTTTACGCAGAAGAGAGTGATAGACAGAGAAACCTGGAAAACATAAACGCTGATGAGTAGCCACAGCTCGGTTCACCAACCATTCAGAGCGGCTGGGCAAAGGTTTATGTCAGTTCCGACCACAACAAGAGCCATGAATTACTTGAATAGAATCGAGTGAGATTGCATCGTTGAACAATCAATTTAATTCGCACTATTAAAATTGGTATAGGGGCGAGCCAGCCTCATCCCTATACCAGAAGTTCAAGATAATCGAAATGTCAAACTAACACAGCTTGAGATACTCCCCCAGCTCTTCCTCCCAGTCGGGCATGTGGAACCCGACCGACTCGAGCCCGGACAGGTCGAGCGCGGAGTGGACCGGGCGCGGTGCGACGGGGCCCTCGGCGCTCGCGTAGTAGTCGGCGGTCGATACCGGCACGACCTTCTCCCCGTTGCCGTTGGCGGCCTCGAAGACGGCGCGGGCGA
>CAJJTG010000001.1 GCA_905194675.1 uncultured Collinsella sp. | reverse complement strand
AGACCGGCAGCAGCTGCTTGGAGGTCACGAGCGTGAGCGGGTACAGGCGCGTGCCGGAACCGCCGGCGAGGATGATGCCTTTCATTGGCTATAACCTTTCATTTCTTGCAGCCCTGCGGCCAGCGCGATTTCCGAGAAGGCGAGCGCAGCAGTCGACTCCGAAAGCAACGAGCTCGCCAAGACTTCCCTCTCGTAAAAGTTGCGACGAAACCATCTTGGCTAGCCGGCCGCCTTCACCAATCTCACTTGCATGCATGAGTTCGTCTGCATGCGTTTCGAGAAAGAAGCCAACAGCGCGGTTGCGGGCAAACTGTTGGGAAGGTGTCAAGTTATGCGAGTGATAGACCTCGGCACGCGGCTCGTAAGCCACCTTCAACCTGGAGGCGATAAACCTTGCCGCCATGAGCATGTCCTCGTTGGTGTTGACATGATCGAATCCACCGCATTCGAGATATGCAGTTCGTCGATAGGCGGAACAGACATCAGATGCAAAAAACGTCTTAATACCGAGTTTCTCGAGATCACATTTGGAACGAACGGATGGCCAGTCGGGATAGTTAAAACCACGCACCAGCTGTTCAAAACGTCGGGCATCCGCCTTAGGCAGCTGCCTGCCGCTTACGAGAGCGATATCGGAATCATCAAGCATGGGAGCAACAAGCCGCTCCAGGTAATCATCAGAAACAGGCACAGCATCTTGGGTAAGGAAGCATACAAAGTCACCCCTCGACTCCCTTAGTGCCATGTCTCTTGTGGTGCCGTGGTTGAAATCCTGGCGATCAATCTTCAGCAGGCGGACTCTTTTGTGCTGCCGGACCAGCTCTATAGTTTTATCTTCCGAAGCGGAATCAACGATCAGGATATCAACCGGCTGAATAGACTGGTGTTCGAGGGCAATTAAAAGCCCATCGATTTCATGCTCAGCATTAAGAGTCGGAATGATGACGGAGATTTCCATCTATCGGCCCGTCCTCTCCTTGCCAAACATGGCGCCGAAAGTGCCAGCAAAACACTTCCAATCCATTCGGAAACAACGGTTCCGCACGTAATGCAATTCGATTTTTTGGCGCAAACCGCTTTCAAATGACGCATCGTTGCGATCCGTTGCCTGCCATAAACCGGTAATTCCAGGTTGAACCGAAAGAAATACAACCTTATCCTCATCAGAAAAATGCATTTCGAGTTCATCACGCGTAATGGGACGAGGACCGATAACGGATAAATCACCATTTAAAACATTAAGAAACTGCGGCATCTCATCGATAGAGCACTTACGAATAAACTGCCCTACCTTAGTGATGCGCGGATCGTTATCGACCTTGCGCTCAATTTCCCACTGATGCAGCTGCTCAAAATTTAAATACTTCTGAACATTGCCCGCATCGGCAACCATGCTGCGCAGCTTAAAGATCTTAATGACCTTGCCATTTTTGCCAATTCGCTCCTGGGTGTACAAGGGATTACCCGGAGACTCTAGGCAAATCAGAACGCACACAAGCCCCACTGGAATGAATAAAATAGCGATCGCCATAAGACTAAAAACAAGGTCAAACAGCCTCTTGACGATGCGATACCCAAGCGTACCGCTCGGCTTTATCTGATTGAAAGCCAGCGCACCAACCGTTGATGTACAACTCTCTGTTACTTCTTTAGCAGCCACAATAAAACTTACGTTCCTGTCCCCAGGACCCCCCCATCTATGAATCCAAAAACCAAGTAATTTGCCGGTGCAACGTCTCCCTTACGTTTTGCTGGGCACGTCAAGCGGTAGCAGCTCCCTAAATGTGGAGCCACCATCGCCCACGTCCACCAGGCACCAGCGCTTATGACGATCGATCTTCTTTACACGGGCCTCTTGCCCCACCAAGGGCCCCTGTTCTATGTGCAGCACACCGTCTTCTATGCGCGCCACGCTGTTGCGCACCACGTCGTCGTCGTCGAGCACGCTGCGGTACCAGTCCTGTGCATCGTCCGGCATGGGCGCATAGGCCCGCTCCCTGCTGCCAGCAATGCGGCAGCCAAAACTCAACTGGGCCAAAGCCCTATCGAGCGCAGCGGCATCGTGCGTGGCGACGAAGAAGTATTCCTTGTACATGGGTTTGGTTTGGAGCGACCATGCGCCGTCCCGCTTAAACCAGAACTCCTTTTGCATCACAAAAGCGTTCTGCATCAGCTCGTGTGGGATAATACGGCGCACCTTTTCGCAGGTCTCGCGCTCTTTGCCGTTGGGGGTGTGGACCAGATACCAGCGGACGCGGCCGTGCTGGCTGTTGGTGGTGGCGCCGTTAAATGCGCCCGGCAGCTGCTCTTGGCGCCGTGCCGTCTGTTCCATGTTCTCGCCCCCTCTTTTGGATTTGCGATGCACGCAAATGCAAGGGCGTTTAGAACAGGCTTCTCGCTCACAGCTAGGCGCAGTCGCAAAAGTACAGGTTTTTGTATCTTTCGACGTTGCTCATTATACGAGCAAACTGCTCACGTTTTCCCAGATTACACAAATTGCAGCGCGAACGGACACATCTCCATACGCCTCTACAAAAACCTGTACCTTTTTGCACAACAAAAAAAGCCGCCCTAACCAGCGGCTTTTCTTCTATAGATAACAAAAAAGGCGACCGCCCGCGAGGACGATCGCCTTTGTTAATTCTTGTATGGTTTGTGCTAGGCGCGAGTCTTGATCTCCTCGGTCACCTTGGCAACAAACTCGTCAACGCTCATCTGAACGGTCTCGTTGGAGCGATCGCGGACGGAAATGTTGCCGGCCTCGACCTCCTTCTCGCCCAGGATGAGCATGTAGGGCACGCGGTCGATGCTGCGGGCCTCGCGGATCTTGTAGCCGATCTTCTCGTCGCGGTCGTCGCAGACCACGCGAATGCCGGCCTCCTCCAGCTTGGCGCACACCTCGTGGGCGTAGTCGCGGCTCTTCTCGGAGACGGGAAGCCCCTTGACCTGCACGGGAGCCAGCCAGGTGGGGAACTTGCCCGCAAAATGCTCGATCAGAATACCGATGAAGCGCTCGATGGAGCCAAAGCACACGCGATGCAGCATGATGGGGCGCTTCTTGGTGCCGTCGGCGTCCACGTACTCAAGGTCAAAGTTAAGCGGCATCTGGAAGTCGAGCTGCACGGTACCGCACTGCCAGGTACGGCCGAGCGAATCCTCCAGGTGGAAGTCGATCTTGGGGCCGTAGAAGGCGCCGTCGCCCTCGTTGACCTCGTAGTCCATGCCCAGCTTCTCCAGAGCGGTGCGCAGGCCCTCCTCGGCGCGTGCCCAGTCCTCGTCCGAGCCCATGGAGTCCTCGGGGCGAGTGGAAAGCTCAACGTGGTACTTAAAGCCAAACTTCTGGTACACGGAGTCGATGAGGTTGACAACGCCCACGATCTCGTCGGTCAGCTGGTCGGGGCGCACAAACAGGTGGGCATCGTCCTGGTTAAAGCAGCGCACGCGGAACAGGCCGTGCAGGGCGCCGCGCAGCTCGTGGCGGTGCACCAGGCCAATCTCGCCGGCGCGGATGGGCAGCTCACGGTAGGAGTGAGGCTTGGAGGCGTACACCAGCACGCCGCCCGGGCAGTTCATGGGCTTAATGCAGTACTCCTCGTCGTCAATGACGGTGGAGTACATGTTGTCCTTGTAGTGGTCCCAGTGACCCGAGGTCTTCCACAGCTGCTTGTTCATGATGAGCGGCGTGGAGATCTCCACGTAGCCGGCCTTGTGGTGGATCTCGCGCCAGTAGTCCAGCAGCGTGTTCTTAAGGATCATGCCGTTGGGCAGGAAGAACGGGAAGCCGGGGGCCTCGTCGCGCATCATAAAGAGGTCCATCTCGCGGCCGATCTTGCGGTGGTCGCGCTTCTTGGCCTCCTCCAGCATGTGCATGTGCTCGTCGAGCTCTTCTTTGGTGGCAAAGGCGACGCCGTTGATGCGGGTGAGCATCTTGTTGTCCTTGTCGCCCTTCCAGTAGGCGCCCGAGACGCCGGTGAGCTTAAAGGCCTTGAGGGCCTTGGTGTAGCAGATGTGGGGGCCGACGCACATGTCGATGTAGTCGCCCTGCTGGTAGAAGGTGATGCGGGCGTCGTCGTCCAGGTCGCCGATGTGCTCGACCTTGTACTTCTCGCCGCGCTCCTCCATAAGGGCGATGGCCTCGGCGCGGGGCTTCTCGTACACGGTGAACTTGAGGTTCTCCTTGATGATCTTTTTCATCTCGGCCTCGATCGCGGGGAAGTCGTCCTCGCTGATCTTGACGCCCTCGGGCAGATCAACGTCGTAGTAGAAGCCGTTGTCGGTCGCAGGACCGTAGGCAAAGTCGGCCTGGGGGTACAGGCGCTTGATGGCCTGCGCCATGATGTGCGCGGCAGAGTGGCGGATGACGTGCGTGACCTCGTCCTGCGGGAGCTCGGCCACCGAACCGTCATTGTAGAGTGCCTTCATGGGTATGTTTTCTCCTCTCGGATGCCTGATGCAAGTGCGTGCGATGCGCTCGGCGTTTTAACTTGCATCATTATAGGCAGGTTGCCTTGGTATACAAGCGCCCGCCGCACCTTAATGGCACGGCGGGCGATTTTCTACGCATGCTTCATCGTGTGGGGCGGCGCGGGGCGCGTGGCGGCCGTGGGATGCGCGGGGTGCGCGGAGCCCGTGGCTTGCGGCCGGCCCGGCGATGGATGCGTTACTGGATGCGAGTTCGGCAGTAGGGGCAGACCTTCCAGTGCGCATCGAGCGGGCGATGGCAGCTGGGGCATACGTTGCGAACCTGGGTATCGCACACCGGACAGACGACGAAGTCCTTCTCGATGGGCGCGCCGCACTGCGGGCAGGTGCCGTACTGGGCAAGTTGGCGCTCGCGCAGGGCCATGTCCAGCTCCTGCTCCTCACGGTCGGCCGCGTAGGAGTGCGGACGCAGGACCAGGTAGGCGATGAGGCCAACAAACGGGATGAGGGCGATGATGCCCCATGCCACGTAGGCGCTGGCGCCGCGGCGGCGAGCGTCGATGAACACATAGACGACCGACAGAACATACAGGGCGATGATAAAGCCAACGAAGGCATAGACGACGCCCATGAGCTGCGGCGACATGAGCTCGGAGATGTACTTGGACATTACGGGTACCTTTCGGAATATTAACAGTCCGGTCAAGTTTACCACGGGGTTTGTTTATATGGGACCACGGCTAGGGGCGGGGCTGACGCGGACACAAACATCTCAATCTGTAACAGTTAGGAGCGGAATCCGGTCCTAAATGTTACAGATCGAGACACAGGGGTCCCTCCCCGACTTCAATCTCGATCTGTAACATCTTGGGCCCCAAAACCCCTCTTACTGTTACAGATCGAGACGAACGGTGAGCCCTCCGTTAAAATATCTCAATCTGTAACAACAACTCGGCAAAAACAGGTCTAACCGTTACAGATTTAGACATTCGAAACCGACTGATAGGTTCATCTAAATCTGTAACATCTAGAACCCAAATCCTCAGCTAACTGTTACAGATTAAGACAAAGAAAACCGTCCAAACCGAATGTCTCAAACTGTAACAACTGGAACCCAAATCCTCGTCCAACTGTTACAGATCGAGACGAACGGTTGCCGTAGTTGTTGGCAGACGAGGTTGTCGACGTTGCCGAGCCTCCCCTCGCCTGCCGTTGGCGGGTGTTGCGGGACTGTTCGCCGCATTGCCGCCGCACTGGGGATGTGCAGGCCGTAGGATAGTCATATTGACAGCCTGTCAACTCATCTGGGAGGCACCGTGGCAGAAACGTTTGATATCGCGATTGTGGGCGCCGGCATCACCGGGTGCGCCATCGCGCGGCAGCTCGCGCGCTATGACCTGTCCATATGCATGGTCGAGGCGGCCAACGACATTGCGCTGGGCGCCTCGAAGGCCAACGGCGGCCTGGTTCACGCCGGCTACGATCCGGCTCCGGGAACCGTAAAGGCGCAGGTCAACGCCCGCGGCTGCGAGCTATATGGCTCGTGGGCCCAGGAGCTGGGATTTTTGTTCCGCCGCACCGGGTCGATGGTGCTGGGGTTTAACGACGAAGACCGCGCACACCTGGAGAAGCTGCGCCAGAATGGCCTGGCCAACGGCGTGTCCGAGCTGTCGATTATCGGCCCCGAACGTATCCACGAGCTGGAACCGCGTGCCAGCGCCGACGCAACATGCGCGTTGTGGTGCCCTTCGACCGGTTACGTTGACCCATTTGAAGTGGCCATCGCCGCGCTGGAGAACGCGGTTGCCAACGGCGTAGCGTTTATGCGCTCCGCACCCGTGGAGGCGATTGAAGTCGCGGGCTCGGTCGACGACGCGCGCTTTACGCTGGCGACCCCCGCTGGCAACGTGCGCTGCCGTTACCTGATCAACGCCGCGGGCAACGGCGCCGCCGACATCTCGCATATGGCGGGTGCCGAAGAGTTCCAGATGGTATGGCGCCAGGGCAACATTGTGGTGCTGGATAAGGAACCGCGCACGCTCATGCCGCTCTACCCCGTGCCGACGCCGGTGTCCAAGGGCGTTATTGTCACGGGCACCGTGCACGGCAACACCGTGATTACCGCCACGGCTGCCGTGCGCGAGCCGGGCGACACGCAGACCTATGCAAGCGATGTGGACGCGCTGCTGACCGGCGCGCGCAAGCTGGTGCCCGACCTGGACACGCGCCGCGTGGTGCGCGCGTTTGCCGGCGGGCGTCCGGTCATTCAGGGAACGAACGACTTCTTTATTGGGCAGTCGGCCGTGATGCCGGGGCTATTCCAGGCGGCGGGCATTCAGTCACCGGGTGTGGCAAGCGCGCCGGCTATTGCCGAGCGAATGGAACAGGTCCTGCGCGATGCCGGCGTGAAACTGCACGAGCGGGCAGACTGGAACCCAATTCGCCGCGCGCCGGAAGACTTTGACCGCGCACCGCTGGCGCGCAAGGAGGAGCTCATTGAGTCCGATCCCGCTTGGGGCCAGATTGTCTGCCGCTGCGAGACGGTGCCCGAAGCCGAGATCGTGGCCGCGATTCGACGCCAGCCGGGCGCGGTTTCGGTCGAGGGCGTCAAGCGCCGCTGCCGTGCCGGCATGGGTCGGTGCCAAAGCGGGTTTTGCCAGAGCCGTGTGGTGGCGATCCTGGCGCGCGAGCTGGGCTGCGACCCCAGCGAGGTACTGTTGGAGGATGCCGGTTCCTGGCTGGTCGAGGGTCCTTTGAAGGGGGTGCGCTAGGATGGCGACGTTTGACATGCGCGACAAACGCGCGGAGGCCGGAACCGTAGCGTCGATAGCAACGCAGGCCTTCGACGTGGTCGTCATCGGTGGCGGCCCCGCCGGCATGGCGGCCGCGCTGGCTGCGCATAAGGCAGGCGCACGCGTGGCCATCGTGGAGCGCGAGCAGCACCTGGGCGGCATCCTCCGCCAGTGCATCCACCCCGGCTTTGGCCTGTCGCACTTTAAACAGGAGCTCACCGGTCCCGAGTATGCGCAGCGCTTTATCGACCAGGTGCACGCAACCGACATTGCGCTGTTCCTCAACAGCATGGTGCTTGGGATTGATTCTGGCGAGCCTGCGGAAGACACCGCGGTCCATACCGTCACGCTCATGAGTCCTGAAGGCATGCTGCAGCTCACCGGGCGCGCGATCGTCCTTGCCATGGGTTGCCGTGAGCGCACCCGCAGCGAGATCAAGATCCCCGGCAGTCGTCCCGCCGGTGTGTTTACGGCCGGCCTGGCGCAGCGATACATCAATATCGAAAACCTTAAACCCGGCTCGCGCGCCGTCATTTTGGGCTCGGGCGACATCGGGCTTATCATGGCGCGCCGCTGCACGCTCGAGGGGATTTCGGTCGAGGGCGTGTACGAGCTCATGCCGTACGCCAACGGACTGCGCCGCAACGTCAAGAACTGCCTAGACGACTTTGGCATTCCGCTGCACCTGTCCACCACCGTCACGCGCGTGATCGGGCACGACCGTGTGGAGGCCGTCGAGGTGAGCCAAGTCGACGAGCGTCTGGCTCCCATTGCCGGGACCGAGCGCATTATTCCGTGTGACACACTGCTGCTTTCGGTGGGATTGATTCCCGAGAACGAGCTTTCGGTTGCAGCAGGCGTGGAGCTTGACCCGCGCACGCGCGGCGCCGTGGTGGACCAGAGCCTGCAGACGGGCGTGCCGGGCATCTTTGCCTGCGGTAACGTGCTGCACGTGCACGACCTGGCCGACAACGTGACGACCGAGTCTGAGCGCGCCGGTGCGGCAGCGGCGGCGTGGGCGTTGGGCGGCGCCGAGGCGTGCGCTGCGGGCACGGGCTGCGAGCTCACGGTCTCCCCTGCCGGCATTGCGGGCTACGCGCTGCCGGGACGCATTACGGCTGTGGCGCTCACCAAGCTCAACTTCCGCGTACGCCGGCCGGTCAATACCGCTCGAGTACGCATCTTGGCCAACGGCGAAGAAGTGTTTGCGGGCAAAGCCCGCGCGTTTAAACCGAGCGTCATGGAAAGCTTCCCGCTGCCGGCAAAGGTGATTCAACGCGCACTCGACCTGGGTGCCAGCGAAATCGTCCTGTCCGTCGATCCCGTTGAGGAGGCATAGCTCATGAGTACGAATGTGACCGAGACGCTGCAGTTCAACTGCACCACCTGCCCATCCGAGTGCCTCCTGACCGTAGAGGTGGAGCGCGACGCCAATGGCACCGTGGTGGAAGTGCGCTCCGTAACCGGTAACAACTGCCCGCGCGGCGATAAGTTCGCACATCAGGAGCTCACCTGCCCCATGCGCGTGCTCACCACCACCGTGGCCGTATCCGGCGGCAACGAAGCCCAGCTCCCCGTGCGCACCGCCGAAGCCATCCCGCTAGAACTCAACGCCCAGGCCATGGACCTCATCCGCGGCGTGGTCGTCGAGGCCCCCATCCGCATGGGCGACGTCGTGTTGGAGAATCTCCTAGACACCAACATCAACCTTATCGCCAGCATGAACATCGACCCTGCCTAGGTAGCTCATTTGGGACGGGGCACTTTTAGCTACTCCACCATCCGCCCGGTCCTCCTCCGCAGTTGCGGTGAAATACGGACTGTTTTATGGCTTCAGGCCGCTAAACAGTCCGTATTTCACCGCAACTTATGAGGGCCGCATAGGATATGCAAAGGAGTGTCCCGAAGTGCCGGCATAAAAGGAACGTCCCTATCTGCCGGGCTTGGGATACCATGGTGGCACCCTAGCGAAAGGATGTTTCATGGCACATGTCGATGACCAGCGCGTGGCGCGCGTGCTCGATGCGCTCGAGGCTCAGCACCCCGGCGCACAGCTGCTCGTAAACGACCCATGGTCGATCTATTACCTGACCGGCTTTTATGCCGATATGTTCGAGCGTTTTTGCGGCGTGCTGCTCGTGCGCGATGCCGAGCCGGTGATCCTGGTCAACGCACTGCATCAACTGCCCGAGTACGACAATGCCCGCGTCGCCTATCACACCGATACCGATGTCGTGGCCGACGCCATCGCTCGCGAGGTCGATCCGACCAAACCGCTCGGCATCGACACCGTCATGCGCTCCGGCTTTTTGATGCCGCTCATGGAGCGCCACGCCGCAAGCGAGTTTTTCCTGGGTGACTTTGCCGTCACCGCCGCACGCACCCACAAGGATGCCACCGAGCAGGAGCTCATGCGTGCGTCCTCGACCGCTAACGACGCTGTAATGGCCGATGCTATTAAGCTTGTCCACGAGGGCGTGACGGAACGCGAGATTGCCGACCAGATGCTCGGCCTGTATCGCAAGCACGGCTGCGAGGGCTTTAGCTTTCCGCCCATCGTGAGCTTTGGCGCCAACGCCGGCGACCCGCATCACGAACCCGACGACACTGTGCTCAAGCGCGGCGACGTGGTGCTGTTCGACATTGGCGGACGCCGCTGCAACTATTGCTCGGACATGACGCGCACGTTCTTTTGGGGCGAACCGGACGAGGAGACGGCACGCATCTACGACATCGTGCGCCGCGCCAACGAGGCCGCCGAAGCGCTCATCGCACCGGGCGTGCGCATGTGCGACCTGGACCGCGCCGCACGCGATGTGATTGAAGACGCGGGCTACGGCGAATACTTTACGCATCGCCTGGGTCACTCGATCGGCCTGCAGGACCACGAGCCGGGCGACGTCTCGCTCGTCAACGAGCAGGTCGTAGAGCCGGGCATGACGTTCTCCATCGAACCGGGCATCTACCTCCCCGACCGCACCGGCGTCCGCATCGAGGACCTGGCCCTGGTGACCGAGAACGGCGTCGAAATTCTCAACGCCTACCCCCACGATCCGGTCCGCCTAGACTAGGCAATGTGTCAAAGGGAGAGCCCCTTTGACACATCTTGCAAACGCTGCACCACGAAAACGGCCTATCTACTACGTTTAACCCGCATGAGTCGACCATGCGGGTCTTATTTGAAAAATGGCGAGCCATCTACCTGCGGTTTTAATTTCACAATGCCCCGCATGGTCGAGGGTAGTCGGTAAAACGTAGTAGATAGGCCCATTTCGTGGCGAGCAAGTCAACTCGAGGCGCAGGGTAGTCAAAATTGCCCCGTCCCAAATTGACTACTTTTAAGTTGCGGTGATATACGGACTGTTTGAGGCTCCTGGCTTGTAAAACAGTCCGCATTTCACCGCAACCGCTGAGGGGATGGGTTAGCGCAGCAGGCCGGCTACTTCGCCGGCTAGGGTGATGGTGCCGGCTGCTACGAAGGACTCGTCCGCGGCATCGAAGGCTGCGAGGGCCTCGGACACGCTCGGGTATACGCCCGCGAGCTTATCGGCGTCCACCAGGGCGGCAAGCTCCTCCGCCGGCAAGGCTCGATCGGAATCGGTCTGGGTCACGACCACGCGTGGGAAGGCCGGGATCAGCACGTCGACGATGCCCGCCACGTCCTTATCGGCCAGCGCGGCGCACAGCAACGTGGGGCGGTTCTCCACGCACGGATCGATCTCGTCCAGCGCGCTCACAAAGTTCTCGCAGCTCTGGGGGTTGTGACAGGCATCAATCAGCTTGAGCGGATCGGCCCCTAGCACGTCAAAACGACCCGGTGTGGGGCAACCCATAAGCGATACATCCAGCGCATCGTGGTCGAGCTCGCGGCCCAAATACCCCTCGCAAAGCATAATCGCGCACGCGGCATTCTGCGGCTGATAGGCCGGCTTGACCATGCTCGACGTATAGATCGCACACGGCGTGGTGCAACTAAACTCAACCGTATCGCCCACATGCGCCGGCACCTTAGTCGTGGCGTGGCTCACCACGAGCGGCACGACGCCGCACTCGCGGCAACGGGCATCCATCACGCGCTGAACGCTCGCCTCGTGCGTGCCCTCGCCCAAAACAACCAGGCGCCCGGGTTTGATAACCGCAGCCTTCTCCCCCGCAATGGCCTCAAGCGTATCGCCCAAAATACGTGTGTGATCGAGCCCAATGCCCGTAATGGCAACGGCAACGGGATCGGTCGCACTCGTGGCGTCCCAGCGGCCGCCCATGCCAACCTCGAGCACGGCAACATCCACCGCAGCCTCGGCAAACACGACAAGCGCAGCAGCCGTCAGCAGGTCAAACGGTGTGATGGTATAGGCGCGCTCCCCCGCCGCCACACGGTGCGCATTCACCCGACGCCCTGCCTCGACAGCCGCCGAAACGCCACGGGCAAAGGCCTCGTCGCTCACAACGCGTCCATCGACCTCCATGCGCTCGGGATAGCGCACTAGCTGCGGCGACGTATACAGCGCAGTCTTGAGCCCCTCGCCGCGAAGAATGGCGGCCGAAAAACGCGTGGTCGAAGTCTTGCCATTGGTACCGGCAACCTGAATGCAATCGAAATACTCATCCGGACGTCCCAGCTCATCGAGCATATCGACAACCGTCTCGAGCAGAGGCCCAGCATCCCCAGAAATCCGCCCCGTATCAGCAGCCAGCCCAACAGCCTCATCAAATGAAAGCAAATCAAACTCAAAAGGAACGGTATACAAGCCAGAACGCTTAGGCATTTTTAAAACCGCCATTCATAGAAAAATAAAACAGTATAGGTTGAGGATAGTCAGCGAAAACGCCTCTGATGAGCCAAGGTGCCGTGAAACAAGGGCGCATAGGGCTTATGCCCATGCGCCCGAAGTTGAACGGCAGATTGGCCATCAGAGGCGTTTGCAGCGTCGAGTCAGCCGCCGTTCGTTAGAACGGCGGAATAGGTGTCCGCAGCGGAGAGCAAAGCATCGGGACGCGCCCCCGAGTAAACCTTACGAGAAGTCAGCAACCTGAGCAGTCAGCGCCGCAAGGATCTCCTTGAGCTCAGCTGCACGGTCCCTCTTCTTCTGGACCACCGCGGGCGCGGCCTTGGCCACAAAGCCCTCGTTGGCCAGCGTCTTCTCGCAGCCGGCGAGCTCCTTCTGCGCCGCGGCGATCTCCTTCTCCAGGCGTGCCTTCTCGGCCGAAAGATCAACCTTGCCCTCGAGCACCACAAAGACCTCGACACCGCTATCGACCACGGCGATGCTCGCAGCCGGCTTCTCGACATCGGTACCCATGACCAGCGAAGCGGTGTTCGCCAGCGGCTCGATGGTCGAACGCAGGCTCTCGAGCTTCTCGATGTCCTCGGCGCCGGCGCGCACGACCACGTCGAGCTCGGCCTTGGGGCTCAAGCGATAACGCGAACGCGTGGCGCGAGCGGCAGACACGACGGTACGGCACAGCTCAAACGCGCGCTCGGCAGGCTCGTCAACGTACTTGGCGTAGTCGGCGGGCTCGGGCCACTTGGCAATCATGAGCGCCTCGGCGCGATTCACGTTACCCTCGGCATCCAGGTCGAGCACGCTCGCCGGCATGTTGTCCCAGATCTCCTCAGTGACAAACGGCATGAGCGGGTGCATCAGGCGAATGGAGGTGTCGAGCACAAAGATCAGGTTGCGCTGAGCCTGCAGACGGCCCTCGCCCTTCAGGCGGGCCTTGGTGACCTCGACGTACCAGTCGCAGACCTCGTTCCAGAAGAACTGCTGCACGCCGCGAGCCATGTCGCCAAAGGTGTAGTTCTCAATACCCTCGGTGACCATCTGGACGGCCTTGGCCAGGCGGCTGAACATCCAGGCGTCGGCCGGCGTCTCCACGACGGGCACGCCGGGCGTGTAGCCCTCCATGTTCATAAGCAGGAAGCGGCTGGCGTTCCAGATCTTGGTCACAAACGACTTGGCCTGGTCGGTACGCGGGCTGTCGATGAGCTTCTTGGTCTTCTTATCGATGTTCGCGTCGAACTTGACGTCCTGGTTGTTAGTGCACAGCGTGAGCAGGTTGTAACGCATGGCGTCAGCACCGTACATACCGATGAGGTCCATGGGGTCAACGCCGTTGCCCTTGGACTTGGACATGCGGCTGCCGTCCTTGGCAAGGATCGTCGGGTAGATGACGACGTCCTTAAACGGCACCTCGTCCAGGAAGTACAGCGAGCTCATGACCATGCGGGCGACCCACAGCGCGATGATGTCGCGAGCGGTGACGAGCGCCGTCGTGGGGTGATGGCCCTCGAGCAGCTCCGGCTTTTGCGGCCAGCCCTGCGTGGCGAAGGTCCACAGCTGCGAGCTGAACCAGGTGTCCAGCACGTTCTCGTCCTGATGGACGTGATGGCCGCCGCACTTGGGGCACACGTCGGTGTCCTCGGTAAGGGCGTCCTCCCAGCCGCAGTCCTCGCAGTAGAACACGGGAATGCGGTGACCCCACCACAGCTGGCGGCTAATGCACCAGTCCTTGAGGTTCTCCATCCAGGTGGTGTAGGTCTGCGTCCAGCGCGCGGGGTGGAAGGTGACCTTGCCGGAGTTGACGGCGTCCAGCGCCGGCCCCTTGAGCTTGTCGACGGCCACAAACCACTGCTCAGAAAGCCACGGCTCCAGGGCGGAGTCGCAACGGTAGCAGTGCATGACGGAGTGGTCGTGCTCGTCGACGTGGTCGAGCAGGCCGTGCTCGTCGAACCACTTGATGACGGCCTCGCGGCACTCGTCGCGATTCATGCCGGTGAACTCGCCATAGCCCTCGACGACCACCGCGTGCTCGTCGAAGATGTTGATCTGCGGCAGGTCGTGGGCCTGACCCATGGCGTAGTCGTTGGGGTCGTGAGCAGGGGTGACCTTGACGAAGCCGGAGCCAAAGTTGGCGTCGACGTGCCAATCCTCAAAGATGGGGATCTCACGGTCGACGATGGGGAGCTTGACGGTCTTACCCACAAAGGCGGCCTTCTCGGGATCCTTCGGGGAGACGGCGACGCCCGTGTCGCCGAGCATGGTCTCGGGGCGCGTAGTGGCGACGACGATATAGTCCTGGCCGTTGACCGGCTCGGTCAGCGGGTAGCGCAGGTGCCACAGGTGGCCCTTCTCGTCCTTGTACTCGGCCTCGTCATCCGAGATAGCGGTGGTGCAGTTGGGGCACCAGTTGACGATGCGCTTGCCACGGTAGATCAGGCCGTCGTGGTACCAGTCGCAGAATACCTTACGCACGGCCTGGGCGTAATCCTCGTCCATGGTGAAGCGCTCGTTGTCGAAGTCGACGGAGCAGCCCATGCGCTTGATCTGCTCGACGATGATGCCGCCGTACTCGTGGGTCCAATCCCAGCAGGCGTCGACAAACTTGTCGCGGCCAATCTCCAGGCGGCTGATGCCCTCGCTCTTGAGCTTTTTGTCGACCTTGGTCTGCGTGGCAATACCGGCGTGATCGGTACCCAGCACCCAGCGCGTGGACTTGCCGCGCATGCGGGCCATACGAATGATGGCGTCCTGGATGGAGTCATCGGTGGCGTGACCCATGTGGAGCTTGCCGGTTACGTTGGGAGGCGGAATGGTGACGGTGCAGTCGCCCACGCCCTCGCGGCGCTTGTAGTAGCCGCCGTCGAGCCACTTCTGCAGGATCGCCGGCTCGTTGGTCGACGGATCGTAGTTCTTGGGCATTTCTTCCATATATCTCTCCCTGTCCCGCCGGCGTGTCCGCCTGCTTGGTTTTCGCTCGGTCAAGTCCTGACTCGCACGAAGAGCACATTAAGTGTCCTTCGGCTCGTGCGGAATCTACGAAAACCAAACAGGCGGACACGCCTTAGGTATCGATTACTTCAGTCTGAAGGTACTAGCTAAACAATCTCACAGAATAGCACAGGCATACCTACCAAAAAGGGACAGGTTTATTTTGGCAGGTTTTATCAGGCAGAATGACGTTTGCCCATATAAAACCGACCAAAATAAACCTGTCCCTAAATGGCAGGTCCCGCAGTGGTTGCCGCGGGACCTAAACGGGCGCTATTTACCCATAGATGCGCTGGGGCTGTTCTTCGCCCTTTACGGAGGCTTCGGTCACGATGACCTTGGCGACGCCTTCCTCGCTGGGGAGGTCGAACATCGTCTGCTGCAGCACGTCCTCGCAGATGGAGCGCAGGCCGCGGGCGCCGGTCTTGCGGGCGAGTGCCATGCGGGCGATCTCGTGCAGCGCCGCGTCCTCAAACTCAAGCTCAACGTCCTCGAGCTGGAACATCTTACGGTACTGGCGCACCACGGCGTTCTTGGGCTCGGTCAGAATCGACACCAGATCGTCCTCGTCGAGCGCCTGCGTCTGGGTGACGACGGGCGTACGGCCCACAAACTCGGGGATCATGCCAAAGGCGTTGAGGTCCTGCGGGAGCACCTGACGCAGCAGGTCGTTCTCGTCGACCGAAGTGGGGCCGGCGATCTCGGAGTTAAAGCCCACGCCCTTGTTGCCAACACGGTCGGCGATGATCTTATCCAGGCCCACAAAGGCACCGCCGCAGATGAACAGGATGTTGGTCGTGTCGATCTGCAGCAGCTCCTGCTGGGGATGCTTGCGGCCGCCGGTGGGCGGAACGCTTGCCACCGTGCCCTCAAGGATCTTCAGCAGCGCCTGCTGAACGCCCTCGCCCGAAACATCGCGGGTGATGGAGAGGTTCTCGGCCTTGCGGGCAATCTTGTCGATCTCGTCCACGTAGATAATGCCGACCTGCGCGCGCTCAATGTCGCCATCGGCAGCATTGATGAGCTTGAGCAGGATGTTCTCCACGTCCTCGCCCACGTAACCGGCCTCGGTGAGCGCGGTGGCGTCGGCGATGGCAAACGGCACCTCGAGGATGCGCGCGAGCGTCTGGGCGAGCAGAGTCTTACCGGTACCGGTGGGACCGAGCAGCAAAATGTTAGACTTGGCGAGCTCCACCTCGTCCATATCGTCGTCGAGCTGCGAGTCCAAACCGCCAGCTTCGTCAAAGGCCGAAAGCGCAGCGCCGCCCTCGATGACGCGGCGATAGTGGTTGTACACGGCAACCGACATGGCGCGCTTGGCGTCTTCCTGGCCCATGACATAGGCCGAAAGCTCGTCATAGATCTCGTGCGGCGTCGGCACGTGCGTAATGACCTGGCGGGCGTCGTCCTCCAGCTCAAAACCCTCGGCCTCAGGATCTACAGCGGGCTGACCGGCAGCCTGGCCGTGGTCGTTAAGGAAGCCCGGCAGCTTGCCGTTGCGGGCGGCGTCCATAAAGTCCGAAGCCAGCGACTCCTCCAAGATTTCGGAGCAGGCGGCGACGCACTCGTCGCAGATAAAGATATTGGTCGGGCCCTTCACCAGGCGGCGAACCTGACCCTGCTCTTTTCCGCAGAAGGAGCAGCGGATGGGGTTGCCGTTCTCGTCGAAGCCGTCCTGCATGTTACCGGCCATCCTAGGCGTCCTTCGCGGCGAGGTCGCGCGAGGTGACAATGCGGTCAATCAGACCGTAGTCGAGGGCCTCGGCAGCCGTGAGGTAGTTGTCGCGCTCGGTATCGGCCTGAACCTTCTCGATGGGCTGGCCCGAGGCGTCGGACAGGATCTGGTTGAGCTCACGACGGGTCTTCTTGATCTCCTCGGCCACAATCTCAATCTCGGTCTGCTGGCCCTGCGCACCGCCGCTGGGCTGGTGAATCATGACCTTGGAGTGCGGCAGGCAGAAGCGCTTGCCCTTGGCACCGGCCGAAAGCAGCACGGCGGCCATGGACGCGGCCATACCGACGCAGATGGTGGAGACCTGCGGCTTGATGAAGTTCATGGTGTCCAGAATCGCCAGGCCGGAGTAAACCTCGCCGCCGGGCGAATTGATGTAGAGCGAGATATCCTTCTCGGCATCCTGGCTCTCAAGATGCAGCAGCTGGGCAACGACCAGGTTGGCGCTGACGGAGTTGATCTCCTCGCCCAAGAAGATAATGCGGTCGTTGAGCAGGCGCGAATAGATATCGTAGCTGCGCTCGCCGCGCGGCGTCTGCTCGATAACGTATGGCACGAGGGCGGAATCGAACTTAGCGATCATACGCATCTCCATTTCTCTTACGGACCAATAGTGGTTCTAGATAAACGTACGGTGCCCGCATGCTATGCATTGGCTGGCACCGTACGAAGCAACCGGATAACCGGTTTATAACTTTACCCCATCGCGGGCACATGCATGCGCTCGCGAGCAAGGTGGCGAGAATTACTTGGCGTCCTTGGCGGTCTCGTCGACCTCGGTCACCTTGGCGTTCTCGACCAGGTGGTCGACGGCCTTGGAGCGACGGATGGACTCGCGGACGGCAGGCATGCGGCCATCGGCGATGAACTCAGCCTTGGAAGCCTCGACGTCCTTGACGCCGGCCTTCTCGAACTCGGCGTTGATGTCGTCCTCGGTGACCTCGATCTTGAGCTCACGGGCGAGGGCGTCGAGCGCCAGGGACTCACGGGCAACGTCGTTGGCCTGCTTGTGCAGGTCGCCGATGAACTGCTCCATGGTCAGGCCGGAAGCGGGCAGCCAGGTGTCGAGGGTCATGCCGCGGGCAGCGAGGTTGGACAGGAAGTTCTGGCCAAGCTCCTCAAAGACGGACTGCTCGTAGTCGGCATCCATCTCCTCGAGCTGCAGACGCTCGGCGAGAGCGGCGACGCAACGGTTCTCCTTCTCGGCCGGGAGGCGGGAAGCCTTGTCCTGCTCGATCTCGAGCTTGATGGCGTCGCGCATAGCGTCGATGCTGTCGAAACCAAAGTCGGACTTGACGAGCTCGTCGGTGAGCTCGGGGGTGTTGCGGACCTTGATGCCCTTGACGGTGACCTCGACGGTGTGGGTCTCGGCCTCCTCGCCCTCCTCGACCTCGTCGGTCCAGGTGACGGTCTTGACGTCGTCAACGTTGGCGCCGATCAGGGCCTCGTTGAACTCAGCAGGGTTGCTGTCGCTGCCGGCGATGAGCATGCGGCCCTCGGCGGCGAAGTTGTCGGCGTTCTCGACGGCCTTGAGGTCGACGGTAACGTAGTCCTCAGCCTCGACGGCGCGACCCTCGACGTCCTCGAAGGTGGCACGGTAGTTGAGGAGCATCTCGACCTGGTTGTTGATCTCGGACTCGGTGACCTCCGCAGGGGGCATCTCGATCTCGACGGCGTCGAAGGAGGAGAGCTCGGCAGCAGGACGCAGGGAGAACTCGACGGTGTAGGTGTAATCCTCGTGATCCTTGGCGAGGTCGAGCTCCTTGTAGTCACCGCTCTTGGTGGGGACGATGTCCAGCTCGTTGAGAACGGCGGGCTCGTTGGCGGCGATCAGGTCGTTGGTGGCCTGAGCGAGGGTAGCCTCGGCGCCAAGAGCGGAATCGATGACCGGACGGGGAGCCTTACCGGCACGGAAGCCCGGGAAGCGGTACTTCTTGGCGGTGTCCTTGTAGGCCTTCTTGATCGCGGCGTCGACGTCGGCGGCCGGGATGGTGACCGTAGCGGTGAGCTTGGCGTCCTTGACGTCAGAAGCGGTGATGTTCAACACGTTCCTCCTCATACTGCCCAGCTTATCTGAGGTGCTGGTACCTTTATGCAACAAAGTGTCGCGAGGGCATAAGCCGACGCGGGTGCGTTGGTGCGGGCGAAAGGACTCGAACCTTCACGGGAATCCCACCAGAACCTAAATCTGGCGCGTCTACCAATTCCGCCACGCCCGCATGAGCGCACAGACTAGGAATGATAGCAGATACGAACGGCAAGCGCACGCACACCTTTTACAGGCTCACGACCTCACCACGAGTGCAAAAGGCGGGGCGAGTTGTCCCGCCCCGCCAATTACGACTTGTTCGCTGACCCGCTACTCCCCCAGCAGGGCCTTCTCGGGCGTGATCGGTAACGAGCGAACCTGGTGGCCGGTGGCGTGTGCGACGGCCGAGGCAACGGCGGCGAGCGGTGTGTTGATGACGACCTCGCCGATCGACTTGGCGCCAAACGGGCCCGTCGGCTCGTAGCTCGGCTCAAAGGCCACGCGAATGCTGCCGATATCCAGGCGCGTGGGCAGCTTGTAGCTCATAAAGTTGCCGGTGCGCAGGCGGCCGCGATCGTCATGCTCAACGATCTCGTAGAGCGCGTGACCGATACCCTGGGCAATGCCGCCCTCGGCCTGGACGCGCGCGAGCGCCTC
The DNA here is from genome assembly GCA_905194675.1 of uncultured Collinsella sp. Lineage (GTDB taxonomy): Bacteria > Actinomycetota > Coriobacteriia > Coriobacteriales > Coriobacteriaceae > Collinsella. The sequence continues at coordinate 123,623 of CAJJTG010000001.1, read as the reverse complement.
GTTGATCACGGTGCCGCAGTCAACGGCCGCCGCGTAGTCCACCACGGTCACCTTGCCGGTGGCCTTGTCGACCTCGACCTCGGCGATGCCGGCCATAAACGGCGGAGGCGAAACGGGCAGGCAAGCAGAAGCGTGCGAGGTGAGCGCGTCGCCGCCTGCGATGTTCTTGACGCACAGGTTGGCAAAGTCGCGCAGCGTGAGGTAGCGGTTCTGCTCGCGCGCGGCACGCTCATCGGACAGGCGCACGTACTGGCCGTCGAAGACCACATCGGCGGCGTCCACGCCCCACATCTGGGCAGCCTTGGCACAAATCTTCTCACGCAGCTCGGTCGCGGCGTTCTTGGCAGCCAGGCCCGTCACGTACGTACCCGAGCTCGCGTACGAGCCAGCGTCGAACGGCGATACGTCGGTATCCACGCCGCGCACCACGATCAGCGAGCTCTCAACGCCCAGCTCCTCGGCGGCAATCTGCGCCAGGATCGTGTCAACACCCATGCCGTTGTCGGTGGCGCCGGTCGAAATCGTAATAAAGCCATCCTCTTCCAGGCGCATGTCGATGCCGGCAATGTCGACGTTGGAGATGCCCGAGCCCTGCATGGTGAGCGCGCAACCCAGGGCGCGTACGCGGTCGCCCAGGTCCACGGCCAGCGGCTTGTCGCGCCAGCCGATCATGTCCATCGCGCGCAGCAGGCAGCGGTCGAGCGCGCAGGCGTTGAGCTTCTCGTTGTAGTACTGCGGCATGATCTCGCCCTCGCGCACGATGTTCTTAAGGCGCAGGTCGGCGGGGTCCATGTGCAGCATGTCGGCGAGCTCGTTGACGGCGCTCTCCACGGCAAACTGGCCCTGGGTGGCACCGTAGCCGCGATACGCACCGCCGCGGTTGGTGTTGGTGTAGACGGCGTCCCAGCTAAAGCGGCTCGCCTTCACATGGTTGTAGATGGGCAGGCTCTTGTGACCCGAAAGGCCGATCGTCGTGGTGGCGTGCTCGCCGTACGCGCCGGCGTTGGACAGCGTATGCAGGTCGATGGCCGTGATGGTGCCGTCGTTCATGGCGCCCAGCTTGACGGTCATCTGCATCTGGTGGCGCGAGTTGCCCGCGGTGATGGTCTCCTCGCGGGTGTAGCAGCAGTAGCTCGGACGGCCGGTCTGCTGGGTGACGAACGCCACGAAGATCTCGCAGCAGCCCGTCTGCTTGGAGCCAAAGCCGCCGCCGATGCGCGGCTTAATGACCTGCACCTGCGACTGCGGAATGTCGAGCGACTGGGCGACCATGCGACGCACGTGGAAGGGCACCTGCGTCGAGGTGGTCACCGAGATACGTCCAAACGCGTCGGTCGTCGCAAAGGCACGGAAGGTCTCCATGGGCGCGGTCTGCGTGGCCTGGCTCGTGTAGGTGCGCTCAATGACGATGTCGCTCTGGGCGAACGCCTCATCAAGGTCGCCAAAATCGCTGGTACCGCTGCACACCAGGTTGCGAGCAACGTCGCCGCCCTGCGGGAACATAAAGGTCACGTCGCCCTCGGGGTGGACCACGATCTCGTTATCGAGTGCCTGGGTAAAGTCGAGCAACGGCTCGAGCACCTCGTAGTCGACCTTGATGAGCTTGAGTGCCTTGTCGGCGGCCTCCTCGGTCTCGGCGGCGACAATCGCCACCTCCTCATTTTGATAGCGCACGAGGTTCTCGAGAATCAGGCGGTCGTAGGGACTCGGCTGCGGATAGCTCTGGCCGGCGATGGTAAAGCGGCGCTTGGGCACGTCCTCGTAGGTGTAGACGCCCACGACACCCGGCACCTTCAGGGCGCGCGACGTATCGATGGAGCGGATCTTGGCGCGGGCATAGGGGCTGCGCTTGAGTTTGACGATCAGGGCGCCGGCGGGCACCATATCGCCGGTGTAGACCGGACGACCCTCGAGCAGGGCCTTCGAGTCCTTCTTGGGCTGCTTGTGGGTGATCTGCTTGTAGGTGACGCCGTCAGAGCTGGTGTTATTGACCGGCAGCTCGGGCATCTCGAAGCCCACCCGCACGCCGGACTCGTTAAGGAAGCGCACGATGGCGCGCAGCTGGCTCTCGTAGCCGCTGCAGCGGCAGAGGTTGCCAGCCAGCTGGCGCGAGAGCTCCTCGCGCGTGGCGACGAGGCTCGGGTCCTCCTTGGCGGCGCGGGCAAGCGCCAGCACGTTCATGATGAGGCCGGGGGCGCAAAAACCGCACTGCTCGGCACCTTCGGCAGCCATCGCACGGGCGAGCGCCTCGGACTCGGCCTTGAGGCCCTCAAGCGTGGTGATGGTGTGGCCCTCAACACGGGCGGCGGGAACCGAGCAGCTCAGCACCGGGTCGCCGTCGAGCCACACCGTGCACAGACCGCAGTTGGTGGTCTCGCAGGCGCAACGTACCGACGCGCAACCCTGCTCGCGCAGCAGCGCAAAGAGCATGGTATCGGGGGCAATCTGAACCTTGACCTTGCGACCGTTGAGCGTAAAGGAAAGATCGATGAGTTTGGCAGCCATTAGCGCACCTCGCTAGAATCGACGCCGGGCACGCGGCGGCAGGAATACTCGTCCGTGGCATATTTGGGGACCTGAACGGTCTCGAGCTCGCGGGCAAGCGCGGCCGAAAGCTCGATGCCAGCGGCGCGGCGCACGGCCTGGACGGCGAGCGGGGCCGAGATGCGGCGGCGGTAGTCGGCCGAGCCCCACATGTTGGTGCCGTAGCTCAGGGCACGCACGGACGCGGCCAGGGCGCGCAGCTCGTCCTCGGAAGGCTGCTCGCTGGCGAGGCCACACGCCTCGCCCTGCAGCAGGGTTGCGCGCAGCGGGCGGGCGCCCACGGTGACATGCCAGGAGCCGTCCCACCAGGCGGCGGTGACGTTCAGCGAGGGGAAGTCGGTCGCGGCCTTGCGCACGGCCTCGTAACTCGCACGGTAATCGTGCTTGACGACCACGACGCGCTCGATCACGTCGCGCACATAGCCCATGTTCACAAACTCAGCCAGCGGCACGCGGCCGGCACCCGTCAGCTCAACGTACGAGTCGAGCGCCAAAAAGGCCGAAAGCACGTCCGAGAAGCCAAAGCGGCCGTAGATGCTGCCGCCCACCGTGGCGGTATTGCGCAGCTGCACGCCCACGATGTCGTGGACGGCGAACTGAAAAGCATTGTTGACAAGTGCGTTGAGCCCGGCATGACGCTCGAGCTGGCGCAGGGTGCACATGGCACCGATACGAAACTCGGTCTCGGTCTCCTCAATCTGATCGAGTCCGCAGGCCGAAAGGTCAATCGCCGTCGCCACGCGACGCGATCCCAGGCGCATCCAGATGCCGCCGCCCACAATCTTGTTGTTGCGGTTCTTCTGTAAGAGCTCATAGGCTTCGGCCGCGTTTCCAACACGGACGTAGGTACCGAACTTGAGCACGTTCTCCCCCATCTCTTTACTTGTCCAGTACCCCTAAGTATACCAAACGAGGGCGCACGACCCTCACCACCATAGAAAAAGGCTCCCGGCAGGAATTGCCGGGAGCCTTAGGCGCATCAGCTGGTGCTGTGCGGAGCTATGTCAAGCTGGATTTAGCAGACGCCCTGGGCCATCATGGCGTCGGCGACCTTCAGGAAGCCGGCAATGTTGGCGCCCATGACAAAGTTGCCCTCCTGGCCATACTCCTTGGCGGTGTCGTCCACGTTGTGGAACATGCCGCGCATGAGCTGCTCGAGCTTGCCGTCGACCTCCTCGAAGGTCCAGGACAGGTGCTCGGCGTTCTGGCTCATCTCCAGGCCGGACACGAGCACGCCGCCGGCGTTGGCAGCCTTACCGGGCATAAAGGCAACGCCGTTCTCCTGGAAGTAGGTCGTGGCCTCGATGGTCGTGGGCATGTTCGCGCCCTCGCCGACCACCTTGCAGCCGTTGGCGACGAGCGCCTGGGCGTCCTCGAGCAGCAGCGTGTTCTCGCGAGCGCAGGGCAGCGCGATGTCGCAGGGCAGCTGCCACACGCCACGGCCGTCGCCCTCGTGCCACACGGCGTTGGGCTTCTCGTCAACGTACATAGCAAGCGTAACGCCCTTATCGTGGCCGGAGCGCTTCTTGTTGTAGACATGCTCGAGCACGGTGTAGTCGATACCGTCGGGATCCTCGACCCAGCCGTGGGTGTCGGAGCAGGCCAGCACCTTGCCGCCGAGCTGGGAGACCTTCTGGACCGCGTAGATGGCGACGTTGCCGGAGCCGTGGACGACGACGTTCTTGCCCTCGAAGGAGTCGCCGCGGCTCTTGAGGTACTCATCCACAAAGTAGACCAAGCCGTAGCCGGTGGCCTCGGTACGGGCCAGCGAGCCGCCAAAGGAGAGCCCCTTGCCGGTGAGGACGCCGGTCCACTCGTTGGTCAGGCGCTTGTACTGACCGAACAGGTAGGCAACCTCGCGGCCGCCAACGCCCAGGTCGCCGGCGGGAACGTCGGTGTTGGGGCCGATGTGGCGATAGAGCTCGGTCATGAAGGACTGGCAGAAGTGCATGATCTCGTTGTTGGACTTGCCCTTGGGGTCAAAGTCGGAGCCGCCCTTGCCGCCGCCCATGGGAAGGGTGGTCAGGCTGTTCTTGAGGATCTGCTCCAAGCCCAGGAACTTGAGCATGCCCAGGGTGACCGTCGGGTTAAAGCGCAGGCCGCCCTTGTAGGGTCCAATGGCAGAGTTGAACTCGACGCGATAGCCGCGGTTGACCTGAACCTTGCCCTGGTCATCGACCCAGGGAACACGGAACATGACGATGCGCTCGGGCTCGACGAGGCGTTCCAGCAGGGCGGCCTCCTCGTACTCGGGGTGGGCGTCGAGCGCCGGCTGGATGGTGCCGAGGATCTCGGTCGCGGCCTGGATGAACTCAGGCTGCTCGGGATAGCGGGCCTTGAGCTCGTCGAGAACTTTCTGCGTGTAGCTCATGCTTCCTCCAATTGATGGAAAAGAAAGGTGTCGTTCGCGGCGCCCCATGCGCCGCGAGCTTTATCGAATATGGATAATATCGCACTGTTGCAGCAAAGTTTCGCATAAGACCGCGGGCGCATGTTTCATTTTGATTACGATGCAGGTAGAAGCGTTTTTGAGCACATAACGTGCAAATCGCGTGTTTCGAAGCTGTTTCGTCCGCATGTTCCAAACCACCACACTGGGGACAGGCACCTTTGTGGTGGTTTTGACTCGTAACGCCACAAGAAGGCCATTCAAGCAGTGAAACCACCACAAAAGGTGCCTGTCCCCAATGTGGTGGTGCTGGCGGTTAGAGGACGAGCTGATGGTAGTCGGCGAGGGCTATACGGCCTTCGGTAGCGGCACGGAAGGCGGCGAGGGCATCGCCGGAGAACGGCATGGCCCAGCACAGCCCGCAGCCGGCGGTAATGGAGCCCGGCAGCGGCATGATGCGCCCGGGCACACCGGCGGCAAGGCAAAGCTGCTCGCATTCCATCACATCGAAGGTGCTGTCGAACGGCACGATGATCTTGCGTTCGTGGTCGAGGGCATCACCGGACGGGCCTTCGCGGTGTGCCTCACGATACGCCGCGGCAGCCGCTTCCTCTTCCGCGGTATGTCCACAGCCACCACATCCGCAGGTACAGGGTTCGGACCCATCGCAAGTGCAAGGTTCCCCCGTGTCGGGGCAAATATCGTGAGACATAGCAACTCCCATCGTCTAGGCGAGTAACTCGGCCGCCGCAAACTCCTCGGGCGTATTGACGTTCTCGAAGCAGAGCGTTGAGCCCGCGGCCTTAACGATCTGCGGCTCATCCATATAACCAGCCTGAACGCGATTGATCAGGCATCGAATGCGCTGGCGGTCGCAGACGAGCAGCTCTTGGGCAACCGGCGCACACGCGTCACGACGCCAGACGGCGCAAAGCGGCTCAATCCCCCGCTCCTCGCGCGGCACGCACACGTCGAGCGCCTCGGCCTCAACACGATCGGCAAGCGCGCCGATGAGCTCTGGCGAGACAAACGGCATATCGCAGGCGACGATCGCCACGAGCGGCAATCGGGCCGCGGCCAGCGAGCTCGCGATGCCGCGCATGGCGCCCGCCGGTCCTTCAAGGTCCGCCACCACACGCGGCACCAGGCCGCCAAACGCGTGCTCCTCAAGATAGGCAAGCTCGCTGGGACGCGAAGTCGTCACGACCAACTCGCCGGCAACTGGCGCCAGCCGACCCAGCACGCGCTCGATGAGCGGCTCGCCGCAAAACGCCATGCGAGCCTTATCGCAGCCCATGCGCGACGACAACCCGCCTGCTTGAACGACACAAGAAAGATCGGCCCGTCTTACGGTAGTCATACGGCAAAACACCTCCATCGGCATGCTCGAAACCCGGTGCACGAAGCTAAATACAGCCGCCGAAATAACGGCGCTTCGAAAAGCTCGTGCAAAAACAAAACAGCGCCTTTGCGGCACGCAGCAAGACCGCGAGCACAAAAGCGCTGGTAGCGTATGGCGGGAACGTATGTGAATCGAACACATCCAAGACGTTTTGCACGCCTCGCAACGGTTTTGAGGACCGCGGAGCCCACCGGAGCCCATCCGTTCCCAAGTGCGGCGGTATTTTACCAAACCGAGCAGCCAATCTAGCGCAGGGAGCGCAGGCCGCCAGCCTCCTTGTCGAGCACCGTGAAGCGCACGGCATCCAGGTGCTCCAAGATGCTGATGGCACGCTTGCGCGACACACCCAGGGCCTCGCGCAACACACTCGTGGTGGCAGCGCCACCGGCTGCCTCAATGGCAACGGCAACAAGCTCGCGCGCATGGGCCTCGGCGGCGGCAGACAGGGCAACGTCGCGCTCGACCTTCACGATGGAACGGTTAAGCGAAAGCTCGCGCAGAGCTCGCGTCATGGTGTCGCGATCGAGCTGCAGTTGCTCGCCTACCTCTGGCAACGTCGGCGCATCGAGGCCCGTCTCATCAAGCAGCGCCACAATGCGCTCGCATGCCTCATGCACCACGCGTGCGGCAGCGGCGGCCGAGTGCGGGTCGAACACCTCGGCACCCTCGGCGGCGCACACGCCACGCGAACAGCCCTCGGCAAGCAGAGCCGCGGAAACACATTCATCAGCGGAAGGCCACGCAGCATGGGCAACGGCGCCGGGCGTAAAGCCCGTCTCCTTGGGAGCCGCGGCATGCATGGCCGACAAGGTCGCTGCCAGTGCATCCATCGCGGCGTCGAGCACCACGGCGTCCGCCAAGAGGTCCGAATCACCCGCGGCAAGTTTACGAACGGAGCCCTGCGCCACCAACCCGCGCAGTACGGCATCGACCTCGCCGACGCCAAGATCCAGCGCCTCGGCAACATCAACCGCCGTAACCGGCAGCGCCTGCAGCGCCAGCCAAGCGCCCACACCGCCCGCGATATCGCCGGACTCGAGCGCCGCATACAGTGCACGCTCCCCATCAGCAAGCTCGCGCGAGCGACGGCAGCGCGAAAGCAGCACGCGCCCGCCGCCAATAAGCATCACGGGCGAATAGGACAGCACCACGGCATGATCCCCGGCACGCAGCGGCAGCGGTTCCTCCAAGCGTACCTGCACCACTCGCGTCTCTCCCACCGCCATGGGGGCCTCGCCCTCCAAAAGCATGATGCGACCGACAACCTCGGCCGTACCGGCCATCACGTGCACGCGCGCACCCGACTCGAGCACGCGCGGCTTGGCGCCCTCGCGACCCAGATACGTAAACATCATCACAAAGCGCAGCGTCTGGCCAAAGTGACCCTCCACGCCGAGCATCTCTCCGCGATCGAGCGCGGCGACGGCATCGCCCACCAAGTTGAGCGCCACACGCTGACCGGGCAATGCCCGCGGCGTATCGCCATGCACCTGAATCCCGCGCACGCGACAGACCGTACGCGACGGCAGCGCGACGAGCTCATCGCCCACCGCAACCGGCGCATCGTGCAACGTTCCCGTCACCACGGTACCGGCGCCCTTGATCGTAAAGCAGCGGTCGATGGGCAGACGCGGTGCGGCATCGGTGAGCTCGGCACGGGCACGGCAGGCACCCCAGCAAGCGGCAACCTGCTCGTCGAGCGCAGCCAGCAGGTCATCGATTCCCGCACCGGTCTTGGACGACACGGGCACGATCGGCACGCCCGTAAACACGGTGTCCGACAAAAAATCATCGACATCGAGCTCGGCAAGCTCAGTCATCTCGGCGTCGGCCAGGTCGCACATCGTCAGCGCGACCACCATGTGTGTGACGCCCAGCAGCTCCAGCACATGCACGTGCTCGCGGGTCTGCGGCATCACGCCCTCGACGGCCGAAACCACCAGCACGGCCACGTCGATACCCGTGGCGCCCTGCACCATGGCGCGCAAGTAATGCGCGTGGCCCGGCACGTCGACCAGGCCAACGATCTTGCCACTCGGCAGCGCCAGTTCGCCAAAGCCCAGCTCCACCGTCATACCGCGACGGCGCTCAACCTCCAGACGGTCGGGATTCTTGCCGGTCAGCGCCTCGATCAGTGCCGACTTACCGTGATCGACGTGGCCCGCCGTACCTACGATAACGGGGCATTCCACCAACGCTTCGACCTCACTCATCGGCGCACCGCCTTCTCAACGCACGCGACGAGCGTCGACGCCGCCGTCTCGATATCGCGGTCGCCCACAAGCGTACGGACGTCAAACAAAATGCGATCGTGCGAGGTTCGCGTGACGACCGGCGTGTCGAAGTCTTGAACGAGCGAGCGTTTGAGCGCGTCGACGGACAGGCGCACGTCAACAAGACGCACGGCAACGCACATCGTGGGCAGCTCCACGGTAGGCAGCGAGCCGCCACCGGGGGTCGACGATTCCTCGACGATTTCCACCTGCACGGCACACGGGGAGCCGGCCTTATCGAGCCCGGCGACCATACGATCGCGCAGCCTGCGGGCACGTCGTTCCAAATGGGCCTGCGGCAGCGTGAGCATGCTGAGCACCGGAATATCGCGATGGGCCACGTCGGCACCGTCCATGTAGATGCGAAGTGTGGCCTCGAGCGCCGTGAGCGCCAACTTGCCCGGACGCAGAGCGCGCATAAGCGGATGCGACCCACAGGCCTGGACCAGATCGCGACGGCCCATGATAATGCCCGCCTGTGCGGCACCGAGCAGCTTATCGCCCGAGCACGACACCAGATCGAGCCCTGCCGAAACCGAAGCCGGCGTGGTTTCTTCGCCGCCGTGCACCAAGATGTCGTCGGGCAACAGCGCGCCCGACCCCTGGTCCTCGTAGAACAGCAGGCCATGCTTGTGAGCAAGCGCCGCAAGCTCCCGAGAACCCACCTCCTCGTGGAAACCCTCGATGCGATAGTTAGAAGGATGGACCTTAAGGATCATCGCCGTATCGGGCGTGATGGCACGCTCGTAGTCGACCAGATGCGTGCGGTTGGTGGCCCCGACCTCGACGAGCTTGGCACCCGAGGCCTCCATGACGTCGGGGATACGGAAGCTGCCGCCGATCTCAACAAGCTCGCCACGGCTGACTATGACCTCTTTGCCCGCGGCATGGGTTGCCAGCACCAGCAGCACCGCAGCGGCGTTGTTGTTGACCACGAGCGCGTCCTCGGCACCGGTGAGCGAGCGGATCAGTTGCGCGGCGTGCTCCTTGCGCGACCCGCGCGAACAGGTGTCGACGCTGTACTCGAGCGTGCTATACCCGCGCGCAACCTCGGCCACGGCCTTTGCCGCCGACTCCGCAAGCGGGGCACGGCCCAGATTGGTATGGATGACCACACCCGTGGCGTTGACGGCGGGGCGCAGGCTCGGCAGTGCGGAGCGATGCGCACGCCACTCGATGGCCGAGGCCAGCTCGCGCTTGGAACGCGGGGCGGCACCGGCACGAATCGCGGCGCGCTCCTCGTCGAGCTCAGCCGTCACGCCGGCATGCACCACCGCGTCGCAGGTCTCCCCCGCAGCCTTCACCACCGGCCACTCGGCAAGCAGCTCGTTGACGGAAGGAATGGCGCGCAGGCAGGCGCGCACCTCATCGGACATGTTCTGGCTATCGCTCATGTGCGGCCTTTCAAAAGAAACGTGGATCAGTCGAATACATCAGCTGAGTCAATTACTTGTCATTATCCCCGCGCGCCGCGATCTTTTCCACGCGAACGGCGTTTTCCTGGGTGAGCGCGGCACCCGTCAACGGGTCCCAACGCAACGGCGTATGGTCGAGCGGGCCCACGCCCAAGCCTTGAGCGCCACCGGCATCGGCGTCAAACGAACGCCCACCGGGGGCGGCCGAGGTGAAGATGCACGCCGGATGCAGATACGGCGTCGTCTCCACACGCGCGCGGTCGCGGCCCATATCGCTCACGAGTTCGACGATCTCGCCGTCGGCGATGCCCATGTGCGCAGCAGCATCGGCATTCATCTGCACGGCATCCAGGTCCGACCCAGCCTCAGCGGCACCTTGGGCTGCAAGCCTTCGCGAGGTATGCGACTCAAAGGGACGGTTGCCGCTAATGAGGCGAAACATCCCCGGGCCAGGCTCCACCATGGGAGCGATCCAGTTGGGCACACGACCCAGACCGGCTCGTTCCCATACGTCGCTTGCCAGCGCAATTTTGCCGCCATCCAAGGGAATCGCCGGCTCGCCCGTACGCGACGGCAACGCAACACCCGTGTCGGCCCAGCCGCGCTCCTTGAGCTCATCCAGATTGATCCCAAAAGGCGCCACCTGGGCAGCCGCCAGATCGTCAGACGTAAACTGGAAGTACTCGCCCGCGCCACACGCCTGCGCCAGACCGGCAAAAATCTCCCGACCGGGACGTGTGTCGTCATGCTGCACAGGCAGCACGGCGTTGCGGTAGAACACCCGCGAATCGTTGGCGCCCACGACCGTGCCCACGCCGCGGTCGGCTTCCAGATACGTCACGTCGGGCAGCACGAAGTCAGAAGCACGCGCCGTCTCGGACCAGCGAATATCAATCGTCACGAGCAAGTCGAGCTGCTGCAAAATACCCAACCAAGCTTGTGCATTACCATAGCCCGCACCGGGGTTACTGGCATAGACGATGAGCCCACGCAAATCGCCGGCAAGAATCGACTGACCGATGGTCGTACACAGGCCGCGCACCGGATCGACCAGTGGATAGCGCTCGGATCCCAGCTTGGACATGCGCGACACCGGCGGCGTCGCAAAGCGTGCGGGATCAAGGTCGCCCAGCGCAAGCGGTGTGGGTGGATTGAGCGCGCCGCCCACATGTCCAATACAGCCCAGCAGCACATCGACCAAGCAGATAGCGCGCGCGGTCTGGGTGCTATTGGCATACGCGATGCCAATGCCGCCATGAAAGCCGGCGTCCACCACGGCAGCAGGCGCGGCCGCAGCTAGATCGCGCGCCGTGGCGGCGATCTCTGCGGCCGGCACGTCGCACATCGACTCGGCCCACTCGGGCGTCCAAGCACGGGCCGCCTGCGCCAGCTCGTCAAAACCCGTGGTATAGCGGGTCACGAACTCGTGGTCATACAGGTCCTCGGCAATCAAGACATGCGCAATACCCAACAGCAGCGCCAAGTCGCAGCCCGGGCGCACGCGCAACCAGCGGTCGGCAAGTGCAGCCGAGCCGCTGCGCCGGGGGTCAACAACGATGATCTTCGCCCCACGGCGACGGGCATCGTTGAGCGCGTCAACGGCCCCCATCGTCGACGAATCGACAATGGAACGCCCCAGGTACATAATGCAATCGGTATGCGCCAGGTCGGAGGCGGGACTGTAGCCCAGGCTGTGCTCCCAGCCGGTAAGTCGGCTTACCTCGCAGGCACCGTCGGCACCGTACACGTTGGGCGAACCCAGCGCGTGCATAAGACGATAGCCCCAGTAGCGGTCGAACGAGGGCACGCCGAGCGTCATGCCCAGCGCACGGGGCCCGCGCTCGTCAACAATCCCCAAAAGACACTCGGCAATCTGGGCAAACGCCTCATCCCAGGAAATCGCATCAAACCCCGAGCCATCAGCTCGGCGGCGCATGGGATGCAAAATCCGATCGCGCTCATCAAACGGCATGGACAGGCGATGCCGCCCGCGGGCGCACAGGGCACGCGCCGCGCATGGATGCCCCGGCACCGGCAACTCGGCCACCACACGACCGTCCTCAACGCGTGCCGCAAAGGCGCAATCGGCATAGCATCCCCCGCATGTGGTCACCACGGCGCGACCGTCACGCTTCACAGCAGATGCCATCTCGATTACCCCTTTCACCAGCCAAACAGAACAGGCCAACAGCCCGGCAACGGGCCCCAGGCCCAAAAAGCCTCCCGCACGGCAACGCCCCGCGGGAGGCCCGACGTCAAACAGACGGTACCTTACGCCTCGGACTTCTTGGCGTAGATAAACCAGTAGCCGAGCGCAACCAGAACCGCGCCGCCCACGATGTTGCCCAGCGTGGCGGCGGACAGGTTAAACGCAATGCCCGCGGCGTTGAGTGCATCGGCGCCGGCGACGTCGGCACCGTAGCCGCACGCGTGCATCACGGCCCCCATGGGCAAAAAGTACATGTTGGCAACGCAGTGCTCAAAACCGCAGGCCACAAACGCGGCAATGGGCAGCAGAATGCCCACGACCTTATCGACCACGGTCTTGCCGGCGGTACCGATCCACACGGCCAGGCACACAAAAATGTTGCACAGGATGCCGCGGAAGAAGATCGTCACCCAGTCGATCGTCACCTTGCCGGCGGCGACGCTCACCATGGAATTGGCGACCGCCCCGCCGTTGAGCTTGTAAATGCCGGCCATGTACACCAAAAAGACGATGAACAGGGCACCGACAAAATTGCCGACCCACACGACGACCCAGGCCTTGAGCATCTGAGCCAGGGTGATCTTTTTGCTCTTGAGCGCACAGACCATAAGCGAATTGCCGGTAAACAGCTCGGCGCCGCACACCAGTACCAGCACCAGGCCCAGGCAAAAGCACAGGCCGCCCACGACGCGCTGGGCACCCCAGCCCAGCGTGTTGTCGCTCAAAAACACCGTAAAGAACAGACCGCCGAAGGCAATGAACGCACCGGCGAACATTGCCAACAGAAAGGCCTTAGCGACCGGCAGGTTGGCCTTGGTCACGCCGGCGGCCTCGGTCTTGGCCTCGATCGCGGCGGGTGCCAGGCAATCGGGAGCGGGATACTCCACCTTGGAATCTGCCATGTCAATCACTTCTTTCCTAACAAAATGGAACAAGTGCTCCTACTGCTCTTGCCCCAAGCGGACAAAGTGGGAAAAGTCGTTGGCGGCCACGGCGTCGTACACGGCGTCGACGGCGTCAAAGACTTCCGGGGACATGGGGTTGTAGAACTCCGTGTCGCCCGGCTGAATCCCGACGAAGACGATATCATCGCACGATTGCTCAATCTCTTCGATCAGAATCGACAAAGGAAGCGAATGCGTGGTGAACATCGACTTGCGGGCCACATCGCGCTTGTCAAGCAAACGGATGGACCCGACGGGCAGCGCCATGTCGGCGGCATCGACCAAGACCAGACGCGGCGGACGCTCGCGCTTGACCTCGATGATGTCATCCTCGGGCGTTTGGCCGCCGTCGATTGTGTACCAACCGGCGATGGGCGCGTCCTCCATCTTTTTGGAGAGCACGGGGCCGGCGGCATCGTCGGCACGCAGCACGCTTCCCGCCGTGAGCACGATGCCCGCAAACGGGGCGCCGTTCAAACGTCCATCCACAACGCAACCCATTACTGCAACCTCCCCGTCAGATACACGCCCGACACATCGCGCACGCGCTCCACCAGATCGCGAAACTTCATCAGAAACGCGACCTGCTGGGCATGCAAGCCAAAGTCGTCGTCGAACACCGAGATGCCGGCCTTGGCCGACCCGCGAAAACCGCGCTCGTCGAGCAGCGCATCGCAGGCCTCGAGCAGCGACGGCACCGCCGCCTTGTCGAGCTGGCACTCGCCAAAGGAGCGGATGGCCTCAAACTTGGTCTTGGCCTCCCCCTCCGGCAGCGCGTCGACGAGCGAATAGAACACATCCACCGGCACCGACAGGCGCGGCTCAAAGCAGTCGAGCACGCCGGTGTGGTGGCCCACGGCGAGCGTGTAGTACAGCACGTCGCAGGCCTCCTGGGGAACGTCTTCCTCGGTCTCCACAAACTTACGTGTGAGCTCGTAAAAGACCACCTGGTCGGGCGCATGGCCCAGGCAAGGGTCGGCGACGCCCTCGGCAGCCTCGTCGCTTGCGCGCGAGGCATCGCCAAAGGAGCCGCCGAGCATGCCGGGGCCCGCAAAGTAACCAGAGCGGTCCGTGAGCTCCATCTAGCGACCTCCGGCCAGCACCAGATCCTGCAGTGCCGAGTACACCTCGACGCGGCGCGGATCGTCCTGCTTGTCGATGAGCAGCGCCATGGCACCGCGGATATCGCCCTTGGGCGCGCCCTCGAGCGTATCCATAAACTCGTTGGCCAGGTCGCGGCCATAACGGTAGCCGCTCATGGCGCGAGCCTCGCGCTCGATGGCAACACGCAGCTTGTACGGCACGCCGGGGTGCAGGATATCGGCCTGCTCGCCGGCGGCCTCCACCGTGGTCTCGGCATGGAGCTTTTGGTCCAGCAGACCGAGCGCCATAGCAAAGCCGTAGATGGTCTGCGCAGGGCTGGGCGGGCAGCCGGGGATGTAGACATCGACCGGCAGAATCTTGTCCGTGCCGCCCCAGACGCAGTAGTTGTCGTAGAAGATGCCACCGGTGCAGCCGCACGCACCATAGGACACCACGATCTTGGGATCGGGCGCGGCCTCAAAGGCGCGCAGGGCCGGCATGCGCATGGCACGCGTCACGGCGCCGGTGTACAACAGCACATCGGCGTGACGGGGCGAGGGCACGACCTTGATGCCAAAACGCTCGACGTCGAAGACAGGCGTGATGGAACCGAAGATCTCGATCTCGCAGCCGTTGCAGCCGCCGCAGTCAACACGGTAGACGTACACCGAGCGCTTGATCTTCTTAAGAAGGGTCGCCTTGGCCTTCTCGATGCTCTCGTCGAGCTCGATCTTGGTCGGGCGGTACTGAAGCCGCTCGGGCAAAAGCGTGGGTTCGGCCATGGTTACTCCTCCTTCGTATCAAAATCCATGATGATGCCCTCGACCGGTGCAGGTCCAGCGGGGATCTCGGGCGCATCGGGGTTGAGCTCGCGGTCGACATACTCCGGGTTCACGCCGTGGCCGCCCAGATACTCCATGCCGGGGCCCTGGGGCTCACCGGACGCAAGCGTCTCGTTGGCAGCCATGCCGCGCGCGTTGCCGGTCTTGACGGCCGAGGCGGCGCGCAGGGCGTCGAGCTCGCGCTTGCACTCCTGGCACATGCCGACGGTACGGGCGGCCTGCTCGGCCTCCATGCCGCCGGCCTTTTGCAGCAGGCGCTTGGCGTAGTCGATCTCCTTGTGCGGGGCAAACGGCTTGCCGCAACGCGAGCAGTGCTCGAGCGTGTAGACGCTCTTGCTGGTGAGGTCGTCCTTGCTCATGACGGCCAGCTCAAACTCCTCGGTGAGCTTGATGGCCTCCATGGGGCAGGCTTCCTCGCAGCGGCCGCAAAAGATGCAGCGACCGTAGTCGATCGACCAGGTGATGGTATCGGCCGCAAGGTCGGTGTCCATGCGAATGGCATCGGCCGGGCACGCCACGCCGCAGGCACCGCAGGCGATGCAGAGCTCCGCGTTGTGCTCGGGCTTGCCGCGCATATCCTTGTTGGTGGGAAACGGCGCAAACGGGTACTTGACCGTCGCGTCGCCGGCCTTGGCGTTAACCTTCCAAAGCTTCAGCATATTAGAGCGCCTCCTCATCGAGCGGAGCGGCCATGGTGCCCTCGCCCGCAAGCGGCGACTTGTCGCGCCAGACGTTCTCGAACTGCTCCTTGTCGAGCACGTGGTCGCGCTTGGCGGCGACATCGGTCACCGTCACGCGGTCGGTGCAGGAGTAGCACGGGTCGAGCGAGCCGACGATCAGCGCCGCGTCGCCCACGGTGTTGCCGCGGAACATGTAGCGCAGGACCGGCCAGTTGCTGTACGTGGCGGCCTTGGCGCGCCAGCGGTAGCACTTCTGGTTGTTGCCGAGCATGGCCCAATGCACGTCCTCGCCGCGCGGCGCCTCGGTGGCGCCGATGGCGTACTTGTGCGGGGTGTACTCCCAATCCGTGGTGAGGATGGGGCCCGACGGGCAGTTCTCGAGCATGGTCTCGATCATGTCGATCGAATCGTAGACCTCCTGGATGCGAACGGCGGTACGGCCGAAGGCATCGCAGGTGTCGGCCGTAGCGGCGTGCATCTTTTGGACGTCCGGATCGGCGTAGCCGTCGAAGGGATGGTCAAAACGCACGTCGCGGGCATAGCCCGAGCCACGCATGAGCGGGCCGACCGGCGAGAAGTCGCGTGCGATCTTGCGGTCCAAGATGCCAATGCCACTCGTACGCTCAATAAAGTTGGGCGTGGAGAGCAAGACGTCGACGAGCTCCTGAACCTCGGAGCGCAGCTGGTGGATGGTCGTGAGCGTGGAGAGCTTCTGCTCGGCCAAAATGTCGCGACGCACGCCGCCGATCACGTTAAGGCCGTAGGTCTTGCGGTGACCGGAGAGCTTCTCGGCCAGGTCCATGGACTTCTCGCGGACGCGGAAGAACTGCTGGAAGCCGGAGTCGAAGCCCGTGTAGTGCGACGCCAGGCCAATATTGAGCAGATGCGAGTGCAGACGCTCGACCTCGAGCATGATGGCGCGGATGTACTGGGCGCGCGGCGGGACATGGATGCCCTGGGCACGCTCGACGGCCTCGGCATAGGCCACCGAGTGGGCGCAGCCGCAGATGCCGCAGATGCGGTCGGCGAGGAACGTCACGGCGTCATAGTTCAGGCGCGTCTCGGCGACCTTCTCCATGCCGCGGTGCACGTAGAACAGACGGTAGTCGGCGTCGACGATCGTCTCGCCCTCAACGAACAGGCGGAAGTGGCCGGGCTCGTCGGAGGTAATGTGCAACGGGCCCATGGGGACAAGCGTCGTCTCCTTGCCCTTGGTATCGGCCAAGAACTCGTAGTTTTCCATGTCACTCGCGGGAGCGGGACGGAAGCGGTAGTCCATGGAGTCCTTGCGCAGCGGGTACAGGCCACTGGGCCAATCGTCGGGCAGCACCAGGCGACGACGATCGGGCAGACCCTCGGGGATCAGGCCGAACATGTCGCGCAGCTCGCGCTCGCCCCACACGCAGGCGGGGACGAACGGCGTCACGGACGGGAACGTCATCTTGGCGGGATCGACCTCGGTGCGCACGGTCACCCAGCCGGGGTCCTCCCCCTCCATGGAGATGACGTAGTACACGGCGTAGCGACCGCACAGACTGCGCTCGTCGTTGCCGATGATTACGGGAATCCAGCCGTAGCGCTCGTAATACAGGTAGTGGACGGCCTCGGGCAGCTTGTCCTGCTTGACGGTGATCGTCAGCTGGTCCTCGCACTGCCACTCGACCTTCTCGATGCAGCCCGGAACGGCGCGGCGCAGGGCCTCGACATGGCTCTCGCAGCGACGGGCATACACCTTGTTCTCAGTTTCAATCATTCGTTACTCCACCTCGCTCTGAGCGGTCTCAGTACCGAACACAGCGCGGTACATCGGCGTCGCGTGAAGTTCCTCGGTGCTCTGCTCGAGCACGATGCCGGTCGCGGTCTCCACACCGTGCACGAGAGGCAGCGGGGTGGCGATGCCAAACCACAAGATCATGACAGCCAGGATGATTTCGGGGATAAGCATGAGCGCCGGGGCCTCATGCTTGCCCATGCCCTGGGGCGCATGGCCGAATACCGACTTGAGTGCGATACGGGTGAGCGCGGAGATGGCCACGGTAAGACCGAGGGCGACCACGACGACCAGCCACATGGGACCGGCGGTAACACCGGCGACAAAAGTCAGGAACTCGGAGATAAACATGCCAAAGGGCGGGAAGGCACCAAGACCGAGCAGTGCCAGGACGGCGAGCGCGGCGGTTGCGGGTGCAACCTCGACGACGCCCTGGATCTTGGCCAGGCTACGCGTGCCAAAGGCGTGCTGGATGTTGCCGGACACGCAGAAGGCAAGCGTCTTGGTAAAGCCGTGGAACACGCAGTGCAGCAGGGCCGCGGCGATACCCAGCGGGCCACCGATACCCAGGCACAGGGCGATAACGCCCACGTTCTCCACAGACGAGTACGCAAAGCGGCGCTTGAGGTCGTCCTGGCGAAACATCGAAAGCGCCGCCACCAAAATGGACAGCGTGCCGACGATCAGCAGCAAAAGTTGCGGATACTCGGCGCCCACGGCTTGGATAGTAAAGCCGTAGAAGCGCATGATCACAAGCATGGCGCACTTAAGCAGCACGCCCGAGAGCAGGGCCGAGACAGGGCTCGGGGCCTGGGAGTGGGCATCGGGCAGCCAAGTGTGCATGGGGAACAGGCCGGCCTTGGTGCCAAAACCGATCACGATAAACGCAAAGGCGAGGCGCATGAGCGTCGGGTCGAACTGATCGGCATACGGCAGCACGCACGACAGGAATGCGGCCTCGTGGGCATTGGGAATCACGTCGGCGGCGTTGGCGTAGATCAGCAGCGTACCGAACAGGCCGAAGGCCACGCCGGCGGTGCAGACCATCGCATACTTCCAAGAAGCCTCGAGGGCCGTCTTGTTCTTGTAGATACCCACGAGGAACACGGTGGAAAGCGTGGTTGCCTCCACGGCGGCCCACGTGAGGATCATGTTGTTGGACAGGCACGCGAGCAGCATGGTGAACACAAACAGGCTAAACAGCGCAAAATACTGCTTGGCGCGCTCGGCGGGCATGGAGCCCTCCTCGATATCGGCCTTTACATAGGGCAGCGAGAACAGCCCCGTAAGAAAACCGATAAAGCCGATGAGCAGCACAAAGATGGCGCCCAGCGAATCGAGGTGGAACCACAGGCCAAGAGCGCTCGCGGTTTCGCCGCTCATAAGGACGTCACCGGCCGTCATAATCGACAGCACCAGGACGGCTGCGACGGAGACCAGGTTGAGACCGGCAAACACGTTATAGGACGTGTTCTTGGGCAAAAACGCCATGACCAGCGAGAACACCAAAGGAGTCGCGAGCAGGGCGAGAATCAACGTTTCCATGGACTACCCCCTCAGCTCGGACAGGTCGCGCGCATCGAGCGAGTGGGAGTCGTCCCAAATGCGACGCACGACGATGGACATGATGATGACGGCAAAGATGGCGTCGGTGGCGATACCGATCTCGATGATCTCGGGGGCGGTGGGGGCCAAAAGCGCGAGCGTCACATGGCTGCCGTTTTCCATAAGGCAGTATCCAAAGATCTGCTTCATGATGTTGCGCTGCGAGATGATGCAGGTGAGGCCCACAAAGAAGTGAGCGAAGCTAATTGCGAGCGCAGGCGTTGCGACCTCGGCCGTGGGCAGGCTGATCTGCGTCACGACGGCAAAGCAAATCGCGACCTCCACGGAGATGATGCAAATGGCCCACGCAGGCTTAAGGCCGGCCTTAAGCGATGCGTCACTCGGCTCGCCCATCTTCTTGTATGCGCGGTTGAGGATATAAGGGACCAGGACGACCTTGGTGATAAAGGCAGATCCAGCCCACATAAGCAACTCCTGCGCACCGGTGGTGGCACCGAGCGTAGCGAGCAGTCCCACGAGCACCAGCGACTGCACCGCATACCAGCGGATGGCGTGCTTGATGTTCTTTGAGACGACCACCATGGTGGACGTGACGATCAGAAGGCCGCCAAGGATGTTGACGATCGAATAACCCATGTCGTTCTACCTCCTAACCGATCCAGCTGGCCGAAAGCGGGCCGCTGACAATAACCATGATGATGAGCACGATGAACACGAACGCCATCGCGCGGGGAAGCGGGGCTCCCGCAGCGACCTCTTCGCTCGGCTCGCCGGGCAGGCAATAGCCCATCCACTTAAGGAACCAGGCAAAGGTGGCGACGGTTTCGGCGACCATGATGCACACGAGCACCAGGATCGCGACGTTGCCGGCACCCACAGAGAAGCCGCCGGCGATGATCTGGAACTTCGAGAAGAACGTGTTCATGGGCGGCACGCCGGCAATGGCGAGTGCCGCGACACCAAAGCCCACGCCCGAGATCGGGTACTTCTTTACGATGCCGCGAAGCTTGGGCAGCATACGCGTGCCGAGCGTAAAGGAGAACGAACCAGCGATCAGGAAGAACAGGGTCTTGGCGAAGGCGTGGTTAAAGATGTGGCACACGGCGCCATCAAAGGCCAGCTGGCTGCCAAAGACCGAAAGGCCCAGACCAAAGAACACATAGGAGAGCTGGGCGATCGTGGAGAAAGCCAGCAGACGCTTCATGTCCTTTTGCGGCAGGTACATAAGGAAACCAAAGAGCATCGTGACCATGGCGTCGATAATGGCGACCCAGCCCACGATCTCGGGAACCTCGCCGGCAGAGACGAGCGCACGCGCGAACACGCACACGCCGACCTTGACCATCGAGGCGCCATGCAGGTAGGCCGAAACAGGCGTCGGCGCCTCCATGGCCGAAGGCAGCCACATGTACATGGGAACCTGTGCGGACTTGGCCCAGGCCGCAAACAGCACGAGCAAAAGGACGATAGCCTTGAGCTTGGCGTCGAGGCCGGCAATCGCGGTAATGGCGAAGGTGCCGGTGTGGGCAAACACGATGGCGGCGCCCAGATACAGGCCGAGCGCACCGATATGCGTGATGATCAGGGCCTTCATGCCGGCCTTCTTGGCCGTAGGCGACATGTAGTAGCTAATGAGGCCCCAAGAGCACGCACCCGTGATCTCAAAGAATACGAGCTGACCCAAAAGGGTCGAGCTGTACACGAGGCCGGCCATGGCGCCGATGAAGGTCGCGAGGTACGCGTAGAAGCGACGACGAGGCGCATCGGGATGCTCACGATTATTCTCGCTCATATAGGGAATCGAATAGATCACGACAAGCAGGCCGATACCCACAAAGGCGGGCGCGAGCAGCGTGCTCATGCGATCGAAGGTGAATCCCATGACGAGGGTCTGCCCAAACGAGATCAGGGGGACCTGCGTGTCGGGCATGCCGGCGCCGGCGAAATTCGCGGCGAGGGCGATGGTGCAGACCGTCGAGACGGCGGCACCCAAAACGCTGAACCACTTGGCGTACGGACGGGGGAACAGGGCGACGAGCACCGAGGCCACCATCGGGGCCGCGATAGCGACCAAGCCGAGAAGGGACAGACTGACTGCAAATGACATTGTTTCTCCCTTCTCCTACACGCCGACGACCACGAAGACAAACGCCAGAACGGCGATGCCCACGACGGCCCAGGTCTGATTGCCGAGCACCTTAAAACGCGAGCGCGAGCAGGAGTTCTCGATCACGCCGCACACGACAAAGTCGATAAGGCACTTCACCAGGAAGATGACCGCGCCCAGAACGGCCGCGATGCCCACGGTCGCGGGCTCGCCCCAGGGGACGAAGATCGCGCAGAACCAGGCGACGACCAGGACCTGCTTCATGGACATGGCGAGCTTGGCCATCGCAAGCGACGGTCCGGAAAGCTCGGCGAGCGGACCTTCCTGGAGCTCCTGCTCGGCCTCGGCCTGATCAAACGGCAGCTTGCCGAGCTCCATATAGCAGGCGATCGCAAAGGCGATGCCGGCGAGGATCACGGCGACCGGCGCGTCGATGGCGCCCGTCATGATGTGCTGACCCATGGTGGCGATATCGGTGGAGCCGCACACCAGGGCGGCGGCAAACAGTGCCAGCAGCATGGACGGCTCGATAAGCACGCTCATGAGCAGCTCGCGAACGCCGCCGATACCGGCGTAGGCGTTGGACGAATCCACACCGCAGAGGGCGAAGAAGAAGCGGGCGAGCGCCAGGCTGTACATGATGGTGATGGCGTCACCAAAGACCGGGATGGGGCTTTGTGCCGTAAAGAGCGGCAAGCCCATCGCGAGCATAAAGGCGACGGCAAAGAACAGCGGCGGCATAATGCGCAGCGCAAAGCTCGCGTCCTCGCTCTGGGACTCGGGGCGCGCAAAGAGCTTGGCCAGGTCGCGGTAGTCCTGCATGATGCTGGGGCCGCGACGGTTGTGCATCTTGGCGCGAATCACGCGGCCGAGACCGGAGAAGAACGGCGCGACGGCCATGACGACCACGCCCTGCAGAACGGCAAGTACGATGTTGTTCATGCTCTCCCCTCCTTAACCCATTTGCACGGCGAGCACGAGGAACACCACGAGTGCCGCGACGATGTAGCAGATATAGATGCTGTAGTTGCCGCCCTCGAGCTTAGTCGCGAGGTCGGCGAGCTTCTCGACACCCTTATGCGGGGCATCGACGAGAACCTTGTCGGGTACGGGCTCCACAGCCTCGGCCACACCGGTGAGCTTCTGGAAGAAGTGCGCGATGGACCAGCAGACGGCCGTGCAGCGGTCGCGCAGCGTGTAGAGCGGCTGCATAAACCAGGACACCTCGGAGGCAAAGGTCGTGGCCACGACGGGCATATGCTCGTTGGGAGCATAGCCGCATGCCCACGGCTGAGACTTCTGCACCTTACCGACGGTCTTGAGCTTGCGATAGCCGCAGGCAAGGCCGACAAGCACCACGAGCGCAATGGCGATCGCGGGCGTGGAGGTGGCAGCGCCGGAGTACTGGTTCATGAGCTCCATGCCCTCGGCGGCAAATACGCCACCGTACGGATGCAGCACGGACGCGGCGACATCGACCAGCACGGGCGCGATCACGGGAGCGCCAATGCCCAGCACGACGCAGATGGCCGCGAGCAGGCCCTGCGCAAACACCATAGGGGCGGGAACCTCCTTGGCATTGGCCGCGGCCTCGGAGCGGGGCGCGGAGGCAAAGGAGACGCCATAGGCCTTGACGAAGCACGTGACGGCCAGAGCGCCGGTAATGGCAAGCGCAACGGCAGCGAACACGGCCACGATCATGACGGCCTTGTCGCCCTGCATGGCGGCGTTAAAGAGCGACTGGTAGGTAAACCACTCGGACACAAAGCCGTTGAAGGGCGGGATGGCCGAGATGGCAAGTGCGCCAACGAGGAAGCAGATGGCCGTTGCCGGCATACGACGGAACAGGCCGCCCATCTTCTCCATATTGCGCGTACCCGTGGAGTACAGCAGCGCACCGGCGCCCAAGAACAGCTCGCCCTTAAACATCGCGTGGTTAAACGTGTGGTAGAGGGCGGCCATCAGAGCCAGGACGGCGATGCCGACAGAGTTGAGCGCCATGGCGGCCATGGAGGCGCCGACGCCGAGCAGAATGATGCCGATGTTCTCGACGGAGTGATAGGCCAGCAGGCGCTTGATGTCATGCTCCTGCAGGGCGAAGGCCACGCCGAGGACCGACGAGATCGCACCGAAGACCATGACCATAAGGCCCCACCAGACCTGAACGCCCGAGGCGGAGAGCAGGTCGAGACCAACCTTGAGGATACCGAAGATACCGATCTTGATCATGCCGCCGGACATTAGGGCCGACACGTTGGACGGCGCCTCGGGATGTGCCTTGGGCAGCCAGCCGTGCAGCGGGATGATACCGGCCTTGGCGCCAAAGCCAAAGAAGGCGAGCACGAAGCACACGGATGCCACCGCGGGGCTAAACTGCGTGGCGCGGAAATCCGCAAAGGCAAACGAGCCGCCGGCAAAGTTGGTCATGGTGAGGAAGCTCGCCATGATGAGCACAAAGCCCACGTGCGCGATCACAAAGTAGAGCCAACCGCCATGGATGGAATTCTCGTTCTCCTCGATCACGACCAGGAAGTACGAGGTAAGCGACATGAGCTCAAAGGCGACCAGGAACCAAAACACGTTGTCGGCGGTGATGACGAGCATCATGGACGCCACGAAGGTGTTAAAGAAGAAGCCGGCACGGCCCTTTTTGCCCGGGTACTCATCAAAGTAGTTGAGACCGTAGATCGAACCGGCAAACGCGAGCACCGAGATGAGCGCCACGAACAGGCCGGACAGCTGATTGAGCAGCAGCTGGAAATGGGCAAACGGGAAGAACACGATGGTGTCGACCGACGTGACATCGCCCAGCACGGCCTGGATACCGGCCACAAACGAAAGCACCGCGGCGACGGCGCCGATAAGGCAGCCGGCGGTCTTGGCGGCGTTATCGGCCTTGATCAGCAGAACCGAGGCGAGCGCACCGATGCACGAGACGACAAGCGATGCGATAAACAGCGTCATGCTATCCATTGTTTACGCTCCCTTCTGCTTTCTCGGACAGGCCCTGAGCCACAGCGGTAACGTCGACGGCCGGACCATTTTCGATCGAGCGCAGGCGCTTTGCCTCGTCGAGCTCGCGATCGGCCGCGCCGCCCATGACGGTCAGCGCCTTGGTGGGGCACGCCGCCACACAATGCGGGCCGTCCGGATCGAAGGCGCACAGGTCGCACTTGACAGCGCAAGTGTACTGGCCAGGAGCCCACGTAAGCAGGCTGCTCAGGGACTTAGGATACGAAGGCGTCGGATCGCACATGCCTGCGACACCGGCGATAGACGTGCCATCGGGATGGATGGCTCCGAAGGGGCACGCAATGGCGCACAGCCTGCACCCGATGCACTCCTGCTCCTTGACGTGGATGCGATCGCCATCGTGCTCGATGGCATTCACCGGGCAAACCTCGGCGCAGGGGGCACCCTCGCAATGGTGGCAGGCAAGGGCGGCCGAAATACCGCCGGTCTTCACGAGCGCCAAGCGCGGCGTATCCTGAAGACCCTGCATCCGGTGGGCGTCGGCACAGGCGGACTGGCATGTTCCGCAGCCGATGCACCTCTCCGGGTTGATGTCGATGAAGCGGTTCATCCCCACTTCCTTTCAAAATAACGGGCCGGGCTCCCGAACGTGCGGGACGCCCGGCCCAAAAAGCCAACGAGAACGGGACTACACGATTTGGTTCACGTGCGTCTCATCGTCGAACTTGGCGGCGCCGGGCTCAACGTCCTGGGGAGCGGCGGCGTCCACCAGAGCCTGCTTGAGCTCGGTGTACTGACGCTCGACTTCGCCCTCGGCCCAGACCTGGTCGGCAATGGCGTCGACCTGGCAGGCGGAGAACTTGTCCTCGGGCGTATGCGAGACCGGGTCGACCTTGTGCATGGTCAGCTCGTTGCACTTGCCGATCCACCACTGGTAGGTCATATAGACCGTGCCCTTGTTGATACGGTCGCTCACGTCGGCGCGGCTGTATACCTGGCCGCGGCGGCTGTGAATCGAGACGATGTCGCCGTTCTTGATGCCGCGCGCCTGGGCGTCCGCGGGATTCATGCGGACAAAGCCGGGCTCGTCGGCAAGCAGCGCCAGCGTCTTGCAGTTGCCGGTCATCGAGCGGCAGCTGTAGTGGCCGACCTCGCGGACGGTGCACAGGATGAGTGGGTACTCATCGTCGGGAAGCTCGGAGGGCGCCTCCCAGTCGTGCGCCATCAGGTTGGCGCGGCCGTCCTTGGTGGTGAACTTGCCACCAGCGAACATGTCGGCCGTGCCGTGGTCGTTCACATCGGTGCTCTTGACCGGCCACTGGGCGTAACCGCCCTCGGGGGCCATCTTCTCGTAGGTCGCGCCCACAAAGTTGGGGCACAGGCTAATGCACTCGTTCCAGATCTGCTCGGTGTTGTCGTAGTGCATGGGGTAGCCCATGCGCGTGGACAGGTCCGCGAAGATCTCCCAGTCGTGACGGCACTCGCCCTTGGGCGGAACGGCCGCGTCAAAGTGCTGGAAGCTACGGTCGGATGCGGTAAAGACACCCTCGTGCTCGCCCCAAGAGGTGGCAGGCAGGATGACGTCGGCGAGCATGGTCGTCTGCGTCATAAAGATGTCCTGGCAAATGAACAGATCCAGCTCGGAGAGCGTCTTGCGCATACCGGCCGAATCGGGCTCGGTCTGTACCGGGTCCTCGCCGTAGTTGTAGAAGCAGTGCACCTTGCCCTCGTCGACCAGGTGGCCCAGGTCGGTGAGCTTATAGCCCTCCTCGAGCGGGAGCTTTTCCTCGGGCACGCCCCAAGCCTTGGCAAACTTGGCACGCACAGCGGGGTCAGTGACTTTCTGGTAGCCAGGGTACAGGTTGGGCAGCATGCCCATATCGCAGGAGCCCTGGACGTTATTCTGGCCACGCACGGGCGCGAGGCCGGAATTGGGTTTGCCGATCTGGCCGGCAACGCAGGCGATGGAGGCGATGGTGTGCACCGTCTTCAGGTTCTGCTTCTGCTGGCATACGCCCATACCCCAGCCAAT
Source organism: uncultured Collinsella sp. (assembly GCA_905194675.1). Taxonomy (GTDB): domain Bacteria; phylum Actinomycetota; class Coriobacteriia; order Coriobacteriales; family Coriobacteriaceae; genus Collinsella. The sequence goes on along the minus strand of CAJJTG010000001.1, from coordinate 97,393 downwards.
GATGGCAGAGGGCTTCGCCGTGGCGTACATCTCGGCAGCTTGGTGGATCAACGCGGGCTCGACACCCGTGATGTCCTGTACGGATTCGGGAGTGTAGTTCTTGATGGTCTCCCACCACTCGTCAAAGCCGTTCGTATGCTCGGCGACGAATTCCTTGTCGTAGAGGCCATCGTTGACCAGACAGTTGGCAAAGGCGTTGAGAAACGCAACATTGCAACCGTTCTTGATCGGAAGGTAGAGATCGGCGATACGCGCGGTTTCGATATGGCGCGGGTCGGCGACGATGATCTTGCAACCCTTTTCTTTGGCTCGCACGATACGCCTTGCGACGATGGGGTGCGAATCGGCAGGGTTATAGCCGAAGAGGAAAATGCAGCCCGCATCCTCCATACCGGGGATGGAGCATGACATGCAACCTGAACCAACCGTGTCCATCAGACCGAGGACAGTAGGGCCGTGTCAAGTACGGGCGCAGTTGTCCACGCTGTGGGTGCCGATGCACGCACGCGTAAACTTCTGCATGACGTAGTTCGCCTCATTGCCGCCGCCTCGCGAAGAGCCGGTGGTCATGACAGCGTTAGGACCATATTCGTCAATTATGGCCTGCATCTTAGATGCGGTGAAATCCAGTGCCTCGTCCCAGCTTACGCGCTCAAGATCCGCGCCCTTGGTGCGGCGGATCATCGGGTGCAGTACGCGAGGAGTCAAGATCTTGGTGTCGTTGATGAAGTCGTAGCCGCTCATGCCCTTAAGGCACAGCTCGCCCTGATTGGTGATGCCGTTGAGCGGTTCGGTACCCACGACCTGGCCGTTTTGGACCAGGAGGTTAAACTGGCAACCGGCGCCGCAGTACGGGCAGATCACTTTATGCTTCTCCATGACACCCTCCTTCCTTTCTCTGCTACCGATTAATCGGTACGTATTTGACAATCGTCGGGCCTGTATGGCCGCCCGCCTACGCCTCGTTTTCGATGGTGGCGCGGGCACGCTCGGCGGTCAGTTCCGCCAGGCGCTCCTCGTCTACCAGGGTGAGGCCCTTAGTCGGGCACGCCTCGGCACACGCCGGACCGCCGGGACGGTCCACGCACAGGTCGCACTTGAGCACGAAGCTCTTAGTCTGCGAACCCACGCGCACGTCGCCCATCAAGACGGGGACCTGCGTGGTCGCCACGCTCACGGCGCCAAAGGGGCAGGCCATGACGCAGCTCTTGCAGCCGATGCAGTTGTCCTCGTTGACGCCGATGCGATGGTTCTTTGGATCAAAGAACAAGGCGCCCGTGGGGCAGGCCTTGGCGCACGGGGCATCCTCGCAGTGATGGCAAGCCACCGGTGCGGAGATCTCGTACGTACGCGTCACGCGCAGGCGCGGTGCGGCGATGTTGCCGGGGATGTCGTGTGCCTCGATGCACGCTGCCATGCAGGTTTGACACCCAATGCAGCGCGAGGAATCGGCTACGACTCGTTTATTGCCCATGTTGTTCACTCCCTCCTGAATCCCATGCCGGAGAGACCCTGTCGACGTTGTCCCAAGCCGCCCGTGGCCTGGCATCGGCGTATCGAATGCATGCGGCGAAACAGGCACTCGGTAGAATTTCTCCAACGGTATACAGATTGAATATACGCAGTTGCAGGGGGTAAACTTGAGCGTAACCCCTGCAATACGGGTGTATTGCAGGAGTTTGGGCTGGTTAGGATTATTCTCAATAGGATATAAAGGCGAGTGTATTACACGCGTACGCTGCAGAGATTTTTACGCGCTCTCGTTTTGGATGTACTACGCTTGTATTCGTGTTAATGGTTATCAACTTGAGTGAAATAAAGTAATCGTTATAAGATGCTCAAGTATCGGCACATGCCGCATTTGACCGACTATATTGCACGCTCATTAAGGGGGCCAGTGATGTCATCGACTCAAAAACGAGCCATCCTGCAGGTGCGCATTCGCGAGGAAGACAAGCAGCATGCCGAACGTCTCTACGACGCCATGGGCACATCGCTCGCCGAGGCCGTACGTCTATTTGTCGCGCAGAGCATTTTGATGCGCAAGCTCCCCTTTCAGCCGGTCGCCGTGCGCTCAAAGGACGGCACCGCCGCCTATGGATCGCTCAAAGCAAATGGGGACCCCAATCGCCGCTCCAAGGAGCGCAATGTCTGGATTGAATACCTTGCTACAGAAAGCGACGATTCGATTTTGGGTCCCGAGGAAGTAGATATCCATGAGTAGCACCATCATCGACGAGACCGTCATCCTACGCTACCTGCTTGACGACGACGAAGTTCTGTCACCGCGCGCCGCCAAGGTCATCGCCACCCGCACCGCTCGTGTCTACCCCGAAATCATCACGCGCGTCGTGGTCACGCTGCGCGACGTCTATAAGGTTCCCCGCGTTGAGATTGCTGCGGCCATGAAAAGGCTGCTCGATGACGTCATGGTCGACGAGCCCACCGTTGTCGCCCTTGCCATCAAACTCTTTGGCAAGACCCATATGGACTTTACCGACTGCCTCCTCGCAGCCCGAACCGCCATCTACAACGATGATGTCGTGAGCTTTGGCAAGCCCATCATCCAAGGCATGATCGATTACCGCCGCAAGCGCCAAACCGCAGCCGAAGCTCGCAGCCGCAGCATCGACTCCACCATCGACAAGCTCCGCCACCGCCCCCGCAGCTAGCCCCATCCCCTCCTAAGTTGCGGTGAAATAGTTCCTAGATTAGGCTTATTCGCGCTTTTCAGAAATTAATTCACCGCAACTTCCAGGTTGGCCATCCGAAACTGGCAGCCTTGGACCGCGAATCCTACTGTTCGCCACAAAATGGGCCTATCTACTACGTTTAACCGATTACCCTCGACCATACAGAAATCCCAAATATCAAAACAGCTGGTAGACGGCTTGCCGATTTTCCGAAACTGCTGCTATGGTCGACCCCTGCGGGCCAAACGTAGTAGATGGGCCGCTTTCGTGGCTCAGCACCAGACCGGTCATTTTGTGACAGGGCTTTTTTGGCCACATTTGCCAGCCGATCGCTAGAGCAGTCAAAAAGCCCGCTCCAAATTAGCTACCCCGGCCTTTAATGGGCTCGCAAAAGCCAAAAGACAGTCCGTATTTCACCGCAACTTAGGTGGGCGCGGAGCGGGTTCGATTCCCGTCGCCCGACACGCTTATGAAAACGGCTCTGGCACCAAATGGAGCCAAAGCCGTTAAAACTATCCTATGGAGCGGGCGACGGGAATCGAACCCGCGTCATCAGCTTGGAAGGCTGGGGTTCTACCATTGAACTACGCCCGCAAGATATGGTCGGGACGACAGGATTTGAACCTGCGACATCCTGCTCCCAAAGCAGGCGCGCTACCAAACTGCGCCACGTCCCGAAGGTGTTGAGCAGCTAAGGTCTAAACCTTGCGTGTCCCAAAGCGAAGGAAATTATAGGGGAGACTCCCCGCCTGTGCAAGCGACGATACCCTAGCTCCTCGAATGTACGACAAACCGACTGTGGAGCAGGCCGATCACAAACGCCACCACGGCAACCGGCGCCCACGCGGCTCCAATGTCTGCCAGCGGCAGCGCATCGAACGGCAGCCACGCGCCCGTAAAGAACGCATCGCGGACCGAGGTAATCACGCTCTGCACTGCGACAACGCCGCCGACCCAGACCCACACCTGCGGATGCGCGTCGCAAAAACCGTGCACCAGACCCATAAGCACCAGCACGATGGCGACGGGGTACAGGGCGTTGAGCATGGGCACCGAGAACATGAGGATCACGTCGAGACCCACGTTGGAGAGCACGCACGAAAACGTCGCGAACACAAAGGCGAGAACCGCAAAGGGACGGCGCATGGCCTCCTCGGAAGCCTCCGCTCCCCCTTTAACCACATACGTCTCGCAGAAGTAACGCGAGCAGCAGCTGATAAGGCCGATGCACACGTTCATGCAGGCGAGGAAAAAGATCGCAAAGACCACGACCGTGCCGGCAAGACCAAAGTGCATGGAGGCCGAACGGGCAAGGATGGCGGCACCGTTGGTGGCATCGGGCATCACGGTGCTGAGCTGCGCGCCGGCAAGCGCCAGGCCGCAGTAGATGATGGCCATGAGCACACCGGCGATCACGCCGGAGCGCGAAATCTCGAAGGCAACGCGCTTGTCATCGGTAACGCCCAGCTCGTGGATAGTCTCGGCGATGATGATGCCAAAGGCGAGCGACGCGAGCAGGTCCATGGTCTGATAGCCGGTCAAAAAGCCCTGCACGGCAGCACCGGCATTATAGGGAGCCTGCGGCGCGGCAGCGGGACCCAGCGGCGAGACCACGGCGGCACCCACGACCAACACGATAAGGGCAATGAGCGCGGGGCCCGTAATGCGGCCGAGCACGCGTGTGATGACGCCCGGGCGCAGCGTGAGCGCAAACGCGACGACGAAGAAGCCGACGGCAAACACCAGGCGCGCCGTGCCGAGCGAGACGCCCTCGGGCAACAGCGGCACCAGCATCTCGAAGGCCGTGGAACTCGTACGCGGAATGGCCAGGCACGGGCCAATGGCCAGATACACCGCCGCGACAAAGAACTCGCCAAACTTGGGGTGCACGCGGCCAGCAAGCTCGCGCGCCGTTCCGGCAAGCGCCACGGCGATAAAGCCCATGACGGGCAGGCCGATGGCGGCAATCAGAAAGCCGAACATGGCGACCGGCGTGGCGGAACCTGCCTGCAGCGCCAGCAGCGGCGGAATAATGAGGTTGCCGGCGCCAAAGAGCATCGAGAACAGAGCGATGCCGACGGTGACGACATGGTCGGAGCGCAGACCGCGCGGAGCGAATGAAGCCATGGGACCACCTTTCGAGTCAAAACAAAAACGGGACGGGCAAAAGACCCGTCCCGCAAGTATATACGCTTTAGCAGACTAAATCGCGCAAAGCTTCAATCTAGCCGCCCCTTTTGAGCCGTTACGCGTCCGAGCGACGGCGACGCAGCAGTTCGAGTCCCAGCGCGACAAGCGCAACGGCGCCTACAGCGACGGCGACGGCCAATGGCGCACGATCGCCCGTGTCGGCGAGCTGCTGAGCGCTCGACTTGGAAGATTCCTTCTTGCCGGAGTTTTCCGCGCCCGATGCCTTTGCCTTATCAGCTGCGGAGTCATCCGAACTACCGGGTTTTGTCGGATCCTTTGAATCCGGCTGGTCGGAATCGGGCGTCCCGGGTTTATCCGGGTCCGGGTTGCCGGGCTCCGGCTTATCCGGGTTATCCGGGTCCGGCTTGTCCGGCTGATCAGGCTCCGGTTTGTCGGGCTCAGGCTTGCCCGGATCAGGCTGGTCAGGCTCGGGCTTGTCCGGGTCCGGCTTGTCCGGATCGGGTCCATCGGGCTTGTCCGGATCGGGAACCACCGGGTCCGGGTTGACAGGCTCCTGCTTCTTCTTCACCGTCAGCGTACCGGGCTCAACCGTGACATCGAAGTTCGGGTCGGCGACCGTCGCCCCGATCTGGTACTCGCCCGCCGGGGAACTCTCATCGGCGACGCAGGAGTACTCGACTTTCACGCCCGAGGTATCGGCCGAGCTCTTTAGGCTCGAGGTAAAGGCGGGATTCGCCTCTCCCTCGAAGCGTTCAGCATCGTCGACCTTTACCCTAAGCTTCGCCGGTGAAATCTTGAACTTGCGCGAGGCGGCGCCGATATACCCGTCGCTTCGCAGCGTGGCAACGGCGCGATATGTGCCGGCATCGGTCGGGGCCCCACTCGACGAATAGTGCGTGCCGCCCGTCCCGTAATACCTGACCCTCAGGTCACCTTCGCAGGCCTTGGGAACCCCCGTGACCTCGGGCGCCTGGGCGTCACCGCTATAGACGAAGTTGCCGCCCTCAAATGCAAGCTCGACCCGCTTCGCCTGAACGACAAGAACAAAGTGCGCGGTCACGGTCTTGCCCTGAGCATCCTTGCACGTGATGTCAAAGGTAGACACTCCGACCTTGGACGGGGTGCCCGAGAGCGTCAAACCGCCCGCTGTGCGGGTAAGCTTAAACCCGTCGGGGAGCTTAGCGTCGTCCCACGTGTACTCATACGGAGCTTCGCCACCCGCGGCGCCCGAAATCGTCGCGCGATACGTGCTACGCGCACGTGCGACCGGCAGCAGACCGCCGTTGAACACAAGGGCATCCCGGGGCACAACGGAAACGACGGCACGATCGCTTTCCACCTGCGTCTCGGTACCAAGGTAGCGCTGGGTGACGCGGCAGAAATACTCGCCGGCGCAATCGTCATCGAGGCCCTCGATGAGGAGCGTCTCCCCCGTCTCGCCCTCGAGCGCCACGGCCTCGCCGCCCACCATGTGGAACCATTGATAGGACAGTTCGACATCAGCGGCGGAACCCGTGGACGAGGACGCGTGGTCGAGGACGCCCTTGCCCGCCTCGGCAGCAACCGAGAGCACGACAGCATCGCTCTCGTGGGCGCTCGCATCCTGCGGCTGGGCGATCACCTTCGGAGCGTCCGCCTTCACGAACTCGAACGTGACCTCCTGCGACGCGGTGACGCTACTCAACGTGACCTCGTACGCCCCGCCCTCATAGTCGGAGATATCGAGATCGATGGCCTTGTCCGAGCCGGCTTCCGTGACCGTCACCAGCTCGAGGTAGCAGCCCTTGTCGGGCGTCGCCGAGAGCGTCACGTCGCCGCCCGCATCAACGGTGACGGAAGCGTTGTCGACCGAACCGTTGACCGCCTTTGCCGTCACCTCAATGCGCTCGGGCTTGTCCGGGTTATCGGGCTCGGGGTTATCAGGGTCGGGATTATCGGGATCCGGCTTGGGGCCCGGATCAGGATTATCAGGTTCAGGGTTAGGATCCGGGTCGGGGTTGGGACCAGGATCAGGCTGATCGGGATCCGGGTTGTCCGGATCAGGATTGTCCGGGTCCGGAACCACCGGGTCTGGATCGACGGGCTCCTGCTTCTTTTTCACCGTCAGCGTTCCGGGCACGACCTCGACATCGAAGTTCGGGTCGGTGACCGTCGCGCCGATCTGGTACTCGCCAGCAGGAGAGCTCTCATCGGCATCGCAGGAATACTCGACCTTCACACCCGAAGTGTCAACCGCACTCTCCAGGCTCGAGGTAAACGCTGGGTTCGCCTCGCCCTCGAACCGCTCGGCGTCGTCAACCTTCACCTTGAGCTTTGCCAGAGCGATCTCAAACTGGCAGGCGGCGGCACCGATGTAGCCGTGGCCGCGCAGCGTGGCGACAGCGCGGTACGTGCCGGCATCAGTCGGGGCCTCCGTCGAGGAATATTGCGTGCTTCCAGTACCAAAGTACCAGACCTTAAGGTCGCCCTTGCAGACCTTAGGAGCACCGGAAACTTCGGGCGCCTGCGACGCGCCATTAAAGGTAAAGTCGCTATCCGTGAACGATAGCTTTACGTGCTTTGCCTGGACAACGAGCGCAAAGCGGGCGGTCATGGCCTCGCCACGAGCATCCCTGCAAGTGATATCAAAGGCGGAAACGCCCGTCTTGGACGGGATGCCCGAGAGCGTCAGACCGCCCGGTGTACGGGAAAGCTTGAACCCGTCGGGGAGCTTCGTCTCATCCCATGCGTACTCGTACGGAGCCTTGCCGCCCGCGGCCCCGGCAATCGTTGCGAGGTACGTGCCGTGCGCGCTCGCTGCCGGCAGCAGGTCGCCGTTAAACACAAGGGTGTCCCACGGCACGACGGAAACGGCGGCACAATCACTGTCCGCTTGCTTCTCAGTACCAAGGTAGCGTTGAGTGATGCGGCAGAAGTACTCGCCGGCTTTCTCGTCATCGAGGTCCGCGAGCGAGAGCGTCTCCCCCGTCTCGCCATCGAGCGCCACGGCCTTGCCATTCGCCATGCGGAACCACTGGTAGGAAAGCTCAACCTCGGCAGCGCAACCCGTGGACGAGGCCGCGTGGTCGGCGACGTTCTTGCCTGCCTCGGCAGCGACCGAGAGCGCGACGGTATCGCCCTCGTGGACGCTCACGTCCTGCGCCTGCGCGACCACACGCGGAGCGTCCGCCTTCGCAAACTCGAACGTGACCTCCTGCGATGCGGTGACATCGTTCAGCGTGACCTCGTACGCCCCGCCCTTGTAATCAGAAATGTCGAGGTCAACGGTCGCATCCGAGCCGGCCTGCACGACCGTCACGCGCTCGAGGTAGCAGCCCTCGTCGGGCGTCGCCGAGAGGGTCGCGTCCCCGCCCTCAACAACCGAAACCAAAGCATTGTCGACCGAACCGTTGACTGCCTTCGCCGTCACCTTGTAGTGCTCGGGCTTCTTCTTGACCGTCAGCGTACCGGGGTCGACCGCGACATCAAAGTTCGGATCCGCAACCGCCGCGTCGATCTGGTACTCACCCGCCGGCGATTTCTTATTCGCCGAGCAGAAGTACGTAACCTTAACGTCCGAGGTGTCGCAACGGCTCACCAAGCTGGAGGTAAACTCGGGATTTTCCTGGCCCTCAAAGCGCTCGGCATCGTCGACCTTCACCAGCAACTGGGCAGGTGCAACGGAAACCGTCAACTCGACGTCCTCGGCGGCAAGATAGTTTCGAGACGCCTTGGCATGGGCGACAACACGTGCCGTACCGGCAGCCTTCACCGTCGCGCAGCGTCCCTTAATCGAAACCGGGCCCGTATCGTCATCGGAATCGACCAGCTCAAAAGTCACGGGAGTCTGGGCAACGTTGTTAAACACAATGGGGTCTCCACCGTACACGCCCGAATAGCTCGTCGTTCCCGTAATGACCTGGCTTGCCTTTGCAATCGAGAACTCGGCGGACTCTTTACCCTGATAGTTGGAGTCAGTCACCTTAGCCGTGACGCGGTAGTTGCCACTGTCGCACGGCTCCAGCGCCGTCGGACCATAGGACGTTCCATCTATACCGCAATAGGCAACGGAATAGCCAGACGCATCAAGGCCGGCAACCGCAACCGCCGCACCGTGTCGTGCGCCATCGTATGTCACATCAGACGTCTCGATCGAAATATCGACCGGGGCCTTCTCGATCGTGAAGTCACAGGAGGCATTACCGACATATCCCTTGGCGTCGAGCGTCACCACCGCACGATACGTGCCGGCATCCACCGGCGCCTGATCCGACGAGTAATGTGTGTCGCCCGTGCCAACATAGGTCAGTTTGACATCGTCCTCGCAACCCTCGGGCACGCCCGAAAGCTCCGGGGCCTGCGCCGTCGCGTTGTAGGTAAAGGTCTGGCCCTCAAATGCAAGCGGGACTTCCTTCGCCTTCACGAGCAGCGCGAAGTGCGCATCGCACTTGTTGCCCAGGTCATCAGTGCACCTAATCTTGAAGCTATGCACACCCGTAGCCGCAGGCACGCCCGAGAGCACCAAGGCGCCCGATCCGTCATCTGCCAGCGTCAGCTGCATGCCCTCAGGAACCTCAACATCATCCAAGTTGTACGCATACGGTGCCTTGCCGCCCGTAGCACCAGCAATCTCTGCACGGTACTCATCGTGAGCGGTCGCCACCGGCAGCACGCGCCCGTTAAACACAAGTGCTTCTCGCGGCACGATGGATACCTTCGCATGTTCGGTATCCGTCTTTGTCACCGTGCCCAGGTAGTTCTGCGTAATGCGGCAGAAGTACTCGCCCTCGCCGTCGCTGTCGAGCTGGGCGATCGAAAGCGTCTCCCCCGTCTCGCTCTTCAGCGCCACCGCCTTGCCGCTATCGTCAGACACGCGATACCACTGGTAGCTCAGCTTGACGTCTGCAGCGGATCCAGAAGACACGGCCGCATGGACGCGAACGTTGCGCCCCGCCTCGGCGGCAACCGAAAGTTCAACCGGATCGCCCTCATAAGCACTCGTATCCTGCGGCTGAGCGAGCACCTCCGGAGCCGCAGCCTTTGCGAATTCAAACGTGACCTGCTGCGGAGCACTCACGCCACTCAGTGTGACCTCGTACGCCCCACCCTTATAGTCAGAAATATCGAGGTCATAGGCATTACCGGCCGAACCGTCATCACCGGCCTCTTCGGCAACGGTCACGCGCGTCAGGTAGCAGCCCTCATCGGGCGCCGCCGAAAGCGTCACCTTGCCATCCGTAGCGACCAAAGCAGACTCCGGATCAACCGATCCGTTGACCGCTCGGGCCGTCACCTTGTACTTAGGCGCCTCCGCAAAGCGCGCCTCGACGGTCATGTTGTCCTCGGGGACAAACGTCCAGGTAGCATCCGTGCTCAGCGGCTCATCGCCCAACGACCCGTCGTCATTGCGCGCATACCACCCATCGAACACATAGCCCGCATCGGGAACGGCAGTCAGGGTCGTGGACGTACCGTTCTCGACTTCGTTGGTCACGGCATAGCCCAGAGATTCGTCCTCGGAGGAGCCCTCGACGTGTCCGCCCTGACGCGAATCCACCGCCGTAACCGTCATCGACGCCCGCTCATAAACGGCCGTAAAAGTACGGTTGCCAAACACTACGCGGTTGATCACCGGTGTGGCGCCCACAGGCATGCCGTTCTCGTCGGCCCAGTATTTAAACTTCCAACCCTTGTGCGGCACGGTAAACATAATCGCGGCGGAGTGGTAGGAGCCACCGGTACCAAGCGCAACCATGCTAAAGCCCGCATCCTTGGGATACGTAGCGACCTGAACATCGCAGCCCGTCTCGTAGAACACAGCCGTAAGCTGCTTATTCTCCTTGGCGGTACCGATATAGAAAGCGCTGTAGCCCACCGTAACACCCGCATCGTCGACCCAATGCGAGAAGTGGTACTTCTTCCACGGGATCGCGATGGCCATAAACATGTCACCCCTGTCGTATGACCTGCTACCGGCAGGAATGCCGTCGACCAGAAGGGCCGTACCGCGGAAGATGGACGAGCCGGTGACGGTAATGGTCACCTGTCCATCGGATTCGAACTGCGCGTAGTACGTTATGTCCTGCGTGGCGGTCACATCGAGGGTCGTCGCGGTCTCGACAATCGAGGTGCCCTCCTTATCGGTGCTCCAGCCCACAAAGCGATAGCCCATACCGGCAACAGCGGACAGTTCCACCTGGTCGCCCACGGCAAAGCTACCGCTGCCCGTAACACGGCAGCCCCTGTTCGAAGTCTTGTCCTTCACCACGACCTCGCCCGTAACGGTCACCTCGTACGGATCGGCAAACACGGCCTGGAGCTCCAACGTATCGTCCTCGAGCCCCTCGACCATATCCTTGTCGAGCTTAACCCAACAATGGGCGTCGCAGCTCAGCAGCGACTTGTTGCCCTCGGCATCCAGGACATACCAGCCGACAAAACGTTTGGTTCCCGTAGGCGTAACGTTGAGTTCGACCGTATCACCGAATTGATAGGAGCCCTCGCCGCTCAGAGTGCTAACGCTATCGTCACTCGCGCTCAAAACGACCTGATAGGACTTAGGCGTAAAGGTCGCCGTATAGGTGGCGTCACCCGCGACCTTAACAGTATAGTCGGCGTTCTCGCTGACTGTCTCGCCCTTGTCGTCCGTCCAACCCGCAAACGAATACCCGGTGTTGGCGATCGCACGAAGCGTTGCGCGGTCGCCAGCCTCATAGCCACCAAAGCCGCTCACGGCTCCGCCCTCGGCAGGCGAAGCAACGGTATGCACGACATACGAACCCGACGCAAAGACGGCATAGAGCGACGTATCCTCACGCACGGTAAATCGATAGGTTTTCTTGGAGCTCACGCATGTGCCGTTACGGAACCAGCCCACAAAAGCCGTATCCTCGGCGGCGACCGCACGCACGGTTGCGACCTGTCCAGCGGCATACGCCCCCGCGCCCTCGACCGTGCCCATGCTCTCCTCGCACGAGACGTCCACCGTATATTGTTTTGCCGAGAACACGGCCTGAAGCGTCGTGTCAGACGTCGGCACCACGTGATAGGTGCTGTCACGGCTTACCACGGCGCCCGAGGCATCGGCCCAATACTCAAACGCATAGCCCGAAAGCGCATGCGCCGTCAGCGTGGCGGCATGCCCCGCCTCGACGGTGCCTGCGCCCTCGACCCAGCCGGCGACGCTCGATTCGACCAGCGAACCGGTGCCGGAATCGACTACCGTCGTGGCGTCGACTTCATAGCTTTTTGCCATAAAGCGAGCGACGTGCACATGGCTGCGCTCCTGGTGGCAGGTGAACTCCGCATCGGCAGACTCAAACGTGCCGTCGGCCGTATACCAACCAGTAAAGACGTAACCGGGATTGGGCGTCGCCTTAAGGGCAACCTCCGCGCCGCGGTCGGCAAGGATTCGGCTCGCCTTGACGGTGCCGCCCTCCGCAGGATCGGCGAGAGGCACGCAGACGGTATCGATCGGCACAAAGGCCGCGGTAATAACGCAGTGTCCGGTTTTACCGCGAGCCTTCGCAACCAACGAGGTCTCGTGCTTAAGGCTCTTCAGGCGACCATTGACGTACCAACCCCAGAACAAAAAACCAGGATGGGCCTTAGCCGTCAGATGAAGGGTCTCCCCTAATTTGAACGTATCGGTCGTAGGGTTCACCACGGTCCCATTACACGTCACAGTACCGCCGAGCCACGAATCGGCCGTGACCATTACCTCGGGTTTTGAGTCGGTAAAGATCGCGGTATAGGTGTCGCACTTGGTAACCTTAACGACCAGCTCGGCAGAGTCGTACTCCTTACCGGAGTCATCCTTCCAATGGTCAAAGCGGTAGCCGTCATTGGCCTTCGCCTTGAGCATCACCGTGTCGCCATATCCGCAGGTAACCGAAGATACCCCCGGGTGCCCCTCAATCTCAACCGTACCGCGCTCCACAAAGGTCTTCTTGGCCTTCGCCGTCACGGTATAGGTATTTTCCTCAAACACCGCGCGCACGGTGCATTCCACGTCCTCGGGATAGAACTCGAGATAGCTGGGGTCGGTACCCAAAAGCAGGTCCGTCTTGGCGTCGTACCAGCCCTTAAAGGTAAATTGTTTGCTCGCCTCCGCCGTGAGCTCAATGCTCAGCGTGGCAGGCTCGCCCTTCATGCAGTAGCCCTCACCGTGCACCATATATTTGCCCGCCATGGCCGCGGCCGGCTCAACGACAACGTCCACCTTGCAGGCACGCGTAAACTTCGCCTGGACCACGCAGTCGGTAATGGGCTCAAAGGTATACGAACGCTCGCTCGAAACCAGCGTCGACGTAGTATCCGAGCCACCATTGCTCAGATACCAACCGTCAAAGATATAGCCCTCGGATGGCGTAGCCTCCGCGGTCACGCGCTCACCCTCGGGGACCTCGAGAACCATGCCGGCAGTCTCGCCGCGCTTCAGCGTAACGGTGCCGCCCTCGAGCGGGTCGGCCTCGGCACGCACGGTATGCGTATCTCTGCCGTCCATTACGGCCTCAATTCGGGCATTGCCGTTAACGCGGTATTCGCAAACTTCCTGCTTGTTGGCAATCGTGATACCCTGCGCATCGGTTTCTCGCCACTCTACAAAACGGTACGTTTTCTCCGGATTGTCGGGGCGCACCTTGGGCCGCATCGTAAACGTGAGAATATCGCCATCCTTCGCGCGAACCTTGCCATCCACGACTGGCATGCCATCGCACAGCACCTCGGCGCTATCGAAGGGATCGGTATTCACCAGAATAGTCTTGTCCGCCTTGCGGAAGCGCGCAACCAGATGGCGGTCGACCTCGGCCTCGAAGATATACGTGCGCTCGGGCGAAACCTCGATGCCGTCCTCAAACCATCCCACAAAGGCATAGTCGGGACCCTCGCTCGCAATGACCATAGCCTGATCGCCACGGGTGATGCTCTGCTTTACAGGGCTTGCGGTGCAGCCCGTCGAAAAATCGGCCTGAATGCCATCGGCTTCGGCAACTGCCGTGACCTCGACTTTTTTCTCAAAGACGGCCGTCATCTTTACAACCTCGGGCGTCAGGTCCGTGATCGTCATCGTCTTGAGAGGAGATGTCGAGACCTCGACGCCGTTCTCTTTCCAACATACGAAGCGATAGCCGGGATTTGCGACGGCTTCGAGCGTGGCGACCGTCCCCTCATAGTGGATACCGCCTCCGGTAACGACGCCGCCCACCTCGGGCTGCGCGGTGGCAATAATCTCAATCTTATGGTCGCCATGAGGCTTGGGCTTCTTGTGGTCGTCGATGATGTCCTTAATCTCCTTGAGCACCTTGGTGCCCACAGCGGCAACATCCTCAATGTTGTCGGCCATACCGATCTCAATCACCGCGTCGGCCGCGATGGGGTCGACAATCTCGCCCAGGCCATACATGGTGGCGAGAACGGCCGCAGCCGTAATCGCGGCAATGAGCGCGGCTTTAAGCGCCGCGAGTGACTCGTCGGGGTCAGTCGCCTCGCGGAAATGCGCGGTGTACTGCACATCTCCCTCGAGCACAAACGTGTAGGACGGACCATCGTCGCCGGTAAAGACAACGTTGCCGAGGGCATCGGTCGCGTAGTCAAACACATAGCCAGGCATTGGCACCGCCACGACCGTTACGCGCGACCCGATGCCGTACAGACCGGTGGAAAGGAACTGCCCGAGCGGCTGCCCGTTCTCATCGACCCCATCCACACTCAGCACAACGCTCGCCTGCGGAGCGCAGTATCGCGGAGTGATCTCGATCCTAGCGTCAGTCTTGTCCTCGGACACAATCGCGTCCGCCTTGTCCACCGTATAGGTAAAGTCGAGCTGATCGCTCGCGGCGTACGCATCATCGCCCTCGCCCAGATACCAGCCCAGGAACAGGGCGTTATCCGTGACGGCAGAAACCTCAACCGTCTCGCCGGCATTGCGATAGCAGTTTTGGGCGGTAACACTCAGGTGCGCATAGTCCTGCGACGAATCGGTCGCCTGCGCATCGTTGACATGCACCGCATAGTCCTTGAGCTTAAAGCGAGCCTCCAGGGACAGATCCTTATCCGGCGTAAACGTGTAGGCCGTCTCTTTGGAGATATACTTGCCGGACTCGGTGTCATACCAGCCCTTAAACGTGATGTTGTCGTTGAGCATCCCCAAAGCACCGGCATCGAGCGTGACCTCGGCGCCCGCATCGATCGTCGTCGCGCCGGAAACATCGGGCAGCTCAACGCCGTCCATCAGTTTGCGTTCGCCTTTATCGATCGTTTGAGCATAGGAGATCTGGAACGACGTCGGCTCAGGCTTCTTGAGCCGTAGCGTGCCCTTGGTCTGGGTTTCAAAATGCGAATAGCCGTCGTCATACACGAGCTTTACGGGCTGTCCGTCCATCGACTCATCGAAGACGTCACCGTCGCAGGGGGTGGCCGTAAGGTACTCGCCGAGCTCTTCCTGTATGAGCGCCTCGTAGTTCCAAATCGATACCGTATGCGGGTAATCGAGCTCAACGCTCATGCCCTCGAGCGAAATGGTCTCCCCCGTCTCGTAGGTCATGTTGTTGGGGTCGCGTGAGATCCCAACGTTCTCGAGCACCTTGCCCACCGGGACGGGCAGGCAGCCGTTGCACCTCTCCCAAACAGCTTTGGGATGCCCGTTAGCATACTTCGGAATCATCCTGGCAGGGACCATGACGGTCATGTTGTATTTGGGGAACGTGTCGGTGTTAATGAGCACCGCATGGTTGCACCCAAAGAACACGGTCTCGAGATTGGTACTGCCAAACGCCTTTTCCGGCAACTCCTCGATCTTGGAGTTATATGGCAGCGTCAGTCCGCCGCTCAAGTCGGTGCCGTAGAAGCAGGTGTGGCCAAGCGTTTCGACCGTTGTGTTGCTCTCGAGCCCTGTGGTAGCAAGGTTCGAGCAAAACCTGAACGCGCAAACGCCAATCGATGTAATGGAGGCATTCTTGTCCAGGCCGGTATCGGTCAGAGCCTTGCAGCCTTCGTAGGCTCTGTCGGGAATCGATGTGAGGCCGATAACCTTGTCGAGCCCCGTGGACACCAGTCCACTCTCGGCAAACGCGGCGTCGCCCATCGAGCCAATGGTAGTAGTCTCGCTGATGTTCAGGCTCGCAAGCGACTTGCAGCCATAGAATGCCTCTTTCCCGATGGTGCCGATGGTCATACCGGAAAGGCTGATATCGGTGAGATTCGGGCAGTTATAGAAGGCGTGCAATCCGAATTTGGAAATGGAAGTGTTCTCAAAGCGCACTGAACGCAGGTTGGTAGAGTCGGCACAGAGCTGTGCGTCGACTTCATCCACCCCGTAATCGACAATCAAATTCGTTACCATTCGACCGTCGACGGAGTTCTCGCGCGGGCTGTTCTCATCGATTTCTACTGTAAGATTTCCGTTTGCGTCGCACGGATACAGATAGTAGTTGGGCATGAGCTTGGCATACTCGTAGGCCGCCTGCTGCAGGTTGCCCTTGCTGTACGCGACAAGGCGCGTGTAGCCATCGTCGTACACGAGCTGTATAGGTTCTCCGTCCATCGACTCGTCGAAGACATCACCATCGCAGGGGGTCGCCGTAAGGTATTCGCCGAGTTCTTCCTTTATGAGCGCTTCGTAGTCGCTATCCATCGTCGAATGAGGATATTGAAATGTGACACTCATGCCCTCGAGCGAGATCTTTTCCCCCGGCTGATAGGCCATCTTGTCGGGATCACGCGAGATCTCAATCTTTTGGAGCATCTTGCCTACGGGGACGGGCAGGCTACCATTACAGCTCTCCCAAACCTCTTTAGGGTGGCCGCTTTCGTATTGCGAAACCATCTTGGCAGGGACCATGACAGTCATGTATTGCTTGGGAAACGTGGTGGAATTAATGAGCACCACATGGTCGCACCCAAGGTACACGGTTTCGAGCTTAGAGCCATAGAACGCACGGCTCGGCAGTTCCTCGATTTTGGAATAAAGGGGCAGCGTCAGCCCGCCGCTCATATTGGTCCCGGAGAAGCAACCTTCGCGGAGCGTCTTGATCGTCGTATTGCTCTCAAGTCCGGTCGTCGCAAGGCGGGAGCAGTTTTTGAACGCATTAACGCCGATTGACGTGATGGATGTGTTCCCGCCCAGACCGGTATCGGTCAGAGCGCTGCAGGCATTATAAGCGTTCTCAGGAATCGAACTGAGACCAACGACCTTGTCGAGACCCGTAGACCGCAGCCCGCTCCAGGCAAACGCGGCATCGCCCATAGAGCCGATGGTAGCAACGTCATTAATGTTCAGGCTCGTAAGCGATCCGCACCCAGAAAAGGCCCCTGTTCCGATACTTCCAATGGTCATACCGGAAAAGCTGATATCGGCGAGATTGGAGCACCCAGAAAAGGCGTGTAGTCCAATTGAAGAAATAGAGCTGTTCTCAAAACGCACCGAACGCAGATTGGAGGAATACTCACAAATATATCCGGGGACCCCATCCACTCCGTAATCAACGATCAGATTGGTTACCAATTTACCGTCGACAGAGCTCCCATACGGGTCGTTTCCATCAATCTCTACCGTAACGCTTCCGCCTGCATCGCACGGATACACATAGCCGTTCGGCATAAGCTTGGCATACTCATAGACCGTTGGATCCTCATACACGAGGGGATCGACTTCGCTGTCATCGGACGAGGACTCTGACGTTGCAGGCGAGCTCTTTGCAGCATCGGAATCAGTCACAGCACTTGTGAGGTCCTGCGCTAGGCTCGTCCCGGGGGCATCGGATGCCGCGCTGGATGAGTCGTCCTGCGTATTATTCTCTTGGTCGGAAGACGCGGATGAAGCGCTTTCGTCCGAAGATGATGATTCATCGACCGCATCGGTATCGGAGCCCGAGTCGGTCTCTTGGGCCTCGCTCTCAACGGCAAGCGCCCCGGCGTCATCGGCATAAGCCGCGCGGGGCGCAAGCGGTATCGAGGTCACGACCATCGCAACCGAAAGATAGACAACCAAAAACCTATAGAGGGCAGCAGTGATCCTGTTCATAGGAACCTTCCCGTAATTCGCAAAGATACAGAGTCCCAGTGTGGGCCATCATTTCACATTACCCTGTATAAGCGACAATGCGGGAAGGTAGCGTAAACGGTTTATCTAAGGGCGCAAAAGGTTGGTCTAATCGCAGCTCAAATCGCGCAGAGCCTCAATCGCCATGTCGACTTCCTCGGCCGTATTGAAGTAACCAAACGAGAACCGAACCACGCCCTGGCGCTCGGTTCCCAGCGCGTGGTGCATGAGCGGAGCGCAATGGGCGCCGGAGCGCGTCGCAATCCCCCACCCCTGCATGAGCGCGTCCGAGATCTCGGCAGAGTCGATATCGCCCACGTTGAGTGAGACGATCGCCGAGCGCGACGGCTGGTCAAAAGCGCCGTAGAGCTTGATCTCCGGGATTTCGCGCACACCGGCAAGGAAGCGATCGGCGAGCGCACGCTCATGCGCCGCAATCGCCTCGACCCCGCCTTGCGCCTCGATAAAGTCGAGACCGGCAGAAAGGCCCGCTATGCCGTGACCGTTGAGCGTGCCCGCCTCGAGCCGCGTGGGCCACTCAAGTGGCTGCAGTGGGTCAAAGCTGTGCACGCCCGTGCCGCCCATGGCCCACGGAGACACGTCAATGCCCTCCGCCACGGCCAGGCCGCCGGTGCCTTGGGGCCCCATGAGCCCCTTGTGGCCGGTAAAGCACACAATGTCGAGCCCCATGGCATGCATATCGATACGCGCCGTGCCGGCAGACTGAGAGGCATCGACGATCACCAGCGCACCGGCCGCATGGGCCATGGCCGCCACGCGCGCAATGTCGACCGCGTTGCCGGTCACATTTGAGGCGTGCGTCACCACCACGGCACGCGTACCGGGCGTGACTAGCCGCTCGAGCTCGTCGTAGTCGAGCGCGCCGTTCACGTCGCAACCCGCATGATCAACCGTCACACCCTGCTCTGCCGCCAAGCGATTGAGCGGACGTAGCACGGAGTTGTGCTCGAGCACCGTCGTGACCACACGGTCGCCGGGGCGCACCACGCCATTGATGACGGTGTTGAGCGCCGCGGTGGAGTTGGGCGTAAAGCACACATGATCCGCCCGCGGGCAGCCCAGCAAGCGCGCAAGCTTGGCGCGGCAGCCGTGAATGGTACGCGCGGCATCGAGGGCGCCCGACGTGGCGCCGCGCCCGGCATTGCCGAGCGAGCACATCGCCTGCGTCACGGCATCGATGACCGTCAGCGGCTTGTGCATGGTCGTCGCCGCGTTATCCAGGTAGATCATCGCACGACCTCCCACATATCAATCACGGTATAGCCCTCGGTGGGAACGCCCGCCGCGGCGAGTTCGCCGCGCAGCAGCTCCTCATCGGCAGGCAACGCCTTCCACGCCAGACCGCAACCGGCAGCGACCTCCCCGGGCACGGGAATCGTTCGTCCGGGAAGACCGCGCTCGATGCACAGAGATTCGCAGCCCATGGCGGCCGCCGTGGTGGGAAACGTGATGACAAGCGCCGGGCGCTTCTCCCTCATGGCAACTCCAACCAATACGTTATGGGCGCACGACGCGCACGGCCTGCTCCATCTTCTCCACGATCACGTACATGTTGGTGACCTCGCCCACGGCAAGCTGGTCCTTGATGCCAAAGTGGTCCAGGCAGGTACCGCAGGTGAGAATCTCGACACCCTGTTCCGCCAGGCCCTTCAGATCATCGAGCACCGGCGACCCCTCAACGGTGAGCTTGGCGCCGCCGTTGTAGAACAACATGGTCGCAGGCAGCTCCTCCTGCTGCGTCACGGCAAAGATAAACGCCTTCATGAGCTTGTGGCCCAGCTCGTCGTCGCCACGACCCATGCAATCGGTGTAGACGGAAATGACGAGTTTGCCCTTGCCGGCGCTGGCGTCGCAGAAAGCGGCACCGTCCTGCTCGGGGTCCGCAACGGCCACGGCACCGGCGGTCGCGACAGTCACGTGCCACTCAGCGTCCGAAATCTTCTCGACCGAGGCCGTGCAGCCCTTCTCCTGTGCCATCTTGGAGATGTTCTTCACGGCCGTCTCGTTATCGACCGAAGTCACGACGGCGCCCTCGCCATCAAGCTGTTTGAGTGCCTTAAGCGTCTTGACGACGGGCAGCGGGCAGGCATCGCCCATGGCATTGACTTCAATTTTGGTAGACATAGCTTTTTTCCTTTCGAATAAATCGTTCTAGAACGGTGCATAGTTCGATAAACGTGTCGTTAACGGGCAACGCGGACGGCAGGGCCGCCTGGCACCGGCTCGCACACGCGACCGACGACGGCGGCGATACGTCCTTCGGCATGCAGACGACGCGAAAGCTCATCCACATCGGCAGCAGGCGCCGCGATGAGCAGGCCGCCCGAGGTCTGCGGATCGTACAGCGCATCCAACATGCCCGGTTCCAGGTCATCGTCGGCCGCCACGCGGGGGCCAAAGAAGTCCTGGTTGCGGTAGGCGCCGGCTGGGATAATGCCAAGACGCGCCATGTCGAGCACCTGGTCAAAGAGCGGTACGGCCCCTGACGCAAGCTCAATCTGCACGCCCGAGCCCTCGGCCATCTCGCACGCATGCCCGATCAGGCCAAAGCCCGTGACGTCGGTACAGCCGTGAAGCTCGAGTCCCTCGGCCAGACGAATCGGCGCCTCGTTGAGGGTGCGCATCGAGTCAAACATGGCTGCGGCCTCGTCCTGCTCGATAAGCTCGCCCTTAATGGCCGTGGTGATGATGCCCGAGCCAACCGCCTTGGTCAGCAGTAACGCATCGCCCACGCGCGCACCGCTGTTGGCGAGCATACGGTCGAGCGCGACAAAGCCGCTCACGGACAGGCCGTACTTGGGCTCGTCGTCGTTGATGGTGTGGCCGCCCGCGATAGAGCAGCCGGCCTCGACGCACTTGTCGGCGCCACCCGCCAGAATCTGGCCGGCAACCTCGACGCCCAGGCAACTGGGTATGCAGAGCAGGTTCATGGCATGACTCGGCCGCCCGCCCATAGCATAGATGTCCGACAGCGAGTTGGCCGCGGCGATCTGGCCAAACAGGAACGGGTCGTCGACCATCGGCGGGAAGAAGTCGATGGACTGAACGAGGCCCAGGTTATCGCCAACGCGAAAGACGCTCGCATCGTCGGAGGTATCGAACCCCACGAGCAGGTTGTCGTTATGCACATTGGGTAAGTCGCCCAGGACCTGGGCGAGGGCTCCAGGAGCCAACTTAGCGGCTCAACCGCTCGCGGCAGTCATAGACGTGAGCTTAATCTGATCGTCAGCCATCGATACCTCCTCTCATCGGTCAATCATTTTCTCCCAGTATACGCATGAATGCGAGCCTGGGGCGGATGCATTAATTGAGCGCCTGCGCGCGAATCGCCGCGCCGATGGCACCGGCAAAGCGAGCCTGGGGCGAGGTGGTCACCGGCGACCCCAGTAGCTCGCCCAACCGCTCCACCACGAAGGCGTTCTCGCACAGGCCACCGGTCAGGTAGTACGGGCCGCCTGCGGCCTGCCCGGCCATGGTCGCCACGCGCGAGACCACGCTGTCGATCACGCCACGTGCGATGTTCTCGCGCGGCTCACCGCGACCGATCAGGCTGATAACCTCGCTTTCGGCAAACACCGTGCACATGCTGCTGATCTTGGTAGGCTCGCCGGAACGCGCCAGGTCGGCCATCTGCTGCTGGGAAATGCCTAGGCGGTCGGCCATGATCTCCAAAAAGCGCCCCGTGCCGGCGGCGCACTTGTCGTTCATGGCAAACTTGGCCACGCGGCCACTTTCAAGCTGAATGACCTTGGTGTCCTGGCCGCCCACGTCGATCACCGTGCCGTGATCGCCAAACAGGCGCACGGCACCGGTGCCGTGGCAGGTGATCTCGGTCACGACCTTGTGCGCATAGGGCACCGCGATGCGACCGTAGCCAGTCGCGATCACGCGCACGTCGTCGGCTGTCACGTCATAGCCGGCCGCTGCCAGTGCCTCGCGCAGCCGCTCGGAAGCATCGACCGAGGAGAACCCGGTTGGCTGCACGCACGTCCACGCCACCGAACCCTCCCCATCGACCACAGCAGCCTTAGCCGCCGTAGACCCGATATCGATCCCGATCCCTATCATGGCTCTCTCCTAATCCAAACATCAAAGGTAGCGGCGCGTTCAGGCGCCATAGCTCTAGGTTTCTCAGGTGCCGGAGGTTGCCCCGAAAGAGGAGCGCAGCGTACTTTGGTACGCAAGCGACGGATTGAGGGGCAAGATCCGGTGCCTGAGGAAACTAGAGGGTTTCGATGAAGGCAGCGATGCGCGTCTCAATCTGACCCATGTCGCCGTTGCTGTAGTCGGTCTCGATCTTCATATACGGAATACCCGCGCCCTCGACAGCCTCCTGCATGCGCGCACTCTCCACGTTAAAGGTGTGGCAGGCCTGTAGCACGCTCTCCACTACGCCATCGACATGATACTTCTCGCACATGGCCAGCGTGTTTTCCATACGACCATCGTTGGGCGTCATGACCGAGCAGTTGATGTCCAGGTAGCGGTCGGCGATGGCACGCAGGATGTCGGGAGCCTCCGGATCGATCATCATGGCCGCCGTGCGCTCGCCCGAGCAATCGTCCATGCACACGACCACGCCGCCATTGGACTCGATGGTACGACCGATCTTGTTGATCACGCCGCCCACCGGACAACCAGTGATCAGAATGCGCTTGGCATCCGCCGCAACCGGGCGCTCGCCTGCGTCGTAGGCCTCGCGCAGCTTGGCGACCTTTTGCTCCAGCTGCTGCGTATAGGCCTCGATATCAAAGCTGAACGTACCGGCAAACATGGTGCTCATCAGGTCGACGCCGCTCATGGCCGCCGGCTGGTTGGCTTGCAGTGCAAACATCTCGAGCTGGGCCGCACGCAAGCGGTTGCGACGACGGACGGCAGCGCGCAGGTCATCGTCGGTAATCGTGATGCCGTAGAAGCCCTCGAGCTCCTCCTTGAGCAGGCGGCACTCCTCGTACCAGCCTTCACGCTCGTAGGCACGATCGCGACCCTGCGGAAGATGCAGAATGTGCGTGCGCTTGAGCTCGTTGAGCAGTTCGTACATCTTCTTCTTGCCGTCGCAGGTAGTCTCGCCGATGATCATGTCGCTAAAGTACGTAAACGGGCACTTTTGCGAATAGGCAAAACCATACGTAGACTTGATGAGCGGGCACAGGTTTGCCGGCAGCACCTTCTCGGCCTCGGGAATCACCTCGTCGGACGTACCACACAGAGCCACGCTCGAGGCGCCCGCGGCATCGATAATCTCGAGCGGCGTATAGCTGCACAAAAAGCCGACCAGGCGATTACCCGCCTGCTTATAATCCTTGACGCGAATAAACGCCGCCTTGCGTTGCTCGTTGAACTCCTCAAACGTGGACGGCAACGGCTGCTCAATATTTTCCGACATATAACTCCTTAACAAACCTTTTAACCAACCAAGGAAACGGCTTTCCCAGGTGCCCGAGGTTGCCGTGAAAGAGGAGCGTCGCGTACTTTGGTACGCAAGCGACGGTTTGAACAGCAAGATCGGGTGCCCGGGGAAGCCGCCGGGACGAATAGTCCTAAATGGTTTCCAAGAAAGCCTCAATCCTGGTTTGCAGTTGGCCTGCATCCTCGCCGGCGTAGTCGGTCGTGATGTGCATAAATGGAATGCCTGCCTCCTCGGCGGCCTTCTCCACGGCAAACGACTCCATCTCGTAGAGCGTGCAGAACTGCAGGGCCACGTCGACGATGCCGTCGGCGTGCAGGTCCTTGGCCATCTGGACAATGTCCTTCATACGCTGGTCGTTGGGCGTAAAGACGGCGCAGTTGATCTTAAAGTAGCGCTCGGCGATGGCATCGAGCATCTCGTCAACCGTCTCACCGGACTCGTCGACCAGGTCCTTGTAATAGCGCGAACCCGTGCAGGACTCCTCGCCTACCACAACGCCGCCGGCCTTCTCGATGAGGTTGAACAGCTTCCAGTTGGGCACGGCCATGGGCGTGCCGGTGTACAGGATGCGCTTGGTCCCCTTGGGCGCCACGCCCTCGCCGGCCTCGACACGCTGCTCGCACTCAGCCGCCATATCGTTGATGGCCCCGGTCAGACGCGGCGTGTCGTCCATAAAGGCGGCCTGAACGGTCAGCAGGCTGTCGAGACCGCTAATGGGCGCTGGGTCGGCAGCGCGCGTGGCAGCGAGGCGCTGCAGGGCGCGACGCTTCTCATTGACGGCGCGGATGGCGGCCTTCAGACGCTCAGGCGTAATCGTGACGCCGCACTCTTCCTCAATCTTGGCAGCAAGCTTTTTTACCTCGGCCTTCCAGGTCACGAGCGTCGACTCGTCGTGCACGTTGGGAATATCCATGACGTACATGTTCTTTTGCGTGGCAAAAAACTCGTAGGCCTTCTTCTTGCCATCACAGGTGTTCTCGCCTACCACCAAGTCACTCGACTCGATGTAGGGGCAGACCTCGCCCAGCTTAAAGCCGGCAAAGCTCTTGATAAGCGGGCAGGTGTTGCGCGGCAGATGCTCCTCGACCTTGTCCGTTGCCCAATCGGCGCCCGAGCACAGACCAACGGGAATGCCGTCGCAGGAGAGCACAATCTCCTCGGGCACGTAGACGCAGAAGCTGCCAACAATCTTGGTGGCCTCGCCGGCTTCCTTCTTGTCGAGCATCTCCTTAATGCGGCCGCTGTGGATGTTGGTGGCCACAAAGTCCAGGTAGGACGTGGACTTGGGGCGATTGTTCTGCGTCAAGAACATATCGCCGTACATCTGGCCCACGGCGCCCAGCAGCATGTCGTGGTCGGCAAGATTCATGCCGAGGCTCTCCCACATCGGATGGAAATCAAATTCTTCAGCCATGACGGTTCCCCTCTCGAACCAAAAACGGATAACAGCGGTATCGATGCACGACGGGCGGCGATTGCCCGGCCGTGCTCAAACCCGGAATTTTAGGGAACCTACTTTGCGGTCGATTATTTAGTTGTGCGTCGTCTCTCCCGGAGCCGTGAACATACCTGCTCATATGCGACTCCGAGCCATATACAGGGCACGCGCGGCAACGCAGCGAATGTATGTCGTTTGCGGCATGTGCGCACCCTCCCTTACAAGTTGAGGTCAACTATATCAACGGTCATCGACCATGCGAACACCGTTGACATTCGTACGACAGCGTCGTGTGCCGTCGTTTAATAAATTATTATCTTGATTGATAGGAGTTTGTCATCCCTCATTCGGCAAACGGCAAAACAAAGCCGCCGAGGCTAATATCCCCGACGGCATTACCCGGCGCTATCGACAAACCAAATGAATCCTGCTCGCATCAAAATGCGTGCGCAAGGTCTCCCCCGCCTGCGGCAACTCCTCTACAGGCACGCTCACCTTGTTGACCTTCCACTGCAGACGCGTGGGCGCATCAACGCGCGGCACGTCCAGCAACACCAGCCGCTCAAAGCGCGAATCACTCACACGGGACACATGCAAGTCATAGCTGTTACGACCCCGCTCTGCGCGGTTGTCCATATGGAAGTAGCTCGCACGAATACCGAGGTACGCCACGTTATCGGGAACCTCACGGCCCACGTTGAAGGTCATGCCCCAGTCGAGGGCCTCAACTTCCTCGTCGCCGATCTTACGCGCGCGGCTCGTATTCTTGCAGCCCGTCAGGCGCAGCGCAGCCAAGGTTTGCGGCCGGCGGACCACGTCCTCGACGGAGCCGATCTCCTCCACATGCCCGTTATGCATCACGCAAATGCGCTCGCACAGGCGGCATGCCTCGTCAATATCGTGGCTCACGTAGAGCACGGTACGGTTACAGACGTCGAACAGGTCGAGCATGTTCTGCTCAAGCGCGCTCTTGAGATACGCGTCGAGCGCGCTCATGGGCTCGTCAAACATAAAAATGCCCGGATGCGCCGCCACCATGCGAGCAAGCGCCACACGCTGCTGCTGGCCGCCCGAGAGGCGCGCGGGATAACGGTCGGCAAAGTCGACCAGTCCAAAGATACCCAGGTAGCGCTCGGCAAGCTTTTTGCGCGCGGCGGCGTCACCCGCGTCCTTTACACCGGCGCAAACGTTATCGGCCACTGTCATGTTAGGAAACAGCTGATAGTTTTGGAACAGCAGAGCGCATTTGCGCTCCTGGGGCGACAGGTTGATGCCCGCCGCCGAGTCAAAAAAGGTAACGCCGTTGACAACGATCTTGCCCTCGTCGGGCGTCTCCACACCGGCAATGCAGCGCAGCGTACAGCTCTTGCCGCAACCCGAGGCGCCCAGCAGCGCCATGCACTCCTCGCCGGCCTCAAGCTGCATGTCGAGCACAAACCCGGGATAACGTTTCTTAATATCCAAAACGAGCGACATAGCTTATCGACCTCCCCGCGGTGCCGCGTCATCGCGCATGAGCTCGGCCAGCGCCTCGCGATCGATACGCAAGGCATCGCCGCCCGCCGGGTCGAGCGAATCGCCCCGTCCGGCGAGATCTTTGGCCTGTTTGCGCTTCGCACGGGAAAGGCCCCGCTCGCGATACTCTTGCGAATGAGCGGTGTACATGTTGATGAACAGGATGACCAGGAAACTAAACACGATCACGACGACGACCCAAAAGAGGGCCACCGACGTGTTGCCGCCCATCCACTCAAAGTAGATGGCGATAGGGATGGTCTGCGTAAAGCCGGCGTAGTTACCCGCAAAGAACAGGGTGCAGCCAAACTCGCCCATGGCACGCGCGAAGGCAAGCACCGCGCCGGCGGCAATCGAGGGCCAGCCAAGCGGCATCATAAGCTTGGTAAAGATGCGACGCTCGGACCATCCCAGGGTTCGCGCGGCATCGAGCATCTGCGTGTCAAGGCTCTCAAAAGCTCCGAGCGCCGTACGGTAGACCAGGGGAAACGACACCACCACGGCAGACATCACCGCCGCGGGCCACGTAAAGACGATCGAGACGCCGTGCGCGATGAGCCACCGACCCACCCCGGTCGAGCGGCCAAACAGCATGAGGAGCAGAAAGCCGCAGACCGTGGGCGGCAGCACCATAGGAATCGTAAAGACCGAATCGAGCAGGCCCTTCACGCGACTCGAGGTACCCATGGTCTTCCACGCGGCGAACAGACCCAGCGTAAAGGAGATCAGCAGGGCAAGGCCGCTCGTTTTAACGGACACCCAAAACGGGCGATAGTCGATGTCGCCTAAAAAGGAGGCCAGAGAGGTCAAGGGCCCCTGCTCATCCCGCAACACGACAGACGACGCTTCAACCATTTGAGCGCTATCAAGCCAACGCGCGCCGCCCTTGGCATCACCCGAGGCTGATGCAATCACCACATAGCGGTCCCCATCCTCACCGCGCTCGTCAAAGCCATAGGTATACCCGCCGGCATCAAACGTTGTTTCCGCCGTGACATACCAAGGAAGATCCACGTCCCCTAGCTGCGCGCCTCCCATGCAGTTTGCGCTGTCGAGCTCACAGACGAGGGCCTTGAGACCCGATACGCACTCGTTATCCTGCGGATCCAATCCATACTTCTCGACCGCCTTGGGCGATATCCACACCACAACGCGATCGGCAGCAGGCGCCACTACAAGGTCCACATCCTCGTCAACGGGAAACCGGTAGCCCTCAGGCTGGCC
This sequence comes from uncultured Collinsella sp., assembly GCA_905194675.1. Taxonomy (GTDB): domain Bacteria; phylum Actinomycetota; class Coriobacteriia; order Coriobacteriales; family Coriobacteriaceae; genus Collinsella. The sequence continues at coordinate 69,920 of CAJJTG010000001.1, read as the reverse complement.
CTCCATAGCACGAGCGGTCCCCTTGGCCAACCGCTCAAAACCCTCGATCCCATAGGAAAGCCCATGAGCGGTCTCAGCAACCTGGGCCCCGTCCTCAGCGACCCCAGCAAACGCAAATCCCGGCACCCAGCAAAGCGCGAAGGTCAAAGCACAGGCGACAAGCATGCGGAATCTATTAAGCACGAAAAGCTCCAAGCGAATACAAGGACGGAGTGAAACACAAAACGATGGAATTATCGCGCCAAGCCGCACTACTCGGAAAGCTCAAAGCCGTATTTGGCCCAAATCTTCTGGGCCTTTTTGTTGTTCAGACAGAAGTCGATGAACGCCTTGGCCTCGTCGGCGTGCTCGGAGCTCTCGGCAACGGCACCCGGATACACAATGGGCTTGTGCGAATCCTCGGGGCACACGAAGGCCTCCTCGATGCCGTCGTAGCGGAAGATATCGGAGCTGTAGACAAAACTGGCCACGCAGTCGCCCGTAGAGACGTAAGACGCAGCGGTGCCGACCTTGTCGGCCAAAGCCACCTTGTCGGCGAGCTCGGGAGCATACTCACCGTCGTCGCCCTCGGTGCCGGTGTAGAGGCCCACGGAGGCCAGGGCCTGGTTGGCGTACTTGCCGGCGGGAACGGTCTTGGCATCGCCAATGGCGATCTTGCCGTCCAGATTCGCGACGTCGGCGATGGCCTTGACCTTGGTGTCGGAACCCTCGGCGCGAATGATCACGAGGTCGTTGACGAACATATCCTCACGGGTGTCGGCATCGACGAGCTCGGCAGTCTCAGCGTCATCCATGGTGCCCTTGGAAGCGGTGATGAGTACGTCGACCGTGGCGCCGGCACGCATCTGCTCAACGAGGTCGCCGGACGCCTTAAACTGCGTGTCGGCAAAGGTGGTACCGGTCTGCTCGGTGTAGAGCTTCTGAACCTCGGGCAAAGCCTTCTCGAGCGAGTTGGCGGCAAAGACCTGCAGCTCGACGGTTTCCTTCTTGGAAGAGGCCTTGGCGGAGCCGGCATCGGAGCCGGTCGCCTCAGGCTCCTTGTTGCCGGAGCAGCCGGCAAGCCCAAGGCCGGCAGCGGCGACAGCGGAGAGTGAGACGAATCCGCGGCGAGAAACCATATCGAACATGTTCAACCCTTTCGTACCTTGTGCCCGGGTACCCCACCGCGGGCTTTATTCTGTAATTTGATTATACTTCGATGCGAATAATGATTATGAGAAATTATTCTCGTCTGAGAATATAGTTTCAAGCATGCCTACAGAATGCCGTCCCCTTGGGCGCAAATAAAAGGCGGAGCAGCCGTTCAGGTCGCTCCGCCGCAGGTAAACCGCTTAGTTGGTATGTCCGCCGCCCGCTGTCATCTGAGCCGCATGCTCCAGCTGGTCCGCTATGGCCTCCCAGCTTTCGCGGGCGGCCTTCGTAGAACCGGGAAAGTTTACGACAAGTGTATGACCTCGTTGCATGCAAATAGCGCGCGAGAGCATAGCGCGGCGCGTCTTGGTCATGGAGTACGCACGGATTGCCTCTGCAATACCCGGCACATCGCGCTCGCAGACGGCACGCGTCGCCTCGGGCGTCACATCGCGCATCGAAAGCCCCGTGCCGCCGCAGGTGAGCACGACATTGGCGTGGCACTCATCGGCGGCTTCCACAATGGCATCACCGATCTCGCTGACGTCGTCGCGCACGACCACATGCGAGGCGACCGTCCAGCCCTGCGCCTCGATAAGTTCCTCGAGTGCGGCCCCAGCCTCGTCCTGGGCAAGATCGCGCGTATCCGAGCACGTCACGATCGATATCTTCAGCTCCATAGCATTCCTCCTACAACACGGCGCCCTCGGGCAGGTCGACGCGAACAACGTCCACGACATCGCCCACCTTGAGGTCGCACGGTCCTTCGTCAACACGCAACAGGCAGTTAGCCCGCTGCATCGTGCCGAGCAGCGCCGAATTCTGCGTCTTGGCCTCGGTCACCAACAGCTCACCGGTCTCGGGGTCGCGCAAAACCGTGGCGCGATCGAAGAAGCGGCGATGCTGTCGCTTTTTCACGCCGTGCGTGAGCGTCGCCTGCTGCACGGGTCGCGTACCCTCGGCAAAGCCGCGCATCTTGCGGATCGCCGGACGCGCAAGCATCTCAAAGCCTACATACGCCGCGGCCGGATTGCCTGAAAGTCCCAGGTAGGGCTTACCCCCAAGCAAGCCAAACGTGATGGCCTTGCCCGGACGCATCGAGATGCGGTCAAACAGCACATCGCCCTCGCGCCGAACGAGCGCCGTCACGTAGTCGTAGTCGCCTGCCGAGGCGCCACCGCTCGTAATGACGAAATCGCACTCCAGCACGGCGCGATGCACCAGCTCGGCAATCGCCTGCTCATCATCGGGCGCAATGCCGTAGAACACGGGCTCGGCTCCTGCATCGAGCGCTTCGGCCATCAACGCCGACGAGTTGGAGTCGCGAATCTGCCCGCGCGCCGGCAGCTCACCCGGCGCGACCAGCTCCGTGCCCAGCGAGATAATGCCCACACGCGGCGCGGCATGCACCTTCACGCTCGCATACCCGGCGCTCGCCAACAAGCCGGCGCCCGCCGGAGCCACGACCTCGCCGGCGTGCATCACAACATCGCCGGCATGGGCCTCCTCGGCGGCAGAGCGAACGTTCTCCCCTACCTTGGCAGGCGCCGAGAACCTCACACGCGAACCCTCGTTGCCGTCACCGACGAGCACATCGACGATCTCATACTTCACCACGGCATCGGCACCTTCGGGTACCGGCGCGCCCGTCATGATGCGGACCGTCTCGCCCGCGCCGATTGTGCCCTCAAACACATGGCCCGCAGCCTCGTGTCCGATAACGTCGAGCGTCACCGGCGCCTCGCCAGATGCCTGCGCCAAGTCCGCCGAGCGCACGGCATATCCGTCCATAGCGCTGTTGGCAAACGGCGAGATGTCGATATCGGCCACCGCATCCTCTGCCAAGGGAAGACCGGCGGCCTGCCACACGGGAATCTCGACGACTTCGGTGCGATTCACGTGCGACAAGACGATCGCCTGCGCGTCCTCCAACGGAATGAGTTTCTCAGCCATATACACCTCTAGCATGCTGCGGCGCGCAACAAAAGCGCCGATTCTTTATGTTTCTCTCAGTATAATCCCTCGCCGCCTGCTCAAGACCTGGCCCGCGGCCGCGAATACATCTGTCGGCCGCAAGCCGCGAAACAAAACCAAAACCAACCCACCGGCTCGTCGCGTTTACCGCGTTTTATAATGCTCGTGTTGCAACCCAAAAGAGGAACGTATGACTTTTACCGACAAACCCGAAAGCGCAAACGAAGCGCAGGATCATTCTCAGCCGCTCGACGACGGCGGCTTTTTCTCCCTGAACGACGTCATCATGGCCGGCAGGCATCAGCTCACCCGCTCCGAGCATCTCTTGGCCGCCGACACGCGCCGCAACGCCCGCAACCTACTCGCGAGCGCCAAGTTGCTCACACTCGTCGTCATCGTCTCGCTCGCCATGGGCGTTGCCGCCTGGGCGTTTTTGACCTCGCTGAATATCGCGACCGACTATCGCGAGCACCATGCATGGGTCTACGCCTTGCTTCCCGTTGTGGGCGTTGCCACCGCATGGGTGTACAAAAACCACGGCCTTGCCGCCAAACGCGGTAACAACCTGGTCATCGACTCCGCTCTGGGCACACGCCTCATCCATATGCGCATGGCCGTTCTCACCTTCGTCTGCTCCACGCTCACGCACCTAACGGGCGGGTCGGCCGGTCGCGAGGGAGCTGCGGTGCAGATTGGCGGCACCATCGCCAGCAACATCTCGAGCCTCGCCCACCTCAAAAAGCATGACCACCACGACCTCATGCTCGCCGGCATCTCGTCGGCCTTTGGCGCCGTATTCGGTTCACCCCTTGCTGGAGCTTTCTTTGGCATGGAGATGTGCTTTATCGGCAAGATCGACTACACCGCGGGCATCTACTGCCTGGTCGCCTCGTTTACCGGCTACTTTACGTCGCTTGCCTTGGGAACCGAGTACGAGGCGAATGTCATCGCCAGCGTTCCCAACATGACACCACGGACGGTTGTCATCGTAGTCATCAGCGCCATCATCTTTGGTCTCACCGCACGTCTCTTTGCCTGGTCGGTTCGTACCGTCAAGAGCCTGTACGGCCGCTTTATCACCAATTACCTCGTTCGCGCACTCATAGGCGCACTCGTGGTTTTGGCCGCCTACGCCCTCCTCGACGCCTGGGACTACGCCGGCCTTTCCACGTGGCTTTCCGGCGCCGGGTTTGCAGGCAACACCACCCTGGCGGACGCAGCCATCAAGTTGGTCGTCACAGCGCTTACCCTGGGCGCCGGCTTCCAAGGCGGCGAGGTCACGCCTCTGTTTGGCATCGGTGCGGCGCTCGGCGGCTGGATCGGCTGCCTCGTCGGAATCGACCCCAGCTTTCTAGCAGCGCTGGGCATGCTCGGCGTGTTCTGCGCCGGCCTTAACGTGCCCATCACCACCTGCATGATGGCCATCGACCTGTTCCACGGCACGGCCGCCGGCTTCTTCGTGATCGTGGCGTTTATCAGCTATCTCGCCGGCGGACACCGCGGCGTATATCCCGCACAGCGCATTGTCTCGCCTAAACGCCGTTCGCTTATTGTGGACGAGGGCGGCACGGTGGCAGAGGCTATCGAGCGCCACAACGACCTGATAGAGTAGACGTTAGTATTCGCCGTGCAGCCACAATCGGGAGCAATTCGACCCGAGCGCGACCGCACCGTCACGTCATACGCCGGGAGTCGCCCCATGCACGCAACTGATTTTGGTCGCACGCTCATCATCGCCAACCCAGCCGCCCAGTCGGGTGCGGCACGCGAAGTTGCCGAGCGCCTGCAACGCTTTTTGGACATGACTGCACGCGCATCCCAGTTTGACCTGGTGTTGACCGAGCGTATGGGACACGCCAAGGAGCTGGCCGCACAGGCACAGGGTTATCGCACCGTTATCGCCCTTGGCGGCGACGGCGTGATTCACGAGGTCGTCAACGGGCTTATGACGCAAAAGGAGGACGCCCGCCCCGCCCTTGCCGTCCTGCCCGTGGGCTCCGGCAACGATTTTGCCCAGACGCTCGGCATCGACGATTTCTCCGGCAAGGATTTTGGCGCGCTACTCACCTGTGAGCTGCAGCGTCAGGACATCGGGCGGATTCGCTCATGGAACCCCGCAAGCGGCAGCGGCGAGGCGATCGTCGAGTATTACGACCAGACGCTCTCCGTCGGTATTGATGCCGCCATCGGCCTTGGCACCACCGAGCTGCGCAAAAAGACCGGCTTGACGGGTGCTCCGCTCTACACCCTTTCGGGACTTGAGCAGTTTGGCCTGCGCTATCGCAACTACCCCATGACAGTCAGCTTTGACGGCGCGCCCGCCGAGCGCGTGAGGGCGATCATCATGGCGATTCAGCTTGGTCCTACCTATGGCTCGGGCTATCGCATCTGCCCCGATGCCGACCCCTGCGACGGCATGCTCGACGTCTGCTACGCCTGCGGCCCCGTCCCTCGCGCGGTAGCCCTGCCTATGTTCCTTTCGGCCAAGGACGGCCACCATACCAAGTTGCCACCGGTTCGCATGCGCCGCTGCCGCCATGCCGAGCTAACTTTTGAGGAGCCCGACTACCCCATCCAGGCCGACGGCGAGCCCATCGTCGCCTCGCGCATCGAAGTCGACATCCTACCCGGCGCCCTCCAAGTCTGGCACCCAACCCGCTAACCCCACCTAAGTTGCGGTGAAATAGGGACTGTTTATGCAGCTAAAGCCGCGAAACAGTCCCTATTTCACCGCAACTTATTGAGAAGATCATTCCTCCCCGCCCGGCTTGCGACGGTTGGCCTTTTTAATCGCGTTGAAGTGCTTGTCATTGAGCCTGCACTGGCGAGAGCGCAGAGGCACCTTAGTCTTTACGCGTCGGCGCGGTGGACGCCCGCGACGCTCCAGCTCAGCGCGCAGCTTACGCAGACAGCTCGCGCGATTCTGAAACTGACTACGGCTCTCGCGCGCCGTCACGACAATCCCCGTGGGCCCATGCTTCATACGCACCGCCGAGTCCGTCGTGTTCACGCCCTGCCCGCCCGGACCCGTCGCGCGAAACACCTGCACCTCGCAATCGCGCGCCAACTCCTCGGCCGACATCTCGGCATAGCGCGCATACTCGCGCCATCCCATCTTGTTCTCATTCATATCAATACCTCCCCTCATATAAAAATGCGACAAAGGGAAGGTCCCTTTGTCGCATCGCATACCAAACGCTTGTGTTGCACGCTTAGGCGAAGGTGATCTCGCCGGTCACGCAGTCCATATCGGCGATACGGGCCAGGCTCTCAACGCGGAAGCCGCGCTCGCGGAGCTTATCGCCGCCGCCCTGGAAGCCCTTCTCCACCGCAATGCCAATACCGGACACCTCGGCACCCGCAGCCTCGCAGATCTTGATAAGACCCTCGAGCGCGCAGCCGTTGGCCAAGAAGTCGTCGATGATCAGGACCTTGTCGCCCTCGGACAGGAAACGCTTGCCAACGATGACCGGGTACTCCTTCTGCTTGGTAAAGGAGTAGATGGTCGTGGCGTACTGCTCGCCGTCGAGGTTGATGGACTGTGCCTTCTTGGCAAAGACCACCGGCACGCCGCCAAAATGCTGAGCCGCGATGCAAGCCATACCAATGCCCGAAGCCTCAATCGTCAGGATCTTGTTGATCTCGACATCCTTGAACAGACGGGCCCACTCGGCGCCCATGTGGTCGAACAGCTCAACGTCGCATTGGTGGTTGAGGAAGGCATCAACCTTAAGGACGTTACCGGCCTTTACGATGCCGTCATGGCGAATACGATCCTCAAGCTCCTGCATGGCGCAACCCCTTCTCGCGGCAACGATACCGCGCGATTAATAAACGTTGTTCGATAGTCTACCACGGACCGACCCCCGCCCGTCCCACAAGCCGCATCGCACCACAAACCAGTTTTTTGAGACGGCGCGAATACGTGGCAGGCAGCCTCCCAACACGCTAATGGCGGGCGCGCATCCTCACCAAACGAACCATCGAGAGGACAAAGCCCACGGCTGCCACGGCCATCAACACATAGAACACCGAACGAAAACCAAACAGGAACACATCCGGACGGCCTGCAACAAAACTGGTCACGGCCTCGCCCATCGCCACGCTCATCTGCCCATACAGGATATTCGACGCCACCGTAATGCCGAATGCCATGCCAGCGTAGCGCGCCAAACTGCCCAAGCTGCCCGCAAAACCGAGCGCCTCGCGCGGGGCCGAACCCATATACAGGGAGTTGTTAGGGCTTTGGAAAATCGACGTACCGAGCGACATAAATGCGACGCAGCACACGATCACAAGGATGGAGGAATGCTCGTTGAGCGTGCTCACCGCAAAGAGACCGCACACGTACACACCCAGGCCGACTGCCGTGGGGCCCTCGCAGCCAACACGGTCCGAAACCGTGCCCGAAAGCGGGCCGATAAAGGCATTCACCATCGGCAGCGCCAAAAAGAGTAGCCCAGAGATGTCGGAACCAAAGCCGTGGGCGTCCTGAAAATAGAACGGCAGAATAAACTCGGATGCGCCAATACCAACGAACACGATGAGCATGCAAGCAAGGTTGATGGTGAAGGCCGAATTTGCAAAGCAGCGACGAGCGGCCTCGATCAGGGACATGGGGCGCTCGCCGGCCTCCGGCTTAACATGCGGTAGTGTATAGAGTCCCACGATAAACGAGATGACGCCAATGGGCAGGTTGATGAGGAAGATGCTCTCCCAGGGAAAGCTTGCCACCAGCATGCCGCCGAGCACGGGGCCGCACATCATGCCGAGGGCCACGAAGGTCGCGAGAATACCCATGGCACGACCGCGCTCGCGCGCCGGAAACGACTCGGTGATGATACCCATGTTGTTAGCCATGGCCGCCGCGCAACCGACGCCCTGAACAATGCGTGCCAGGATAAGAACCTCGAGCGAGGCCGAAAGGCCGCAAAGCAGCGAGCCGGCCGTAAAAACGATTACGCCCAGCTGGAATACGCCCACCTTGCCGCGCACGTCGCCCAGACGGCCAAACGGCAACATGGCCACGCATGTCGCAAGCAGATACACCGAGCTCACCAGCTGAATGCGATCGAGGCCCACGCCCAGCTCCTTTTGCATCACGGGCAGCGCCACGGTCACGACGGTCGAATCCAGACACACCATAAACGTCATGATGAGCACGGTAAACAGAATCGCCCATTTGTTCTTGCCATGGGTATCGCCCTCAAGGGCAATGTGCTCGCGGCGCAGCTGCTCTGCAGTTTTCTCCATATCCATCCTTTCGAGTGGTGCAACGCAAAAACGGGGCCCCAATCGCCTGCGAACAGTCGCGATTGGGGCCCCGCCTACGGAATCGGAACTATATGTCAACGGAACCCCAAGAGGCTCCGTCGCTTCATACAAGAAGCTAGCCTAGCACTGCTCGAGCGCCTGCTCAAGGTCGGCAATCAGATCGGCCGTGTCCTCGAGGCCGCACGACAGGCGCACCATGTCGGCGGAGATGCCGCAGGCGATGAGCTCCTCATCGTTCATCTGACGATGCGTGGCATTAGCGGGATGCAGGCAGCAGGTGCGAGCATCGGCTACATGCGTGGCGATCTGGGCGAGTTTAAGGCTCTTCATAAAGGTCTCGGCCGCCGCGCGACCACCGTTAAAGCCAAAGCTCACGACGCCGCAGGTACCGTTGGGCATGTACTTCTGAGCCAGGTCATAGTACTTATCGCCCTCCAGGCCCGGATAGCTCACAAAGCGCACCTTGGGATGGCTCTGCAGGAACTTGGCAACGGCCAGGCCGTTCTCACAATGACGCGGCATACGCACATGCAGGCTCTCGAGCGAGCTGTTCAGGAAAAACGCCGCTTGCGGGTTCTGCATGGGGCCGAGGTCGCGCATGAGCTGAGCGGTTGCCTTGGTAATGAAGGCACCCTCGCGACCGAACTTCTCGGCATAGGTCACGCCGTGATAGCTCTCGTCGGGCGTGGTGAGACCCGGGAACTTGCCTGCATGGGCCATCCAGTCAAACTGGCCGTGGTCGACGATCACGCCACCCAGGTAGGCCGCATGCCCATCCATGTACTTGGTGGTAGAGTGCGTGACGATGTCGGCGCCCCACTCAAAGGGACGGCACATCACGGGCGTCGGGAAGGTGTTGTCGACCATCAGCGGCACGCCGTGGTCATGCGCGGCCTTGGCAAAGCGCTCAATATCGAGCACGGCAAGGGCGGGGTTGGCAATCGTCTCGCCAAAGACGAGCTTGGTATTGGGCTCAAAGGCTGCCTCCAGCTCCTCATCGGTGCAGTCGGGGGCGACAAACGTGCAAGTCACGCCCATGCGGCCCATGGTGTGGGCGAGCAGGTTATACGTACCGCCGTAGATAGCAGAGCTCGCGACCACGTGATCACCGGCACCGGCCACGTTAAAGATCGCGAGGAAGTTCGCGGCCATGCCCGAACTCGTGAGCATCGCAGCGGTGCCGCCCTCCATCTCGCAGATCTTGGCGGCAACCAGATCGCACGTGGGATTCTGCAGACGGCTGTAGAAGTAGCCCGACTCCTCCAGGTCAAACAGCTTGCCCATGTGCTCGGACGTGTCGTATTTCCACGTGGTGGACTGGTAGATGGGCACCTGGCGCGGCTCCGCGTCGCCCGGGTGATAGCCGCCCTGAACACATGTAGTACCGATGGTCTGCTCGCTCATATCCAACTCCCTTACTTGGGTTTTGTTTTTATTCGGTTCACGATACCGCTACCCCGCACCCCTCTCAACCCATCCCGCCGATAGGTTATGGGACAAATTAATCAGGTTTATTTGTCCCAAATCTTAAGAAAGTGTTCGATGGCGAAAAACAATGAGATATGCACTGCGGTCTCGATAAGCGAATGCGCCAGCAAGGGTACCATAGGCGGGTACACCGCAATCAAGGAGACACGGATGAAGCAGATTGATACCACTCAGCTCAACACTGCCACCTGCCAGGCTCAGGCTGCCGAATACCACGCCCGCGGCTTTAACTGCGCGCAGGCCGTCGCCTGCACGCTCGCGCCCGCCGTCGGGCTCGACCCCCAGGTCGCCTTTACCCTCACCGAGGGCTTTGGCGCCGGCATGGGCGGCATGACCGAAACTTGCGGTGCCATCTCGGGCGCCGTGGCCATCATGGGCTTTGTAATGAGCGATGGCATGGAAAACCCCAAGACCAAGGGCCAGACCTACAAACTGTCGCGCGAGATTGCCAAGCGCTTTGGCGAGAAGAACACGACGACCGTCTGCGGCACGCTCAAGGGCATCGGATCGGACAAGGGTCCGCTCCGCAGCTGTCCCGGTTGCATCGACGATGCCGTCGAAATCGCCTGCGATGTACTAAAGCAGCTCGCCGAGTAAACGGCAGCGACATAAAACGACAGCCGGCGCGCTTGGGATTCATCCAAATGCACGCCGGCCGTCGTCGTTAGAACTCAGCAAACTCGGGAGCGCTGACCTCAATCTCCTCGCGCCCCGCCATAAGCTCGCGCATCTTAGCGCAAAACGGCTCTTGCTCCCCCGCTTTAAACACCAAGTGAAGTGTCACAGCATCCGCGTAATCGGTATCCGAAACCTTGGCACCCGAATCCTGCGCCAAGCGAAGCACCTGCTCATACTGTGGATAGGCCACATGCACATCAACCGGCACGACGCTCGTCATCTCGACGATCTGCCCGGCCTCCTGAGCCGCGGCCACCGCCGCCTGCGTCGCCGCGGTATAGGCGCGCACCAAACCACCAGGCCCCAACAGCGTGCCACCAAAATAGCGCGTTACTACGCAGCAAACATTTTTGAGCCCCGCACCGCGCAGCACCTCGAGCGTCGGCATACCACTCGTGCGGCTCGGTTCACCATCATCGCTCTGGCGCTCGCGTCCATCGACCAAAATCCACGCGGGAACATTGTGTCGAGCGTCATAATGACGCTTGCGAACCATCTCGATAAAGGCATTCGCCTCGTCCTCGGACTCAATATGGACCAGCTGGGCAATAAACCGGCTCTTGCGGTCCACAAACTCGCCCGAAACCTCAATATTCGATTGCAGAGTAAAATAGCTGTCCAACAAAGCCCCTCAACAAAATAAAGCGCAGCAACAAACAGCCTCAATAATACGATAACCCTAGTAAAAAGAATGGCAACGCCGATGATTCCGTCAACGAAAGCGAGAACCCGTCAGCGCGAGCAAGGTGCCTTGAAAGCCGAGGGCATTGACCTTATGGTCATGCCCGAAGGTTTGAAAGGCAGATTGCCGCGCTGACGGGTTCGCAGCGTCAACAAAGTGCCGAGTGGGCCGATAAGCCGGGTTCTGTCGTGAACGGTCATTTATCTTGTCTGCACGTTACCGTGCAGCTCCACGCACGCTACCCGAACGCGGACCGGGCCGGCCCATAGCGTTCCTATTCGCGCTTGCTCCGGATGGGGCTTGCCAAGCCGCCGTGTTGCCACGACGCTGGTGGTCTCTTACACCACCGTTTCAGCTTTTCCCTTTACGCCTTGCGGCGCAGGTGGGAGTCTTCTTTTCTGCGGCGCTTTCCGTCGGATCACTCCGCCCGGCCGTTAGCCGGCATCCCGCCCTCTGGAGCCCGGACTTTCCTCACGCGTACTGCAAGCAGCACATCGCGCGACCGTCTGGCCCACTCAGCAGTGCAAGAGTGTAACACACCGTTACCGCAGGCAATGGCACAACGCAAACGCTCGACACGATAAACCAAGAACCGCCATGCGTTACAATGGTCCTGTCGATGGGCAACGTCGTCAGTCGAGACGCGACCGCGCTCCGCACCCCTCCGTCTACTCAGTGTGTTCCCGCCTCCTCCCCGAGGCGGGATGTCGGCATTTTTCATGCACCGACAACCCAATAGCAAACAGACAACCCGGGCAGCATTGCGCACGGGCAGCATCACGCACCTCAGCAGCAAATGCAAAAAGGGACCCGTCCATTGCGGACGGATCCCTTAAAACAAGTGATCGTCAAACCGATTTACTCGGCGTCGGTCTCCTCGTCCTTCTTCTCGGAAGGCAGCGGAGTAACCTCGATCTCGACGCCCAGAGTCTCAGCAGCAGACTTCATGGACAGGGAGATACGACGACGGTCGAGGTCGATTTCCATGACCTTGACCTGAACCTTGTCGCCCACATGGGTGACCTGAGAAGGCTGATCGACGTGCTTGTTGGCCATCTCGGAGATGTGCACCAGGCCCTCGATGCCCTCGCCCAGATCGACGAAAGCGCCGAACGGGACAAGCTTGGTCACAGTGCCCTCGACGATAGCGCCGACGGGGTACTTCTTGACCAGTGCGCGCCACGGATCCTCGGTGGTCTGCTTGAGACCCAGGGAGATGCGCTCGCGGTTGAGATCGACGTCGAGAACCTCGACCTCGACCTCCTGGCCGACCTTGACAACCTCGGAAGGATGGTTGACGTGGTTCCAGGAGAGCTCGGAGATGTGGATGAGGCCGTCGATACCGCCGAGGTCGACGAAGGCGCCGAAGTCGACGATGGAGGAAACGGTACCCTGGAGACGCATGCCAGACTTGAGCTTGGACAGGATCTCGGAGCGCTCGGCCTTACGGGACTCCTCGAGCACGACGCGACGGGAGAGGACGACGTTGTTGCGGTTGCGGTCCATCTCGATGACGCGGGCCTCGATGCGGGTGCCCATGTAAGAGGTGAGGTCCTTGACGCGACGGAGGTCGACGAGGGAAGCGGGCAGGAAGCCACGCAGGCCGATGTCGAGGATCAGGCCGCCCTTGACAACCTCGATAACCTCGCCCTCGACGTTCTCGCCGGAGTTGAACTTCTCCTCGATGCGGTTCCAAGCACGCTCGTACTCGGCACGCTTCTTGGACAGGACCAGACGACCGTCCTTGTCCTCCTTCTGGAGAACCAGAGCCTCGATGGGATCACCGAGTGCAACGATGTCTGCAGGGTTAGCGTCCTTGCGGATGGACAGCTCGCGGACCGGGATAACGCCCTCAGACTTGAATCCGATGTCAACGAGCACCTCGTCATGCTCGATCTTAACGACAGTGCCGTTAACGAGATCGCCCTCATCAAAGTCGGTAATCGTACCGTCGATGAGGTTGTTCATCTCCTCCTCGTTGACATCGTCAAGAGAGAAAATGGACGAGTTCTGAATCTCACTCAAAGGTGGACCCCTTTCGAACTACGGGGCCCCGATTGCTAGGACCTACAGAAGGGTGCGACAAGCACACAACGTTTAGGAACACTCGGGAGCCGACAGATACTAATGTGACGCTTATGCAATCACGTTCGTATAGGTTACGGGGAAATGAGTTCGATTTCAAGCGTGAACTGCGATTTTTTACTCGTGTGGAGACTTTTTCGTAATCTTATGAACACACGTCTCCGCAACTTGACGATAACCAGCCAGGCATTCGGCTTTGGGGTAAAGTATCCGGAGCCAACGATTCTAGATCGATTTTTCGAGAAAGGTGCCCGCGTGCTCAAAGCAGTCGTTTTCGATATGGACGAAACGCTTCTTAGCATCAACCTCAACGCGTTCATCCTTCGATATTTTAAGGATGTCTCTTCGATGCTCGCGGATATCGGGCGCCGCAGCCGCGGTGGCACGATGGCACGCCTCGGCACCATCCTGGTCGACCTCAACGCCAATCGCCGCAGCAGCACGGACAATCGCACCAATCTTGAGTTTTACCAAGAAGAGGTCGAGCGCCGATGCGGCATTTGCCTCTCGGACCCACTTATCTACGAGGCGTTTACCTACTACGACCGCGAAGTTCTTCCGTACAAGAATGACGAACTCATCAACGCCCATGCTATGCCGGGCGCACACGCCGCACTTCAGGCCGTGCAGGACGCGGGGCTGCGCTGCGCGCTCTTTACCAACCCCAGCTTTCCGCAGGGGGCCATCGAATGCCGCATGGGTTGGGGCGACCTGGCCGACGCCCCCTTTGAGCTCGTGACGCACATGGGAAACGCCACCCGCTGCAAGCCCGATGCCACCTACTATCTAGAGCAACTTCAGGTGATGGGGCTCGAACCGCACGAGGTCCTTATGGTGGGCAACGATCCCAAACGCGACTTCCCTAGCCCCGCCTGCGGCATTCAGACTGCCTATGTAGGCCAGGGCAAGCCCAACCGAGTCACCTGGCGCGGAACCATGGAAGGCTTCGCCCGCGACTTTAACGCCGTAGTAGAAGCCTTCTACGAACACCAAGTAGCCGACGAACTGTCCTAGCACACTTGGGTTTTGCCGATCATGATGTTGAGGATCTCGACGTCGGTGTCCTTCATGCCCACGCGCCCCACATAGCCCATGCTGGCGATGGTCTCCTCGACGGTATCCTGAATCAGGCCCTCACCGGCGCGGAAACCGCGACCCTGCATGGCCATATCGTGACCCAGAATCGCCGCATCAACGGCAGCGGAAATCTTGGCGGCGCAGCTCGCCTTGGCGCCATCGCACACGATGCCGCCCACATTGCCGAGCGTATTGGAGACCGTCGCACCGATTTGCTCGCGCGTGCCACCGCACAGCCAGGTAATCGCAGCGCCGGCGCCGCACGCGGCGCAAATAGCACCGCAAAACGCCGAGAGCGCACCAATGTAGCTCTTGATATGCACGGCAATGAGATCGGACAGCATCACGGCACGCACCAGGCGCTCGTGGTCGCAGCGCAGGTACTCGGCATACTCCATGACGGGCAGTGCACAGGTAATGCCCTGATTGCCAGAGCCGCACACAATGGCGACCGGCAGCGCACAGCCGTTCATGCGGGCGTCGGACCCGGCGGCCGCACGGGCACGGGCCCGGCAGGCAACGTCATCGGCACGAGCACCCAGCAGCGTACGGCCAACCTCGGCACCCCAAGCGTGCGCCAGACCCTCGGCGCTGATCGCGCCGTTCAGCTCAATCTGACGCTCAACGGCAGCGCGGGCGCCCTCAATGTCGCCGCCCTCGATAAAGTCGATGATGGACTCGATCGACATGGGCGTATCGGCGTTATCTGCCGCACGCTCGGCCACCACGCGCTCGGCGCAGGCGGCGCACTCCCCCGCCGACTTGCCGCACACCGGAATACCGTCGAGCGTATGGCACGTGACATTGGTGTGGTGGTCGGTAATCTCGACGACCGCGGTATGGCCCCCGGCCGTGGCGGTCACCTTGATGTAGAGGTTGGGCACACCCTCGACAAGCGACACATCGCAGTAGCCGGCGTCAGCGAGGAGCTCGGTCACGCGAGCACGGTCTTTATCGTTAACGCTCTCGAGCACCTCGAGCGCGCTCTTGGCGTCACCGCCCACGGCACCCAGCACGGCTGCAGCTTCAATACCGTGCATACCGCCCGAGTTGGGCACGGTCACGCTCTTAACGTTCTTGATGATGTTGCCCGAGCAGGCAACGTCCATATGATCGGGTTCGCAACCGAGCGTCTGGCTCGCCAACGCCGCTGCATAGGCAACGGCAATAGGCTCGGTGCAGCCGAGCGCACAGACAAGCTCGCGGTTCAAAACATCGCAAAACGCGGCATCACGAAGGGAATCGGTAGGCATAGGTATCTCCTGCTTGCATAACGGGCTGGTCTCTCAAAAATAATTAGCTCTTCTATTTGATAACAATGCATCAAAAACCGCAACCATGGTTCCGGCGGACGGCGCTCAAGCACAAACTGGCGGCATTCATTCATGAAAAGCGGGTCTTGTTGCCCGCTAAAGCGTTTGATCAAAAAACGCCCGAGCGTTTACACAAAAGTCGCGCTATCATGCAGTCGAACGCGGTAAACACCTTTAGCATTTGCGCCGCACAGACCAGAGAGGAACCATCTATGAAGATCGGTATCGGTAACGACCACGCCGCCGTCGAGCTCAAGAACATCATTTCCGAGCACCTGAAGGAGCGCGGCTGCGAGGTCGTGAACTTTGGCACCGACACCTCCGAGAGCTTTGACTACCCCATCGCCGGCTACAAGGTGGGTAAGGCCGTTGTCAACGGCGACGTCGACCTGGGCATCCTGATCTGCGGTACCGGCGTCGGGATCAGCCTGGCTGCCAACAAGGTCGAGGGCGTACGCGCCGTCGTGTGCTCCGAGCCCTTCAGCGCCAAGCTCTCCCGTATGCACAATAACACCAACGTGCTGGCCTTTGGCGCCCGCGTCGTTGGCTCCGAGCTCGCTAAGATGATCGTCGACGAGTGGCTCGACGCCGAGTTCGAGGGCGGCCGCCACGAGCGTCGCGTCAACCTCCTCAACGAGATCGACCAGACCCGCGGTCTCAAGGTCGTCGACGAGGCCTAAAAACTTACAACGCCATACGCTAGCGACAGCCCCCGCCTGGAATGCACGCACATTCCAGGCGGGGGCTCTTTAGTAGATTTCTAGACATGTCCCAAAAATCTACTGGAATATAAAAGGACGCCGCGGATGGAGTTCCGCGGCGCCCAAGCCACACGCTAACAGCTTTAAGGAGTCAAAGCTGGTTTAGCCAAAGAAGCGCTTGATCTCGATCTCGGCGTTCTCCAGGCAGTCGGAGCCGTGGATCACGTTGGCGTTGACATCGACAGCGAAGTCGCCGCGAATGGTGCCGGGCGTAGCATCAAGCGGGTTGGTAGCGCCCATAAGGGTGCGCATCTTGGAAACAGCGGAGAGACCGGAAACGACCATCTTGACGACCGGACCGCTCGTCATAAAGTCGCAGAGACCGCCAAAGAAGGGCTTGTCGGCCAGATGAGCGTAGTGCTCCTCGACGGTAGCGCGCTCGAGCGTAGTCATCTCCATGCGCTCGATGACAAGGCCGCTGCGCTCAATGCGAGCAACGATCTCGCCGATCTTGCGATCGCGCACGGCGTCGGGCTTAATCATGATGAAGGTCTTCTCGATAGCCATAAGGTAGCCTTTCAAGTAGGTTCGCGCGTGCCCAAGTCCCATTCCGGCACTCGCCTGGACTGCATCGTAACAGAGTTTTAGCTGCAGTTAAACAAAAAGCTGTTTATTGAAGCGCTGCAATTAATTGAAGCGTTCCATATGTGTCACTTCTGTTTCGAAGCCCGATTAGAGTACCATCCGACTGCCCATCAACCGCACCGAACCGAGCGGACGGTCGGTTGCCGCCTGTGAACGTACCCCCTTCACAACCTGCCCAAAGGTCCTACAGAAGTTCTCGACAAGCCCCTCCCCCATTACAACAAAATACGGACGCCCACATCAGCAGACGCCCGTAAAAGCAAAAACGATTTATCAATAAATGGCCAAGCAGCTTTAGCCAGACTCTTACTTTGCCCCGTGGCCCATCTCGAAGACCTTGGTCAGCGATCCAAACACGCCTTCGTCGGCCACGAGCTGTGCCTCGGCACGATCCAGCTGTACGGCAACGGCGGCAGGGGCGGTACCGCCCTCGGTCGTACGCGCGGCGACAATTGAGGGGATGTCGAGCGCCTCGGTAATATCGCGTTCAAAGAGCGGGCTTGCCTCCTGGAACACCTCAAACGGCAGGTCCTCAAGATTGCAGCTACGCTTCTCACACATCAGGACCAGATGGCCCACCACGGCATGTGCCTCGCGGAACGGCAGACCACGCTTAGCCAGGTAATCGGCAACATCGGTGGCGGCAAGGTGTCCCACGCCGCACTCGCACGCCATGGCATCCTCGTTGACGGTCCAAGTCGAAATCATACCGGCCATAACCGACAGGCACTGCATGAGCGTATGGGCGGTATCGAGCGCGCCCTCCTTGTCCTCCTGCAAGTCCTTGTTATAAGCAAGCGGCAGGCCCTTCATGGTCACGAGCAGCTGCACCAGGTTGCCATACACACGGCCGCTCTTGCCGCGGATAAGCTCGGCAAAGTCGGGATTCTTCTTCTGCGGCATGATGGACGAGCCGGTGGAGTACGAGTCGGAAAGCGTGATAAAGCCAAATTCGGAGCTCGACCACAGCACGATCTCCTCGGAAAGACGCGACAGGTGCATGGCCATGACGGAGTCGGCGTAATGCAGATCGAGCAGGAAATCGCGGTCGGAAACCGCATCGAGCGAGTTGGGAATCACGCCCGCAAAGCCAAGCTCGGCAGCCGTCATCTGACGATCGAGCGGATAGCTCGTACCGGCAAGCGCGGCAGCACCCAGCGGGCAGTTGTCGGCGGCATCAAAGGCGGCCTTCAGGCGCGTAAAGTCACGCGCGAACATCCAGGAATACGCCAGCAGATGATGCGACAGCAGCACGGGCTGAGCGTGCTGCATGTGCGTGTAGCCCGGCAGAATCACCTTGTCGTACTTCTTAGCCGCATCCACCAGCACATGGCGCAGCTCAAGATTGGCCTCCATGAGCTCCTTGGCCAGCGCCTTGACGCCCAGGCGTGTGTCGGTCGCCACCTGGTCGTTGCGCGAACGTCCGGTATGCAAGCGCTTACCGGCCTCGCCGATGCGACGCGTCAGCTCGCTCTCGATGGACATATGAATGTCTTCGTCGTTGATGTCGAAGGTGAAGTTGCCGGCATCGATATCCTGTTCGATTCCAGTCAGGCCCTTGGCAATCGCTTGCTCGTCCTCGGCACTGATGATGCCCTGGGCCGCCAGCATTTTGGCATGCGCCTTAGAGCCGGCGATATCCTGCTTATAGAGATGTTTGTCGACCGGCAGCGACGCGCCAAACTCCTGCGTGACCTCGGCCACGCCCGCCTCAAAACGACCGCCCCAAAGAGCCATGGAACCGTCCCCTTTCTCCAAATACCAAAACAAGCGCCCAAAGCAATGCGCCATATCGCTAAAGCGATTTATCAACCGCTAGTTTTACACATTCCCCACCGTGCGCGAGGCTGACAAGCTAAATAGCGAAGAAGTGACGCACCATGCACTTGGCGCCCATGGATTCCCTCCTGAGGTTACCCTGCGAGGCGTCAATCCAGGCCTTCAGGCTCATGGGGACCTCCTCCACCTTGGCGGTATCGAGCTCGGGGGCAAGAGAAAGCAAAGAGTGTGCAATAGCGTCAAACATAGTAGGTACTCCTCAGATATATATAGGCGCAGAGCCGCCAAATTGATAGAAAGAGCCCCGCCGGACAACCCCGGCGGGGCTCGGACTCAGCCGCAGATGCGGCATCATATATGCGGGCGGAACGTAGGGGCCACCGATGTTAAGAAGTGTCAGCAAGCATAACGAAAGGTAGGGACCCCGTGCGCCCGTTATGTATCACGCGGATGGGCCGCGCGGATACCAAGGAAGAGAAGCCTTAGGCCTGGGCTGCAGCGGAGCTGGGACCCTGGACCTTAGCCCACGTCTTGAGCGACAGCGTATCGATCTCGATAAAGCCGGCGCTGGCCTTCTCATCAAACGTGGTGTCGCGGTCGTAGGTGGCCAGGCCGTAATCGTAGAGGCTGAAGGGGCTCTTGCGGCCGACGACATGGCAGTTGCCCTTAAAGAACTTCAGACGGACGGTGCCGGTCACGAACTTCTGGGTGTCGGCCATAAAGGCATCGAGCGCGTTTTTGAGCGGGCTGTACCACTGGCCGTTATACACGGCGGTGGCCCAATCCTGCTCAAGCTTAATCTTCTCCTTGAGCAGGTCGCCCTCAACGCAAATGTCCTCGAGCGCCTTGTGGGCGGTGATAAGCGTCAGGGCGCCGGGGACCTCATAGCACTCGCGGCTCTTGAGGCCCACCAGACGATCCTCGACCAGGTCCAGGCGACCAAAGCCATTGTCGCCGGAAATCTTGTTAAGGACGATGACGATCTCGGAGAGCTTCATCTTCTTGCCGTCGACGGCGACGGGCTTGCCCGCCTCAAACTCAATCTCGGTGTAGGTCGGGGCGTCGGGCGTATCCTCGGGGTTCTTGGTCATAACCCAGGCGTCGTCGAGCGGCTCGTTCCAGGGATCCTCCAGGTGGCCGCACTCAATGGCGCGACCCCACAGGTTGTCGTCGATGGAATAGGGGTTGTCGTTGGTACCCTCGGGAACCGGCACGTTGTGGGCGTGGGCGTAGGCGACCTCGTCCGGACGGCACTTCAGATCCCACTCGCGAACCGGGGCGATAACCTTGAGCTCGGGGTCGAGCGCCTTGACGGCAGCCTCAAAACGGACCTGGTCGTTACCTTTGCCGGTGCAGCCGTGGGCGACGTAGGTCGCGCCAAACTCGTGAGCAACCTCGACGAGCTTCTTGGCGAGCAGCGGGCGGGACAGGGCGGAGAGCAGCGGGTACTTGTTCTCGTACATGGAGTTGGCCGCGATGGCCTTGGTCAGGAACTCATCGGAGAACTCGTCGCGCAAGTCGAGCACCTGACAATCCAGAACGCCCAGGTCGAGCGCCTTCTGCTTCTTGGCATCCAGGCCGGTCTCCTCCTGGCCCACGTTACCGCAGACGCAAACGACATCAAGATTCTTCTCGTCCTGAAGCCACTTGACACATACGGATGTATCAAGACCACCGGAATATGCGAGAACGACTTTTTCCTTGCTCATGGCTGTTTCCTTTCGCCCTTGGTAGCTAGTTAGAACATCGGTCAGTTGCAAGTCATTTCGAGGTCAAAAACCGTGCAATATCAGGTTAAATAGCAAAAATCAGCACATACATGCCCTAGAAACATGCAGCAATGTCGTGCTAAAACCCAACGACCTCAAAATGACTCTGTTGGGGCATTTAGCCCCATGCGGACAGAGACGATTGTTATCGTCGTCGGGAAATTGCGCGCTGGCGTCGGATGGCATTGTCTGCAGTAGTGATAATCTTTACGAACTGCATCTGCCTCTCCTTTCACCTATCGCCGGGCGCAATTCTAATATCGTAAACGGTACCTTTTCCTCGGTAAGCGGTTGTTTTTCCGTCTCCGTTTTCGATGGTCGCTATATTACGCTAAAGTGCCTGCTGTACAAGCGACAAATTCAAATTTCTGAAAAGTTTTTTCATTACTTTGTGAATGATGATGCAAATATGCGCCAATCCTGCGAAAATACGCCCGACTATCAAGTAGAGGGTCAATCACCCGAAACATTCTGGAAACCGAAAGGCGCGTTTTATGCAGACTTACGAATCAGACGCCAACATCGGCAACATTAAGATTCTCGCTGTCGATATGGACAAGACGTTACTGACCGACGAGCGCGTGCTGCCTCAGGGCCTCGACGAGCGCCTGGACAAGCTCGCCGAGGCTGGCATCGTGTTCTGCCCCGCCAGCGGACGCCCCGCCCCCAAACTCGAGGAGATGTTTGAGGACATCAAGAGCCGCATCGCTTTTTGCCCCGATAACGGCGCGTGCGTTATCTACCGCGGCAACTATATCTATAAGAGCACTATCGACGTGGCGCTGTATCAGCAGGTCTTGAGCCG
The DNA here is from genome assembly GCA_905194675.1 of uncultured Collinsella sp. Classification (GTDB taxonomy): domain Bacteria; phylum Actinomycetota; class Coriobacteriia; order Coriobacteriales; family Coriobacteriaceae; genus Collinsella. The sequence goes on along the minus strand of CAJJTG010000001.1, from coordinate 48,519 downwards.
CGCCTCGGAGGATTCGCGCGCTGTCCCCGTCCTGTGCTGCTTCGACGAGTTCTATGTACTTGCCCGCGATCATCAATACCACGACGAGATCAGCGTCTACTACAACACGATCAACTACGTCGATAGCTTTGAGGGCATTGACATCGAGTCTAACAAGATTTCGATCTTCTTCCCCGCCTACGATGCCGAGCCAGCGTTTCGCGAGGACTACAGCCCCGAGTTCTCGGACAAACTCTACGTCACCAATGCGGGCCGCGAGTGGATCGACTTTATGAATCTGGGCGTCGACAAGGGGTCGGGCGTAGCACATCTCTGCGAGCGCCTGGGCATCGATATCGCCGACGCCGCTGCCGTGGGCGATACGTACAACGACATCCCCATGCTTGAGCGCGTCGGTCACAGCTTTATCGTGGACAATGCCGAGGAGCATATGAACGCGCATGCCAAGTGGCGTATTCCGAGCAACAACGACGGGGGCGTACTGACGCTCATCGACGCTATCTTGGCGGCTCGGTAACGTGGCACGTCGGACCTGGCCGGGCGGCGCGGATTAGTTTTTCGTTCGGTCAGGTCCTGGGCTCGCTCGGAAAGCACATTAAGTGCTTTCCGGCTCGTGCGGAATCTACGAAAAACTAATCCGCGCCGCCCGGCCAGGTCCTAGGTTTACTTTCCTGCCGCCAAGATGGCGTCTTGAGTGTCTAGATACTTAGCTGAAATGATTTGAGCAGAGGGGAGCCCCTTGTTGGAAGGGGCTCCCCTCTGTTTTGGTTACTGTGGGACAAATTAATCAGTAGTGTTTGTCCCAAATCTTAAGTATGTGGGGGCTTGCGTCTTGGGCGAGCTTGCCTTACGGAGTGCTTCCCTATTTCGCGTCGGCCCAGGTTATGCCGGTGCTGGCTTCGGCGATCAACGGTACGCGGAGGTCTACTACGTGTTCCATGACGTCGCGGACCATGGTGGTTAGGCGCTCGACTTCGTTGACGGGGCACTCAAAGTCCAGTTCGTCGTGTACCTGCAAGATCATGTGGGCGGCAAAACCCTCTTCTTCCAGGCGGCGGCTCACGCGGGCCATGGCGATCTTGATGATGTCGGCCGCGGTGCCCTGCATGGGGTGGTTCATGGCCGTGCGCTCGCCAAAGCCGCGGAGTTGCGGGTTTTTGGCCTTGAGCTCGGGAATATGGCGTCTGCGGCCATACATGGTCTCGGCATAGCCCGTCTGCTTGGCTCGCGCCACCACATTGTCGAGGAACGTGCGCACACCCGGGTAGGCCTCGTAGTAGCGATCGATCATATCGCGCGCCTCGGCCATCGAGATGTGCAGCGACTGCGACAGACCATAGGCCTGCTGACCGTACACGATGCCAAAGTTCACGGCCTTGGCGCGGCTACGCAGGTCGGGTGTCACCTCGGACACCGGCACGCCAAATACGCGCGCGGCCGTCTCGGCATGGAAGTCCTCGCCCTCGTTGAAGGCGCGCACCAGGTGCTCGTCACCCGAAAGATGCGCGAGCAGGCGCAGCTCGATCTGCGAGTAGTCCACCGCCAAAAAGACGCTGCCCTCGCCCGCCGAGAACGCCGTCTTGACGGTACGCCCCAGCTCCGAGCGCGTCGGAATGTTTTGCAGATTGGGGTCGCTCGAAGACAAACGCCCCGTCGCGGTGATGGTCTGGTTGTACGTGGTGTGCACACGCCCGTCACCACGGCGCAGCGGGCCCAGCGTGTCCAGATAGGTCGACTTAATCTTGGACTTCTCACGCCAGTCCAAAATCAGGCGCACGATCTCGTGGTCGCGGGCAAGGTCGCTCAGCACCTTGGCGTTGGTCGAATAGTAGCCGCGCTTGGTCTTTTTGAGGCCCTTGGTCGGAAGTCCCATAACATCAAACAGCACGTGCGAGAGTTGCATGGGGCTGCCGATGTTAAAGGTCTCGTCGCCGGCCAGGTCGCGAATGCTGCGCTCGACATCGGCAATCTGGGTCGCCAGGCCCTCGGACAGACTGTGCAGGCGGTCGGGGTCCACGAGCATGCCCGCGCGCTCCATCTTGGCAAGCACCGGCACGAGCGGCATCTCGATCCCATCGAACACGTTGGCGGCGTTCTCGCGGGCCATGCGGTCACGCAGCGGTGCAACCAGCGCCAGCGTCAAGGCCGCCGTGCGAGCGGCGGGCGCAGGAGCGTCCTCGCCAGCACCCTCTGCGCCGCGCGCCGCAGGCAGCGCCATCTGCAGATACGTATCGGCCAGATACACCTCGTCAAACTCGGAGCGGTCGGAATCCAACAGGTAGGCGGCAACAACGGTATCGAAGATGCGCGTGGAATCGACTGCCAGCGGATCCATGAGCTCGAGCTCAGAAGAATCGATGGGCGAAAGCTCATGCAGAAGCGCCTTCATATCCGGGCTCGCCACACGGCCTTCCATAAACAGACGCGCGAGCACGCCGGCAATCACGCCGTGGGCGAAGTTGAAGCCCTCAACCTCAGCCGCCGCACCGCTGTCGCCCTCCTCGAGCGCAAACAGGCCCTTGGACGTCGCCAACCACAGCGTGCGCGTCAGCCCAAAGAGCGCGCCCTCTTCCTTGTCATCGTCCACCACGGCGGCGACCCACTCGCCGGCATCAATCACGCGGGAGACCTCAGCCGCAACGGCACCAAGCGCGCCAGCATCGCCGGCGGCTGCGCGCAAAACGGCGGGAATCTCAAACGTGCTGGCAGCTGCCCCGCCCTCGCCGCCGATCAGCGCCAAGAAACGGTTCTGCATGGCGGTGATACCAAGCGTGCCCAGCGCCGCGGAAACCTCATCGGCGGAAAACGCCGGGAAGGACGTCGCCTCAAAATCGAGCTCAACGGGCGCATCGGTGCGGATGGTCGCCACCTTACGGCTCAGCAGCGCGTCGTCGATGTGTGCGCGCAGGTTTTCTCCCATCTTGCCCTTGACCTCGTCAGCATGCGCGATGACCTCGTCAAGGCTGCCGTACTGCGCGATGAGCGCACTCGCCTTTTTGGGGCCGATGCCCGGTACGCCGGGAATGTTGTCCGACGTATCGCCCTTCAGACCGTAAAAATCGGGCACGAGCGCCGGCGTGATGCCGTGATACAGGTCGTCCACGCTCTCGGGCGTCATGATCGCCACGTCGGACAGGCCCTTGCGAGTCGAGACCACGTTGACGTGCTCGGTCACGAGCTGATACATGTCGCGGTCGCCGGTCACCAGCAGCATGTCGCAGCCGGCCTCCTCGCCCAGGCGTGCCATGGTTCCCAGGATATCGTCGCCTTCCCAGCCCTCGGACTGCAAAATGGGCACGTTGAGCGCGGCGAGCAGCTCCTTGATCATGGGGAACTGCGCGTGCAGGTCGGGGTCCATGGGCGGGCGCTGCGCCTTGTACTGCGGCAGCATCTCCATACGCACGCGCGGCTTGCCCTTGTCAAACGCCACGACAACGCCGTCGGGATTAAAGGCATCGATCATCTTGAGGAACATGTTCAGAAAACCAAAGATCGCGTTGGTGGGGCGACCGTCCGGCGCGTTCATGGTCGGCGGCACGGCGTGGAAGGCGCGATGCATGAGCGAGTTGCCGTCGATGACGGCAAAGGTACGGCGCTTTTCAGACATATTGAATACCTCGCTTTGGGCTGGGCACGGTTTGCTCACACCAGTTTACACGCTCCCCGCCCCGCGGCCACCGCACATCAGGCTTCCCTGCCGCCGCGGGCCCGCGCGTGATACGATGGCTCACGGTACATCAACCAGCACGATCGATCCGAAAGGAGCCTGCGTCATGGAGCGTCCCAGCGCATGGAAAAAGTACACGCCACAGCAGATCGAGGAGCTCGAGGAGCTTTGCCGCGGCTATAAGCAGTTTTTGAGTGAGAACAAGACCGAGCGCCTGTGCGTCAAGGCCGGTATCAAGATGGCCGAGGAGGCGGGCTACGTCAATCTGGAGACCGTGATCGCCGAGGGCCGCGCGCTCAAGTCCGGCGACAAGGTGTACGCCGTCAACCACGGCAAGGACCTCATGCTCGTCAACCTGGGCACCGCCCCGCTCGAGCAGGGCTTTAACATCCTGGGCGCCCACGTGGACTCGCCGCGCCTGGACCTCAAGCAGAACCCCGTCTTCGAGGCCGGCGACATGGCTTATCTCGACACGCACTACTATGGCGGCGTCAAGAGCTACCACTGGGTCGCTTCCCCGCTCGCACTCGTGGGCGTCATCTGCAAAAAGGACGGCACCACCGTCGACATCAACATCGGTGACAAGGCCGACGACCCGGTCTTTACCATCTCCGACCTGCTGATCCACCTCTCGAGCGAGCAGATGGCCAAGCCCGCCAAGGACGCCGTCGACGCCGAGATCCTCGACGTGATCGTGGGCGGCCGCCCCGTCAAGTTTGACGAGGACGACAAGGACGCTCCCAAGGAGCCCGTCAAGCAGATGTTCCTGGATATCCTCAAGGAGCAGTACGACGTCGAGGAGGAGGACTTCCTCTCCGCCGAGATCGAGGTCGTGCCCGCCGGCCCCGCCCGTGACATGGGCCTCGACCGCTCCATGATTCTGGGCTATGGCCACGACGACCGTGTCTGCGCCTATCCGTCCATGCTCGCCCAGATCAACGTCGCCAACGTGGAGCGCACGAGCATCACACTCATCGTCGACAAGGAGGAGATCGGTTCCGTAGGTGCCACCGGCATGACGAGCCGCTTCTTCGAGAACACCGTCGCCGAGATCATGACGCTCGCCGGCGAGGATAGCCCGCTGGCCCTGCGCCGCGCGCTCGCCCGCAGCCGCATGCTCTCCTCCGACGTGTCCGCCGGCTTCGACCCGGGCTACGCCGGCAAGTTCGAAACCAAGAACGCCGCCTTTATGGGTCGCGGCCTGTGCTTTAACAAGTACACGGGCAGCCGCGGCAAGGGCGGCTCTAACGACGCCGACGCCGAGTATGTGGCCCTCATCCGCGACATCATGGACGAGGCCGGCGTGGACTTCCAAACCTGCGAGCTCGGTCGCGTCAACGCGGGCGGCGGCGGCACCATCGCATACATCATGGCTAAGTACGGCATGAACGTCATCGACTCTGGCGTTGCCGTCCTGTCCATGCACGCCCTGTGGGAGGTCGCTAACAAGGCCGATATCTACGAGGCCTATCGCGGCTACAAAGCCTTCATCGAGCGAGCCTAACCAACCCTTCATCAGTTGCGGTGAAATACGGACTAAACTGGCCCATAACCGGCCAAAACAGACCGTATTCCACCGCAACTTCCTATTTGGCAGAGGAGAGTCCATGCTGCAGGTCATCATTTCGCCCGCCAAGCAAATGCGCGCGGCCAGGGATGCTTTTGAAGTCCTGGGCATTCCACCTTTTGTGCACGAGACAGCTCGCCTCCACCGCGCACTGCTAGATATCGAGCGGAATGAAGGCAGCGGCGGTCTGCAGGCGCTATGGAACGTGAGTGACAAACTGCTGGGGCCTTGCCTCAACACCCTGCATGAGTTCGGGCCCATCTTGGGAAACGGCGATCTCGACAATCCTGCACTCGCCCGTCACCTCTCCCCTGCCGTCATGTCCTATCACGGCATTCAATACGAGAGCATGGCGCCCGAGGTGATGGATTCCGCGCAGCTCGCATGGCTGCAAGACCATCTGTGGATCCTCTCGGGCCTTTACGGATGCGCACGCCCCTTCCACGGCGTGTCGCCCTATCGGCTCGAAATGGGGGCGAAGCTTGCCGTCGACGATGCCCGAGACCTCTACGCGTTTTGGGGCGACAAACTCGCACGGGTCATCGCTCCGGCGGGCTCCAACGCTACGATCGTCAACCTTGCCAGCGTGGAATACGCCAAAGCCGTCCTGCCCCATGCTGCACAGGATACAACGGTTATCACCTGCCTTTTTGGCGAAGACGTCCGCAACGATAAGCCCGTTCAGCGATCGACCGCCAGCAAAAAGGCGCGCGGCTCCATGGTGCGCTGGATGGCAGAAAACAAGCTCGAGGATGTAAGCGGGCTCACCGCATTCAACATCGGCTATCGTCACATCCCCGAGCTTTCAGACAAAAACACCCTGGTTTTCATGAACGCGCAGGCACAATAGGCCCGCCGTTTCCAAACACTCCGTTACTCCGCCAAGCCATCGGCCTTTGCAATCCCGTTTGTCGAACCGTCCTGATAGACAATCTTGACGTGCTCAACCTCGGACACCGCAACACCCGTCGGAGGCTCCAGACGCCATTCCGTCAGGGCGATATCCATAGTCGTGGGCACATCTCCTTGATCTTTGAGCTTCACCGTGAGCGTTTTGAGCGCCGCGTCAAACGTCACGCGTTCGATTTCTTCACCTGGAATAGACCCACCACTCAGCTGCAACTGCACAAACTCATCGCGCGGGTACCAATAATCGCCCGGAACGGCGAGCGTATTGGCATTACCGCCAGTACTCCTCACCGTCATAATCGGTAGGCTATCATCAGCCTCGAACTCCCATGCAGCGCCGCCGCGACCGCCGAACGTCCAAATACAAAAGGCAATCACCAACACGGCAAGCACCGCAAAACCAATCGCGACAAGGCCATGGTGCGCACGGCTTTCCTCGGCCGATACATCCCATTGTGTCTCTCGATATAGATGCTTGTCTTCCATGTACGCCTCCCCACAGGCACGCTCGTTAGGCCAATCGTACCCATTCGAGCTATACTTGAGCCCATTACATAAACGGGGAGCTTGCAGGACAAGACGGCAGGCTGAGACTGGGCGCGCCCGCCCTGACCCGCAAACCTGATATGGGTAATGCCAACGAAGGGAGCCGTGCCAATGAGCACACAGACCGAGCCCAAGCTCGTCACGCAAATCGACTTCGCCCGCGCCGGGCAGATCACACCGCAGATGAAGGAGGTCGCCGAGCGCGAGCATCGCGACCCCGAGTACATCCGCGAGCGCGTGGCCGACGGCCGCATCGCCATTCCCGCCAACATCGTGCACATCAAAAAGGGCATGCGCGCCTTTGGTGTCGGCGAGGGCCTGTCCACCAAGGTCAACGTCAACCTGGGCATCTCGGGCGACAAGGCCGATGCCGCCGAGGAATGGAAGAAGGTCAAGATCGCCGAGGACTTTGGCGCCGACGCCATCATGGACCTTTCCAACTCGGGCAAAACGCGCCAGTTCCGCCAGCAGCTCATCGACGAGACGCCGCTCATGGTGGGCACCGTCCCCATGTACGACGCCATCGGCTACATGGAAAAGCCGCTGGTCAAGCTGACCAAGGACGACCTGTTCGAGGTCGTGCGCGCGCACGCCGAGGATGGCGTGGACTTTATGACCATCCACTGCGGCATCAACAAGTCGGTCACCAAGACCTTTAAGGAGACCGGCCGCCTGATGAACATCGTCAGTCGCGGCGGCTCGCTACTGTTTGGCTGGATGGAGGTCACCGGCAACGAAAACCCCTTCTACGAGTACTTTGACGAGCTGCTCGAGATTTGCCACGAGTACGACGTGACGATTTCGCTCGGCGACTCCTGCCGCCCGGGCTGCCTCTACGACTCCAACGATGCCACCGAGACCGCTGAGATGATCGAGCTGGGCAAGCTGTGCAAGCGCGCTTGGGCCGCCGGCGTCCAGGTCATGGTCGAGGGCCCGGGTCACATGGCGCTCGACGAGATCGCCGCCAACATGAAACTGCAGAAGCGCCTGTGCCACAATGCCCCGTTCTATGTGCTCGGGCCGCTGGTGACCGATATCGGCGTGGGTTACGACCACATCACCGCTGCCATCGGCGGCGCCATCTCCGCCAGCTCCGGTGCCGACTTCCTGTGCTACGTGACGCCGGCCGAGCACCTGTGCCTGCCCAACGCCCAGGACGTGCTCGATGGCCTCATGGCCACTAAGATTGCCGCGCACGCCGCCGATATCGCCAAGAAGGTGCCGCACGCCCGCGACATGGACGACAAGATGGGCCAGGCACGCCGCAAGCTCGACTGGGATGCCATGTGGAAGTGTGCTCTCGACCCGGTCACCGGCAAGAAACGCTACGAAGAATCCCCCGCCGCCACCGAGGGCACCTGCACCATGTGCGGCAAGATGTGCGCCGTCCGCACCGTTAACAAGGTGTTCGAAGGCACGACGATCGACCTCGGCATGGAGGACTAACTCGTCACCGGAGCCACAATCGGTAACATGGTGTTCGTCAATTGTTGACGTGTGAACATTTGCTCACATTTGCGTAAAGATTGCATCGCCCGCCCGGGTTCGACATAGAGTCGGCCCGGGCATCTTTATAATGCTGGCTTAAAGACCCATTTGATTCCGACCGAACAAGGGAGCAAACATGGATCGCAGTAAGGTACCTGCCGTCCTGTCCATCGCAGGATCCGATTCCAGCGGTGGCGCCGGCATTCAGGCCGACATCAAGACCATCACGGCGCACCGTCTGTATGCCGAGACGGCCATCACCGCCATCACCGCACAAAACACGCTCGGTGTCACCGCCGTGCAGAATATCTCCCCTGATATCGTCGCTGCGCAGATCGACGCCGTATTTGACGATATCCGCCCAAGCGCCGTCAAGATCGGCATGGTTTCCTCTGCCGAGATTATCGAGGTTATCGCCGACCGCCTGAGCGCCTGGAACGCGACAAACGTGGTAGTCGACCCCGTCATGGTAGCCACCTCGGGCGCACGGCTGATTGCCGAAGATGCCGCCGAGGCGCTCACCCGCCGCCTGTTCCCGCTGGCGACGGTTATCACGCCCAATATTCCCGAGGCCATGGCCCTGCTCGACTACGAGGTCGACTCCGAGCGCACGCAGCAAAATGCTGCCATGCTCCTCGCCCGCCGCTTTGGCTGCGCATCCCTCGTTAAGGGTGGGCATCTTGTCAACGAGGCCAACGATGTATTGGCCGAACCCGCGCCACTCGATGACGAGGGCAACCATCTGGGCGATCCGCTCACCACGTGGTTCCGCCACAAGCGCATCGAGACCGACAACACACACGGCACCGGCTGCACGCTTTCGTCCGCCATCGCCTGCGCGCTGGCTCAGGGCATGGATCTTGCCGACGCCGTCAACGCCGGCAAGGCCTACCTAACGGGCGCTCTCGCCGCCGGCTTTGACATGGGCAAAGGCTCTGGCCCCGTCAACCACATGTGGCAGTACTAAATAGCCAGTAACCTGCCAAAAAGAGACAGGCTACCTTGCACCAAAAACCGTCGCAACATTCGATGAAAATCGTGCAAACGCGAAAAATCATCGGATGTTGCGACGGTTTGATTTTAGATAGCGGTCGAGCAAAGGGCCGGGGCGTCTAGTCGTCGGCGAGTTGAATTCCCAACAAACCCGAGAGTGCCAGCGCCTGCTCGGCATTGACCGTCAGGCCACGCAGCTCATGGTAATCGCCCGAAACAACGGGCGCTGCAAATGTACAGCGCGACACATCAACGCCGGAAAGCGACGTCTTGAACACATCAACACGCGTCAGGTCACAGCCATCCAGGCGTATCTGACCCAGCTTGGCACCCTGAAACGCAGCCTCTCTCAGACGTGTATCGCATGCTGTCATAGGGCCAATGCGTCCCTCCGAAAGGTTCGCATAGCTCAAATCGCACGATCCAAACGACACGCTCGACAGGCGCGCCTTGAGCAAGTTGAGTCCCGGTGCCGAGCAGTCAACGAAGTCGCAGCGGCTGAGCCAGCAGCCTTCCATGTTGCAGCGGATAAAGCGGCAACCGCGAAACACCACGTCGCGAAACGTCGAGCCGCTCCAGTCAACGCTATCGAACTCGCAAGATCGGAACACAACGCCATCGAAGGTCGCGCCGTTCGCCACGTCGTAGGCAAGATCCAAATCCTCAAAAGCGGTATTGGAGACGAGCTCATCGCCCTCGGCAAAGAGGTCGATGAGCTCGTCCATGCCCATATGGCAGCCAATCCGTTCGTTTACCCGGGCAAAACCACCACAAAGGTGCCTGTCCCCTTTGCGGTGGCTTGGGGCCGTGCTACTCACCGAGCATCTCTTTGAGCTTGGCTGCCACGGCGTGACCCAGGCTCTCGTGGCTTTCGGGCATCATATGCAGATAGTCGATATCGCCCGGCTCGGCAAACTCGGCGGCATTCAAAAAGTCGCAGCCAAACTGCTCGGCCACGTGCGCATAGTACTCGCCAAAATGCTCAGATGCCTCAACGGAATGCTCGTCAAAGTCGGTCATATACACATCGGCGATCTGCGGCTTGATCTTGATAGGAGCCATCAGCAGGATGCGCGGGCAAGGCGCAGCGTCGGTCCACGGAAACGCGCGGACGGCGCGAATCAGCGCCATGGCGCCACGGGCGATATCGGAAGCTGTCACGTTAAAGACCGTCTTACAGTCGTTGGTGCCCAGCATGATCACAATGGCGTCCAGCGGCTTATGGGCCTCGAGCAGCATCGGAAGCGCGCGAATACCGTTGAGGTTAGTGTCCAGATGGCACATGTCGTCGCGTACCGTCGTGCGGCCGTTGAGGCCTTCTTCAATTACATGCCAGCCCTCGCCTAAGTCACGTTGGACCACGCCACACCAGCGCACATCCTGCGCATAGCGCACCGCGGTACCGTCGCGCATGCCCGCCGGATCGTAACCATAGGTGTTGCTGTCACCAAAGCATAGAACGTTTTTCATCGTAAGCTCCCCACTCAATAAAAAGCCGACGGGAGCAGCCCCCGTCGGCTCGGTATATCGCATCACGCGCACCGTTTACAGGTACTTGCGCCAGTCGTCGTCATCCTCGTCATCCTCGGCAGCGGCCTGAGCCTGCTCGGCGGCACGGGCGGCTGCGGTGCGGGCGGCAACCTGAGCATAGGACTCCTCGTTGCGCTCGGGGAAGTTTGCCAGCACGTGCTCGAACTTGGCGAAGTCCTCGTCCCAGCGCGTAGAGGGCACGGCAAAGAAGACCTGCTTGACCTTGAAGTCGCCCGACGCGAGCTCCTTGCGGAAGAGCTCGGCCACGGCCTCGGCATCAAAGCCGTTGTTGTCGCAGCCCCAAGCACCCAGCACGAGCTTCTCGCGACCAAGCTCATCGCAGATGGCGAGCACAAAGCGAATGCGGTCGCGCAGGGCATCCAGCAGAGCATCGTCGCTCACGCGATACTCCTGGCGGGCGCGCCTAACGTTGGGCGCGGCGGCCACGATCACGTCGGCGTATGCATGCACGTGGTTGCGGTCGAAGCGCACCGCAGGCACCACCAGGGCGCGGTTACGATAGAGCTCGCAGTTGATGTTGCGGCGACGGTTCTCGCCGTACCACTTACGCTGCCTATCGAGAACGTTGTACAGATACGAATCGGCGCACAGCGTGGCCTCCTGGCCCAGATAACCCTGAATATATCCACCGCCCGGATTGGTAAACGAGGCAAAGGCGAGCACGGCCATGTCGCAGAACTGCGCATAGCCGCGACCGTTATCGAGGATTGCCTGCGTGGCGGAGGCATCAAGCACAGTGACCTCGGGCAGGACCGGAGCGGGCTCCTCAGCAGGCGCGGACTCAGCTTCGGCGATTTCCTCGGCAGGCTCCTCGACGGGCTCGGGCGCCGCCTCGGTCTCGGGCGCCGCCTCGACCTCGGTAGTCTCCGCGTTCTCGACGTCCTCGGCGACCTGCTCTTCGGCGGCCACAGCACTCTGAACCTTGGCCTTCATCGCCGCGACAAAGCCGGCAGGCATACCGTCAAACTCGCGAACACCGGCGAGCGAACGCTCGATATCCTTGGCGCACGCTTCGGACACAGTTGCCACGTGACGCTCGGCGGCCTTGGCACGGGCCTCGCGCTTGGGATTGGGCTGACCCGCTCGGTTGGACCTGCGGTTACGGTTCCTGTTGTCGACGTCTGCCATACGTGGCCACCTTTCCTGTCGCTGCCGCTATCGGCTTTTCCCATCCATGATACCCCGCCGCGTACAAAAAAGACGGCCCCGAAGGACCGCCTTTCACATCGTTTTACCGCGTCCGACAAGAAACGCTGCAATCCCCCGCGCTAGTCGCGACGACCGAGGATGTTCAGGATGCGCAGGAACACGTTGATGATGTCCACGAACAGGCTGGATGCCATGAGCACGGCGTTGGGCAGCGTGGGCGGCACCGTCGTTGCCACATAGGTGTCGTAGCCGATGAAGCCGGCAAACACCACGATCACGATCAGGTCGGTGATGGACTGCGAAACGCCCATGAACATCAGCACGATCTCAACCAGAATAGTGGCGAGCAGAATGCCAAAGCCGATGCCATATACGCGCTGGAAAAACTTGGGGAACGTCACGCCCAAGGCGCCAAAGACAAAGGTGATGGCGGCCGTGGCGATAAAGGCAGTGTTGATGGTAGGCAGGTCGTAGTTGGCAAGGCCAAACGACGCGGTCAGGCCAAAGGTACTCGCAAAGATTACGTAGCCCACAAGGGACAGGCCCACGGACTGCTTGCCCGCAGCAGCCGACATCATGACCATGCCGACGATGGTTAAAATAAACGAGCCAAAGACCAGCGGTAGGGCGGCGCCGCTCATCATCATGCGCGCAAACGACATGGTGCTCGTAAAGTAGGCGCCGGCACCCATGGCGCAAAAGCCCAAGAAGATCAGGGCGGACATGGCGAGATTGTACGCGCGCGGCGACATCTCCTTGGCGCGGCTTGCGCCGGTCTCGACGGGGCCGTTCTGATAGCCCTGGATATCGTTCATACTTCGTCCTTTCAAAAAGCGCCACGACAGCGCCGTAGGTGACAAGATCCCTGCCATTGTACCCGAATGCCGTGCGCTCTTACCTGCGGCGCTCGCCCTCAAGCGTGCGGTCAAACGCCCATACCCACCAACGCATCACATGCGTCTGCGAGCCATCCGCCCGCTCACGCGTTTGGTCCTCCAGATACAACTCGGTCGCATGTCCGCCAAAACGTACCTTATAGGTTGCCGTACGAATGCCGTGAACCGTCAGGCCAAACCCGGTGGTCGAGATAATTTCGTCGATCGTAAAGCAACGGCCGTCGACCCAGCAGACGGTGACCGGCACGACTTGTCCGCCCGCAAGGATGCGGGTCACGACGTCCACATACTGCTTGTGCACGCGCCGAGTTTTGCCGTCTGTCTGTCGATATTCCATGCCTCCTATTATCGAACGCATGTTTGCATATTGTAAAGCGAACAGACTGTGGTTTTGGGGTGTTGGGGCGCGCGCACGTGTCCTCATGGTGTGTTAGCAAAAAGAACACCCGCGGTCAACAGGGCTAATATTCATTTTTAGTGCCAAAAAATTCACTGCTCCCATCAGAACTCGGTAAAGAAACCCGCAGGAGGTGATACGATTTATCATGTTTCTGTAACGTGCCTGCAAACTTCGAGAAAGCCCATATATGGACGTAACGTTCTCAACCTTCCTCGGCCAACTTGTGTCGAACCCAGTCCTTGCCGTCACCGTGATCCTCGCGCTCGGCGCCATCTTCGTCAATGGATGGACCGACGCACCCAACGCCATCGCGACCTGCGTCACTACGCGTTGCATGCCCGCCCGCGCCGCCATCCTCATGAGTGCCGCATTCAACTTCCTTGGCGTGCTCATCATGACGCACTTTAACGCGAGCGTCGCCAACACCATCTCCCATATTGTCGACTTTGGCGGAAACAGCACCATGGCGCTCGCCTGCCTGTGCGCGGCGCTGTTCTCCATCGTCGTCTACGGCGCCACAGCGTCGCGTTTTGGCATCCCCACTTCGCAAAGCCACAGCCTTATCGCCGGCCTGACCGGTGCCGCCATCGCCCTCGGCGGTGCGAGCAGCGTCAACGTCCACGAGTGGATGAAGGTCATCTACGGCCTGGCGCTCTCCATCGGCCTGGGCTTTGTCATGGGCTGGGTCCTGTGCAAGCTCGTCTCGATTCTTTTCGCCGCCGCCAACAGGCGACGTGCCAATGTCTTCTTTAAATACGCTCAGATCGCAAGCGCTGCGGCCATGAGCTTTATGCACGGCGCGCAGGATGGACAGAAGTTCATCGGCGTGCTCTTTTTAGGCGTGGCCTTTGCCAGCGGCCAGACGAGCGTCGGCGATGCCGGCATCCCCATCTGGATTATGCTGCTGTGCTCGGCCACCATGGGCATCGGCACCAGCGTGGGCGGCGAGCGCATCATCAAGTCCGTTGGCCAGAGCATGGTCAAGCTCGAAAAGTACCAGGGCTTCTCCGCCGACCTGGCGGGCGCCGCAAACCTGCTGCTTGCCACGCTCACCGGCATCCCCGTGTCCTCCACTCACATCAAGACCTGCGCCATCATGGGCGTCGGCGCCGTCAAGCGCCTTTCGGCCATCAACTTCGGCGTAGTCAAGGACATGATGTTCACCTGGTTCTTCACCTTCCCCGCCTGTGGACTCATCAGCTTTGTCATGGCCAAGCTGTTCATGATGTTCATCTAGTCAAACCGAACGTCCATCCGGACCGTAACACCTCGCCCACCCGTCTTCGCCTCGAAAGGACCCACTCATGGCAAAGAAACCCGATTCGTTCTACTTTGACAACTACGTCGCCTGCGCCGACCTCGCCGTCCAGGCCGCCGAGCTGCTTACCAAGATTTTCGAGAACTTCGATCCCGCAAAGATTCACGATATGCTCGACAAGATGCATGCGATCGAGCATGCGGCCGACAAGAAGCACCATGAGCTTGAGGACGCCCTGCTCACGGCCTTTATCACCCCGCTTGAGCGCGAGGACCTGGATCTGATGAGCTGCTCGCTCGACACCGTGCTCGACCGTATCGAGGGCGTCGTGCAGCGCGTCTACTTCACCAACATCCAGAGCATCCATCCCGACGCCATCGTCATCGCCCACAAGGTGACCGACGCCTGCCGCGCCATGAAGGACCTTATGGTCGAGCTGCCTAACTACCGCAAGTCCAAAACGCTGCGCGAGCTCGTCATCCAGATCAACACCATCGAGTCCGAGGCCGACGAGCTCTATATCAACGCCATGCGTAACCTGCACGTTAACGGCAAGGACCCGCTCGAGGTCATCGCTTGGCGTGACGTGTACGCCTTCCTGGAGTACTGCGCCGACTGCTGCGAGAATGTGGCCGATGTCGTGGATTCGATTGTCATGAAGAACAGTTAATTGGGGGTACATGTCCCACCGGTCGCGGGCCCGGCCACTAATAACCTTTTTCACTCCGGCTGCAAGCAGAGTCGTTCAAAAGGTTATTAGTGGCCGGGCCCGCTCCCTTATGCACCACCATTGGGAACTTTGGCTGATAGATTTAGCGCGACGGGGGTTTGGCTGAAGGGACCTTTGGTATCCGTTCGGACACTTTGGCCCTTGATGAGCGTTTGGCTGATTGCTGCTTTGGGTACTCTTTGGGTTACTTTTGGTTTGTTTGATTTTTAATTTTAGGAGGGCTTGTATGTCTTATTTGGATCTGGCTCGTGGTCGGTATTCTTGTCGTTCTTTTGAGGACCGTTCTGTTGAGCAGGCTGTGGTGGATGCCATTGTTGAGGCTGGGCGTATTGCTCCTTCTGCTTGTAATAATCATCCAGCCCGTGTGATGGTGCTGGATACGCCTGAGCTGTTGGAGAAGGCTGCTGCTTGTCAGCCTCGGTTTGCTCGTGATGGGTCTATCTTTGGAGCTCCGCTTGTCTTCCTTATTTGCAGCGTTACCGATGATGCTTGGGTGCGCCCGTATGACCAGATGAATTCCAGTGAAATCGATACGTCCATCGTGTGCGACCAGATGATGATGGAGGCCACCGAGCAGGGCCTGGGAACGTGCTGGGTATGCCATTTTAAGCCTGAGGTGGCACAGGAGCAGTTCAATCTGCCCAAGGGCGTCTATCCCTATCACATGCTCGTCTGTGGCTATCCCGCCGACCACATCGCAGACCCCGAGCATCGCGAGGCCCGCACCATTCCCCTCTCCGACTTCCTCCTCAAGTAGATTTTTGGGACATGCCTTAAAACCTACCCTTGACCGCTCACCCGTTCGCCGAGTTCTGCGCCACTATGTGCAGGGCTCGGTTTTTTATGTTACGCACCCCGGCACAGTCATAAAAAAGGACCCGCAAGCTGCGGGTCCTTTCTAGGCACTAAATTGTAGGCCGAATGTTAGTCCAGGTCGTCGGCAGCAAAGTTGTCGATCGGGGCAAAGGGATCGGCCACGGGGACAACCGGGTCAGCGACGGGCAGCGGCTCGGCGGGAACAGTCACCGCAGGAGAAGCGGCAGAACCGACCGGCGTGGAGGCCATGAGGTCGGCCGGGAAGGAGTTCTGGGCATCGTCCATGAAGTGCTGGATGAGCTTGAGATACTCGGCCTTGAACTCCTCACGGGAAGCCTTGAGACGATCGATTTCCTCGAGCTCGGCCTGCTTTTCGGTCAGAGCCTGGCGGATAACCTCGCGGGCCTTGGCGTCAGCCTCGTTGCGGATACGCTCAGCGTTCTCGTTGGCATCGTTGACGATGGTCTCAGCGGTCTGCTGGGCAGCGATCAGGGCAGCGGAAATCTGGCGCTCCTGAGCGGAGAAGTCAGGGGCGGGAGCAGCCACGGGGGCGGCGGGAACGGCCTGGGCGGTGGCATCCTGAGCCTGGGCAAGCTGAGCCTGTGCATCGGCAAGCTGCTGCTCGGTAGCAGTCAGACGACCCTTAAGGTCGACGATCTTAGCGAGCATAGCGTCAACCTCGGAGGACAGCGTCTCCAAGAAGACGTCGACCTCGGCAGGATCGTAGCCACGCTTGGCCTCAGAGAAAGTCTGAGCCTGGATGTCTGCAGGGGTAATAGCCATAACAAGTCTCCTTTTTCATCGCCTCGGCGCTACACGCCCGACGTAAGTTACAAAGTCAGTTCTATACGAGTATACCTATAAGAAGCTGCAGAACCAGCCTCTGCACCAACTGCAACGCAATAATCGCAACGACCGGCGAAAAATCGATACCGCCCATCGGCGGAATGAAACGACGGAACAGGTTGAGCCACGGACCGCACACGCTATCGAGCACCGCAGCAATATCCTGAAGTAAACCACCCTGCTTCATGGGAATCCACGTCATAAAGCAGTAGACGACAATGAGCGTGGAATAGAAGTTGAACAGCGTGTTGACCAGCTGGACGATAGTGTAGATGTTGATGGGAATCTCCTCGTCTTGTCTTTACTTAAGGTAGCCGTCGGCACGAAGCTTCTTGAGATCGGAATCTTTGACCTCGCAACCGGCGGGCAGCACCATGAACACGCGGTCGCCTACCTCCTTGACCGTGGCGCCCAGACCGCAGGCAAAGCCGTAAGAGAAGTCCAAGACGCGCTTGGCAACTTCGGTGCGTACGCCCACAAAAATCAGTGCGACAGGCTGCTTGGTGCGAACGCGGCGCACCACGGTCTCCACGTCGTCATAGCTCTCGGGGCGCAGGACATAGGCCGGCAGTTGCGGCGTGGCGTTGATGATATTGCTCGCATAGGCCGAGGCATCGCTCGGTGCAGGCGCGGGTGCAGCGGCGGCACGGGCGCGGGTGTTCTCGGCGTAGCTCGACGGCGTGTCATAGGCACCAGGACGATAACCGCTCGCAACACTGTCCTGCGAGCGCGAAGGCGGGTTATACGTCGTGGCATGGCGGGAGTCATCGCCGACCAGCTGACCGGAGCGCGTATACACGGCAACCGACTCAGCTTCACCGCGGCGCGTCTGACCAAGCAGGCCGTTGCTCGGCTCGTCTTGGGTGTAGAAGCCCTCGCCCGAAGCACCGCCGTAGCCGTTGCCCTGATAACTATCGTCATAGCCGTCATCGTAGCCGTAGTCGTCGTCCTGGCCATAACCCTGGTCGTAACCCTGCTGGCCGCCCAGGTGCATCTTATTTTTAATCTCGTCAAGGAAGCCCATGGTTGTGTCCTCTCGCGGTTTAGTGCAGGCGCCCCGATAATCAGTGCGCACTTCAGAGCCTTATTTTACTGCAAACTCCGGGCTAAATACTACCCTGCCCAGGCGAACGAGCGTAGAGCCCTCCTCAAGGGCAGGCTCAAAGTCCTCGCTCATGCCGCAGGAAAGCTCAGGCAGGTTCAAATCGGGATGCGCCGCCTCCAGCTCATCCCTCAGCTCACGAAGCCCCGCAAAGGTGCGGCGTGCCACATCCTTATTCCCCCGGGGCGCCATAGTCATAAGCCCCTGCACGCAAATTCCCTCAAGCTCCGCAAGCTCACCCGCGGCGGCGCGAATCTCATCGGGCGAAAAGCCTCCCTTCGACTCCTCACCACTCACATTGACCTCAATGAGCACACGCTGGGGGCCGGCGAGCTCGCCTGCCTCAATCTTGCGGATAGCACGGCTCGAGATCGCCTGCGCCAGATGCAGCGAACCCACCGAGTGAATCAGCTCGGCTGAGCCCAGCACCGCATTGATCTTATTGGTCTGCAGGTTGCCGATCATATCGAAGCGCACCTCGGGCAGCTCCGGATGCTCCGCCAGACCCGTGAGCTTGCGAACCAGCTCCTGCGGGCGGTTCTCGGCAAAATGGCGATACCCCGCCTGGATGGCAGCAACAGTCTCATCGACACCAACGGTCTTGGACACGGCAATGAGGCGCGCGGCGTCGTGGGGGCGGCCCGCGCGATCGAGCGCCGCATAAAAACGTTCCAGAATCTGCTCGCGGCGAGCGCGCATCAAATCCAAATAGTTATCCATTGCTAATCGCCTCCGCTGACAGCCAAACAAGTAGTCCCATGCTAACGCAAGAGCGCGGCCCCGCATGTGCAAGGCCGCGCTCACTTAGGTATTTACAATCTTTCGACGAACGGGGCTACTTACTCCTCGTCGTCCTCGCCATCGTCCTCGTCCTCAAGATGATCGAGCAGGTAGCGAAGACCCTCGCTGACCTCGTTGGCGGGCACCTTGGCAACGTAGCGCGCGTCGACGGCGGGCCTCATGATAACACCCTCGCCCGAAGGCACGCGCATGCTCTCGAGCTCGTCCTCATCAGTGCGGGCGATATCGCCGGCGTTCATACGCTGACCAGTCAACAGGAAGGTCAGACGGCAAGCGGCATCGATGGAAATCGAAGCGATGCGATCGAGGTAGCGCGAAACCATGATGGCGCGGCGCAGGTCGTCATAGTTGCTGTCGTCGTCCATAAAGTCGCCCGTATCCATACGGTTAAAGGTGCGGAAGAACTTCTCGTAGGCAGCGTGCACTGGCTCGTCCTCGACGGCCAAGTTGCAGATGATGGACATGTCATTGGTGACGAGCGCAGAAAGCGAAGAGCCCAGCACCTGGTAAACAGCTTCGGCCTCGGCCTCAACCGTACCGACGAGCTCCTGGGGCAGCGAGATGTCGGCCTTGACCATGTGACGCGTGGCGCGGCAGATCTGGCGAACCTTATCGGTCATGCGCTGCAGGTTAAAGTCGACGTAGATAATCGTCTGCAGCAAGCGGAAGTCGGAGGCGACCGGCGACTGCGTGGCGATCAGGTTGTAGCACACGGCCTCCAAGTTGGCGCAGCGCGCGTCAATCGAAAGCGTGCGCTTCTTGGTCTTGGTGGCGAGCTTGCGGTCGTCGGTCACATAGGCCTTAACGGCATCGTGGAGGGCCAGATCGACGGCCTCGTAGATGCTCAGCATCTCGTGGCGGGCCTCGATGAGCTGACGGGAAAACAGTTTACGCATGGTTCACTCCAATCAGTTGGGTGCGGTCATGCCGCCCGCACAGTGAATACGCACCGGACCAGGTCCGATCGGCTTGGGACTAGTCGCACCGATCAGCCAAAGCGGCCGGTGATATAGTCTTCCGTCCGCGAGTCCACCGGGCTGGTGAAGATCGCGTCGGTTTGACCATACTCGATGAGCGTGGCAGGCTCACCGGCAACTTCCTGCAAGAAGAATGCGGTGTAGTCGCTGATACGAGCTGCCTGCTGCATTGAATGCGTGACGATGATGATCGTCATCTCGGGCGCCAGCTCGGCCATCAAATCCTCGACCTTAGAGACGGACGTGGGGTCGATGGCGGAGCAGGGCTCGTCCATCAGGAGGACATCGGGTTGCACCGCAAGCACGCGCGCGATGCACAGACGCTGCTGCTGACCGCCCGAGAGCGCCAAACCATCCTTGTTGAGCTGATTGGATACCTCTTTCCAGAGGTTGGCGCGCTTGAGCGATTCTTCCACGATGTCATCGAGGTCGCTTTTGCTAGTCACGCCCTGCAGACGAGGGCCAAAGGCGACATTCTCGTAGATGGATTTGGGAAACGGGTTGGGCTGCTGAAAAATCATGCCCACGCGGCGACGGAGGTCGACCGGGTCGACGCCCTCGGCATAGATATCGTTGCCGTCGAGCGTCATGGTGCCCTCGACGCGCGTACCCTCGATCAGGTCATTCATGCGGTTGATGCAGCGCAAAAACGTCGACTTACCGCAGCCCGAAGGGCCAATGAAGGAGGTGATGGCGTTTTTGGCGATGTTGAGGTCGAGCCCCGTCAGCGCATGAAAGTCACCGTACCAAAAGTTGAAATCCTTGGCCGTAATGGCCGCTTGCTCCAGCGTGGGAGCGGACTGATAAACGGACATGGGACTCCTTAACTAGCGACGCTTGCGCGACAGGAAGCGCGCAAACAGGTTGAAGGCCAGAATGATCACCATCAGCAAGAGCGCGGTGCCGTAGGCTGCGTTCATGTTGATGCCGTCGTTGGCAAGCAGGTACAGGTGAACGGTCATGGGGCGGCCGGAATCGAGCGGCGAGATAGGTAGATTGATGGCCTGGCCCATGGTGTAGAGCACCACGGCGGTCTCGCCAATGGCACGGCCGATGGCAAGGACAATGCCCGTGGCAATACGGCCAAAGGCAGAAGGAAGCACGATCTTGGAGACAACCTGCCACTTGGTGGCGCCCAGGCCATACGCGCCCCAACGGATATAGCGCGGAACGGCGCGAATGGCCTCTTCGGTGGTGCGCATGACGATGGGAAGCATCAAGAGCGCGAGCGCCAGAGCGGCCGAGACCATCGAAAGGCCCAGACCCATAGCCTCGACAAACAAGGCGTAGCCAAACAGGCCCATAACGATGGAGGGCACCGAGGCCAAAGCGTCAGCAGCGTAGCGAATGAGCTCGACGATCTTGCCCTGCTTGGCGTACTCGGCCAGATAGACGGCTGCCAGCACAGCGATCGGCGTGCAGATAAGCATGGCGAGCGCCGTCACATAGACGGTCGAGACGATCGTGGGCCAAATACCGCCCTCGGCGTTGACGCCCTGGGGCCAACCGAAGATAAAGTCGAGCGAGATATGAGGCAGGCCGTTGATGACCACGTAGGCGATGATAGCGACCAGCACCAGCGTGGTGATGTATGCCGCGGCACGGAACACGCCAAGCATGATCTTGTTGGACAGGTCCTTGTTGATGCGGCCCTTCTTGCCGTGGGAAAGGGCACGCTTGATGCGCTCGCGCGACGAGGTCGTATCGACCGTCGTGTCAACGGAATCGGACATAGCCTACCCCCTCTTCTTCTTGGAAATCAGACGGACGATGCCCACCAGCGTGGCGGAAATGATAAACAGGACCACGCCCATGCCGAACAGCGCCGAGCGATGCAGACCCGAGGAATAGCTCATGTCGAGCGCAATCTGGCTCGTGAGCGTCGAGATGGGACTCGCAATGCTGTCGGGAATAACCGGGGCGTTACCCACGACCATGAGCACGGCCATGGTCTCGCCGATGGCACGGCCCATACCCAGCACGATGGCATCCACGATACCCAGCTTGGCGGCAGGTAACACGACCTTATAGATGGTCTGCCACTTGGTGGCGCCCATGGCATACGATGCCTCGCGAATGCCCATGGGAATGGAATTGAGGGCATCGATGGTGAGCGTGGTGATGGTAGGGACGATCATGATGGCAAGCACGAACCACGCCGTCAGCGCACCAAAACCAAGACCACCGGTCAGCTGCGCGATAAATGGACGGATGATGATCATGCCAAAGAAGCCATAGATGATAGAAGGGATGCCGGCCAACAGGTCAACGGCAGGGCTGATGAGCTTGCGCACGCGCTTGCTGGCGATCTCGACCAGATACACGGCCGTGCCCACGCCTAGGGGCACACCCATGGCGAGCGCACCGACGGTCACCAGACCCGAGCCGGCAAGCAGCGACACGATGCCGTAGTGACCCTCAGAGGGCGCCCACGTAAAGCTAAAGAAGTCCGCCAGACCGATGTCGGTAAAGACGGGCAGCGCCGAGTACGTGGTAAAGACAAAAATCAGGATGACGGTAACGACCGCCAAGAACGCGCAGGCAAAGAAGATCCACTGCAGCGCCTTCTCCTTGATATAGGTACTGCGCGATACGAGCGCCAGCTCGCGCTTCTTGGGCGTCTGAACATTCCGCTCAGTCTGGGAGTTTTCCTGTGCTTCCATGCTACTCACTCCCCTTCTCGTCGTTGGTGACGGGGATAAAGCCCGCCTCGCGAATCTGCTTGTCCATCTTTTCGGACGTCACGTAGTCGATGTAATCCTGCGCCTGTTGCGAAGGCGCACCCTTCACAAAGAAGTAAAGGTCGCGTGAGATGGGATAGCCGCCGCTCGCGACCGTCTTCTCGGACGCCTCAACATGATTGACCGAGACGGCCTTGACCGAGGTCTTGGCGTTGAGGCTATCGACGAAGCCCAGCGAAATGTAGCCGATGGCACCGCGCGAACGAGATACCACGTCTCGCACCTGGCCCGTACCCGAAAGAACGGCCGAGCGGCGATCGAACGGCGTGCCGTCCATCACGATGGTGCGGAAGGCCTCACGCGTGCCAGACGCCTCGTCTCGGTTGATGACCTGAATCTTCAGGTCCTCGCCACCGACCTCTTTCCAATTGGTAATCTTGCCGGCGTAGATATGGCGGAGCTGCTCGGTCGAGAGGTTATCGATGGGGTTGTCGTCGTTCACGATGACCGCGATACCGTCGTGGGCAATGACGATGGGAGTCAGGCCCAGATCTTGTTCGTCGGCATTGAGTCCACGGGAGGAGCTGGCGATATCAGCCGTGCCGGCGCTGACGGCCTCGATGCCGGCGGAAGAACCCAAACCGGAAACGAGCACGTCGATGCCGGTCTCTTCCTTAAAGCCCTCGGCCGCAATTTCGGCGATAGGAAGGCAGGTCGTGGAGCCGGCCACAGTAATGGAAGAGGTAGAAGATCCCGAAGAACAGGCGCACAGCGTAAGCGTAAGCACAGCGGCGCTCAGGACCGATACGATCTTTCTCATAGCATCACGCCGATCGCAGCATGGCGCCCACAGGTGCCGTCCTCGTTACGGTAGGAATAAAAGCGGTCGTTCTGACGCACAGTCGAAAGCTGGGTATCCACGATATTATCCGCGTCCACACCGGCATCTACCAGCGCCTCACAAATGGCAGCGGAAAGATCGAGCATGCGAGAGATGCTCGCATCGATGCAAGAGAACTCGACGGCAAAGCGATCCATGAGTTCCTGGGATACCTCATATTCGTCAGCCAAGATATGGGGGCCGATATAGGCGGAAACGTCGCTCGCATCGCAGCCGGCAGCATCGCAAAGCGCCTGGCACGCCTTGGCAGAAATACGTGCAATCGTGCCCTTCCAACCGGAGTGCACCACGGCAAATCCGCCAGGGGCCACCAGCACCACGGGAACGCAGTCGGCAAAGCAGAGCAGCACGGGCACGTCATGGGCCGTACAGACGATGGCATCGCAGCCCTCGGCAATCTGCTCGCGAACAGCCTCAAGATCGTCGGCGCCGTTCGAAGTCACCGTAACGATATGGTCACCATGTACCTGATTGGGCACGAGCAGATTATGCTCGCACTCAGTGGCGCCCATCGCTTCGAGCGCTCGACGACGATTTTCTTGAACAGCAAAGGGGTCATCGCCTACATGCGAGCCCAGGTTGAGCGAGGAGTACGCATCTTCAGAAACGCCACCGGTGCGCTCGGTAAAGGCAAAGCGGACATCGGATGTCGCGCCCTCCACCAACGTAACTCCATCATGGTCGACACGCGAAACGTTGTCCGCACGTGCTGCCATACTAAAGCCTCCTAATAACACAAGTACCGCGGCGTCGCCGCGCAGTCCGCGTTTATACGGCTGTCATACTTCCTTAAAAGGATACCCGCAGCGGTAGGGACCAAACGTAAAGGGAACGTAAGGAGATTGGAGGCTTTCGTTTACAAACGAGAAACAAAACGGGGTGCATCCAAATGGACACACCCCGTGCAGGTCGTTGAGAAAAACGAACTAGAAGCTACCGCGCTTCAGGAAGTCGGGAAGCTCGAACTGGTCGTTGCCAAAGTTGGGCAGCTCGGTACCACCGACGTTGCGGGTCGGAGCGGCCTGAGCCGGGCTCGCAGCCGGAGCGGTGCGCTGCGGCTCAGCGGAGGCAGCGGCCTTGCTCTGAGACTGCTGAGCAGCAAAGAGCTCATCCTGACGGTTGACGTTGGAGTCGGAGAAGCCCGTAGCGATGACGGTGATACGCACCTGATCGCCCAGGGACTCGTCGACAACGGTACCGAAGATGATGTTGGCCTCGGGGTCGACGGCGTTGGCGACAACGTCGGCGGCGTCGCTGATCTCCTGGATGCCCAGGTCCTTGGAACCGGCGATGGAGAGCAGCACGCGCGTGGCACCATCGATGGAGCTCTCGAGCAGCGGGCTGGAGATGGCCTGCTGGGCAGCGTCGACGGCACGAGTATCCCCAGAAGAGGTACCGATACCCATCATGGCGGTACCGGCCTGCTTCATGATGGTCTTAACATCGGCGAAGTCCAGGTTGATGATACCGGGGACGGTGATGAGGTCGGTGATGCCCTGGGTGCCCTGGGAAAGGACGCCATCGGCAATCGCGAAGGCCTCGAGCATGGTGGTCTTCTTCTCGGCGATGTCGAGCAGCTTATCGTTAGGAATGACGATCATGGTGTCGACGCAATCGGAGAGGGTCTTGATGCCCTCCTCGGCGCTCTTCTTACGCTTGCGGCCCTCGAAGGTGAAGGGCTTGGTCACGACGGCGACGGTCAGTGCGCCGACCTCGTTCATCGCGATATCGGCAACGATGGGAGCAGCGCCGGTACCGGTGCCACCGCCCTCACCGCAGGTGATAAACACCATGTCGGCGCCAGCGAGCGCCTCGGCAATGTCGTCGCGGGACTCATCGGCAGCCTTGCGGCCAACCTCGGGGTTGGCGCCGGCGCCCAGGCCGCGGGTGAGGTCGGTGCCGATGTGCACCTTGATATCGGCATCAGAGATCGCGAGTGCCTGAGCATCGGTGTTGATGGCAACAAACTCGACGCCGCGGATGCCCTCTTCGATCATTCGATTGACCGCGTTGGTACCGCCGCCGCCGACGCCGACCACCTTAATGACGGCAAGGTAGTTGTTGATCTCTGTCTCGTGCATGTCGGTCCTCCGAACAAAGGTTATAGCCATAGCATGGGTCGACCCCTGCGCACATTAACCTTCAGGTTGAAAGTAAATGCAAAGGTAAACCGTATTATGTTTGCACATTATGAACGTATCAGTCAAATAATTGACCGTGAAAACCAAACAAACCAGATAAACGGCGTGGTATGGCCCCTCAACAAAGCATCAACCAGCGCTACGAGGTCGGAGCATTCCTAAATGTGTAGTTGCCCAGAGAGCGCACATTGATATACGTTACGCCCTCTACCTGCGAAAGCAACTTGGTGACTACGCGTTCCTTCTTGGCGATATCGTCCGAATCGCCCAGCGACACCTCAATGCCGTTATTGAGGTTTGCCGAGATGGCTTCGACCGAAGGCGTGGAAATATCCTTGACTTGTCCCAAGAACTCGCTCGAAAAACCACGCACATAATCCAGGCCGGCCTTAACGGCTTTGGAGTTCACCGCCTGGCCGGAAACCGGAGCGACATCCGCCGAGACATCAGTCAACAACACCGCGCCATAATGCTTGGCGAGCGCCAGCGCGGCATCGATTCCGGTCAAGGTATTTGAGCCCTGCCCTGTCGTGATGACGTTGCCCTGGTCGTCCACTTCGACCGACGTCGACAGCGGGGCGATCCAGGTGTCATCGTCTCCGATAGCCCAGGCAAGGTCGTCGGAGCTGATATATGCAATGGCGATAACTTTACGCTCCGTCGGCGTGATGATAAGCGTATGGGGAAACTGGCGCTGGACATCCACGCCCGAGACCCACGGGTTCTGCTTGAGATCCTCGGTAATCTGGTCGGGATCGACGTTAAAAAGCGACGTTCCCTCGGGCAAGTCGATCAGCTGGATAGCATCGTGCTTCGTCACATGCTCGCTGCCTTGAATCTGAATATCAGTGGCAGTAAACAATCCAGAGTTGATCACCACGATGGCAACGACGACGAGCACGGCCAAGACGGCCAGAACGCCGCCCACGATTTTGCCTTTGCCTGTAACGACAGAAGCGGCGTCTGATGTTTTATTTGCCATCGCTCCAAGTGAAGATAACGGGTTGAAACCTTTTTTACTCGAAGGCTTCTTAGCGGTAGCCGGCACCGATGTCAGCGAGCGCGGTTTCGATGCGCCCAGCGTGCGACCTGGACGCGCCGCCTTAGTCCCCGTCGAGGGCTTGGGAGTTGCTATGGGACGGGCAGGCTTGGCGCCCATAACAGGCTTTGACGTCACCGAGGGACGCGAGGACTTTTTTGCGGTCGGACGATTACCGAGCTGCGAGCCGACGACCGGTCGACTGGTCTGTCGAGCATGCCCGACAGACTTAGAGTGCGCGACGGTATTGCGTTGAGGTTTGGCAGGCGCGCCGGAACGCCCTCCGGCGCGGCGGAAGGTGGGTTTCGATGCTCTAGAAGCCGAGGAATTTAACTTCCGGTCTGAGCTCGATGCCATACGCCTCCCTCACCTTTCCGTGCACATGTCTGATAACCGCGGCAACGTCATCGGCCGAGGCAGTTCCGTTATTAACGATAAAATTAGCGTGAACGGGCGAAACTTCCGCGCCGCCAATCGAAAAACCCTTTAATCCACAATCCTCGATAAGCTTGCCCACACTCGCATCGGGCGGGTTGCGAAAGACAGACCCGCAGGATGCGCGACCCATGGGCTGCGTACGCTTGCGCCTCGTCAGGTACCGCTCCATGCGCTCGCGAATGTCGGCCTTGGGCGCCGGTTTAAGCTTGAGCACGCACTCGAGGATGATCTCATTGCGGGGAAGGCCACATTCGCGGTAGCCCCAAGTGATCTCGGACCCCGCATAATGCTTGATACCGGATGCCGGGTCAAACGTTACGACATCCTCAACCAGCGAGCCAATCCACTCGGTCCGCGTGCCGGCATTCATAGATATCGCACCGCCGACCGAACCAGGAATGCCAACGGCAAACTCAAGGCCCGAGAGGCTACGCGACAGGGCATCGTTGACCAGGCGCGCAAACATCACGCCCGCACCGACCGTCAGCGTACAACCGTCATCGGCAACAACCGTGCGCTGGAACTCACGTCCGAGCGAAATGACGGCACCGCGATAACCGCCATCGGCAACCAGCAGATTGGAGCCCTTGCCGATGATGACCCACGGCACCTGCTCGCGATCGAGCACCGCCACGGCGCGGCGGAGGGCATGATAGCTATGGCACGTCACAAAGAGGTCGGCCTTGCCGCCGATACGATAGCTCGTATGACGCGCAAGGCGCTCGTCCTCGATCACATCCGTGTCGATCATGCCCGAGAGCGCCATGACGGCGTTAAACAGACCCATTAGACTTAAGCGTCTTTCTTGGCAGTCAGATACTCAATGAACTCGGGACCGACGGTCGTAACGTCGCCGGCACCCATGGTGAGCAGCAGGTCGCCCTCGCCCACCATCTGCTCGAGCTCCTGATTGAGCTCAAGACGGCTGGAGCAGTACACGACCTCCTTGCCAGGATGCTTGGCGCGCACGGTATCGGCGAGCATCTTAGAGGTGACACCCGGAATGGGCATCTCGCCAGCCGAGAACACATCAATCAGCAGCAGTTTATCGGCATTGGCAAATGCATCGGCAAAGTCGTCGCACAGGGCCTGCAGGCGCGAATAGCGGTGCGGCTGGAACACGACGTCGACGTGCTTGTAGCCCAGCGACGAAGCGGCAGCAAGCGTAGCCTTGATCTCGGTGGGGTGATGGCCGTAATCATCGACCACGGTGATGCCATCGATATCGCCCACGTGGGTAAAGCGACGGCGGACGCCCTCAAAGCTCGAGAGCGCCTTGGCGGCGGCGTCGATGTCAAGGCCCAGGACATGGGCGACGGTGAGCACCGCCGTGGCGTTGAGCATGTTGTGGCGACCGGGATTGCTCTTGATCTCCACAGCGCGCTCAGTGCCGTCCTCAAAGCGAACGATAAAGTCACTCTGGATGCCCTTGACATCCGGGTGCATGCAGACGATGTCGTTGCTCTCGGCAAAGCCGTAGGAAAGCACATGACGGCCCGTCGACTTGGCGAGCTCGACCAGATGCGGGTCCTCACCGCAGACGATGACGGTGCCGTCCTCGCCCACCAGGCTCATGAATTTGGCGAAAGTTGCCTCGATCTCCTCGATACCCGAGTAGTGATCGAGGTGGTCGGCCTCGACGTTGGTCACAATGACTACGTTGGGGTTCAGGAACAGGAAGGAGCTGTCGGACTCGTCGGCCTCGGCGACAAAGTAGTCGCCCGAGCCGTTCTTGCCGTTCGTGTCATAGCCCTCGACGATGCCACCGATCAGGAAGCTCGGATCCAGACCCATGCGGTCGAGCATGGTGGCACACATCGAAGACGTGGTGGTCTTGCCATGCGTGCCGGCAACAGCGACGGTGGTGTAGCCGTGGCCCAAAGCAGAGAGCATCTTGGCACGGGGCCACACGGGAATACCAAGCTCGCGAGCGCGCACGAGTTCAGGGTTGGATTCCGGAATAGCGGTGGAGACAACAACCACGTCGGGCTTAACCTCGTCGATCGTGGCGGCCTCATGGCCCACATGCACCTTCACACCAGCGCGGGTAAGCTGGCGGATATAACGTGACGTCTTAAGGTCGGAGCCGGTAACGGCATAACCGCGCTCGTGCAGAACGAGGGCGATGCCGCTCATGCCGGCGCCGCCGATACCGATAAAGTGGGCGCTCTTAAACTCGGGCGCGGAGGTTGCAGTCTGGGAATCAGCCATGTGCTCGTGTACTCCTTGCGTAAACACTGCCTGTAACCCGTTAACTGTACCGCACCTACCGCATCAGCGCGAGGGCGACCGAAGATATCCCGTCTAACTAACGCAAACCCTCTACCGCATCCGCCAGAAGAGCGGCGGCTCTATCCT
Organism: uncultured Collinsella sp.; assembly: GCA_905194675.1. Lineage (GTDB taxonomy): Bacteria > Actinomycetota > Coriobacteriia > Coriobacteriales > Coriobacteriaceae > Collinsella. The sequence continues at coordinate 19,265 of CAJJTG010000001.1, read as the reverse complement.
GAGCCAGACCACGCGCCGCCTGACGCATGGCGTCGCGCGCCGCCGCGTCATCGACCAGGTGCAGCAGCTCATCGGCAAAGGCAGAACCGTCGATATCGGCATCGGCGCAGAGCACGCCGGCCCCGGCGTCGACCAGATAACGAGCATTGGTGGTTTGGTGGTCGGCCGTCGCATGCGGATACGGCACGAGCACCGAGGGCACGGCGAGCGCAGCGATCTCGGCCACGCTCGATGCACCCGAACGCGAGAGCACCAAATCGGCAGCAGCCAGCATATCGCCCATGTTGTCGATGTAAGGCTGGACGCGGTAACGCTTCGCCTCCTCGGGCGTCAGCGCCAAAGCGTGCTCGGTCTCCTCAAAGCCGTCGGCACCCGTCGAATGCAACACATAGAGGTTCTTGCGCGAAAGCAGTTCGTTTTTGAGCGAAGTCACGCGCTCGTTGAGGTGCTGGGCGCCAAGTGAACCGCCAAAGACGAGCAGCAGCGTAGCGTCCTCGGGAACGCCAAGTGCCTTGCGGCCACGAGCGCGATCGCCCTCGATCACCGAGCGACGTACGGGGTTGCCGGTCATGAGCACGTGGTCAGGGTCACCTTCGCGCTCAAAGACCGAACGCGCTGCCGGCACCGAGATGCACACGCGGGCGGCGTGGGAGTTCATCATCTTGTTGGCCAGGCCCGGAACAGAGTTCTGCTCATGCAGCAGATACGGAACGCCTGCGCCCTTGCACCACCCAAGCAGCGGAACCTCGACATAGGCACCAAAACCGATGGCGGCATCGGGCTTGCCGACCTTTGAGAAATGATTGGCGAGCGCACGCTTGGCCTTATTGACACGCCACAGGGAGGTCAGCGCCGTCCAAGGACGGGAGCGGTCGAAGCCCGTGACCGTAATGGGTACAAAATCAAACCCAGCCTCGGGGACCAAACGACCCTCGAGCTTGCGCGACTGGCCCACGAACACAACGTGGTGGCCACGGTCACGCAGTTCTTCGGCCAAGGCGAGCGCGGGGTTGATGTGTCCTGCCGTGCCGCCGGCTGCAATAGCAACGGTCATCTTATCGGTCATGGTAGTCCCTTCGTACACGCGGTCCCTGGTCGTCGGTGCGCAGACGCGCCGACGGGTCCGAGTTCAAATCGATTCGATTATATCCGCCGCCCGCGTTGCGAGGGCTGGGGCGCTGCGGACGACCTTGCGGAGCCGTTCGCGAGCGTGGACGAGCTGCCGGCTCGGATGCAGAACCATCCAGAACGGTAAAGCCGCTACGCGAAGGTCGTTCACCGCGCACATGGGCCACGCCGGCGGTGCTCTCGTCCATAACGGCAAAGCTCTCACGGCGGCGGTCATACTCATCGCGGCGGGCGCTCTCGTACGAAACGCGCAGGATCAACCCGGCAAGCATAAGCGACACAATAATCGACGAACCGCCGTAGCTAATAAACGGCAACGGTTTGCCCGTCATGGGAAACACGTTGAGGATGCCCAGCGCGTTAATCAAAAACTGCACCGCGAGAATAACCGCGGAGCCAGACGCCATAAGCGCGCCCCGACGATCGGTCGCCTGCTCGGCAATGCGAAACGCCGAGTAGATCAGCATCGCAAACACCAAGAAGAACAGCACGGTTCCGACAAAGCCGACTTCCTCGCCAATGATGGCCAGGATGTAGTCATTGTGCGCCTCGGGCAGATACGAGTACTTCATGGTTGAGTTGCCGATGCCACGGCCGAACAGACCGCCCGAGGCAAAGGCCATGATGGCAAGCGTGGCCTGATAGCCGTCACCATACTCGTCAGCCCAAGGGTTCAAGGCAACCTGAATACGCACCATACGGTACGGCTCTGCGACAAGTGCAATCACGATCACGAGAATGCCGAAGATTAGCACGCCGATGATAAATCTGGGGTCGAGACCCGCAAACAACGCCATGCACATGAGGGTCAACAGGATGATCAGGACAGTACCGAAATCGGGCTGGATAAAGATCAGAAAGAGCGAAATACCCAGGTAGATGCCCATCTTGCGAAGGAATTCGTTGATGTTGCCACCGGGCGAAAAGAAGCGATCAAGCATGATGGCCGAATACGCAATGGCAAATGGCTTTAAAAACTCGGAAGGCTGGAACTGAATACCGGCGATGTTGAGCCAGCGCGTGGCGCCACGGCTGCCGCTGCCCACCAAGAACACCAGAAACAGTAGCCCTATCATGCCGATAAGGAAGATCCTAAGCACATCCTCCCCAAACCAGCTGTCCGGCAAAACGCGCACGATGGCAATCAGCGCCAGAACACCAACCACGGCAAACGCGGCCTGTCGACCCAGGAAAAACGTCGCCGAGCCATTCTCGTGCAGCGCCTCGACCGAAGACGCCGAGTACACCATCAGCAGACCAAAGCACACCAAAGTAAACAGGCAGGCCATAAATATCAGACGGGGGCGCATGATGCGGGCGGGAACGCCGGCAATATAGCGTTCGCTAAACGACTGCCCGCCGCGACCGGAACGCGGTGTGCTACGCCGCGAGGAAGCACGGTCCGAGTCGGGCCTCCTCATACCTTGTCGGGGGCTCTCCTCTCTCACCGGCAACCCCTATTCCATTTGCGATTTCGCTGCAGCGGCAAGCTGAGCCACGTAGTCCTTAAACACGCGGCCGCGCTCCTCATAGCCCGAGAACTCATCGAACGAAGAGCAGGCAGGAGAAAGTAAGATCACGTCGCCACGGCTCGACAGCGAACGGGCAACGTCCACGGCATCGCGTAGGTCATCCGCTTGGGCGATATCCACATCGCCATCGACATCGGCCTCGTCCATAGCGGCGGTAAAGCGCTCGCGCGCATCGCCAAAGCAGACGACCGAGCGCACGTTATCCATAACGACGCGCGCGAAGTCCGTGAGCGGCGTGCCCTTATCGTGGCCGCCGAGCAGCAAGATCACGTTGTCATCGGGAAATGCCGTCAGTGCCTTCTCGACCGCGTCGGTGTTGGTCGCCTTGGAATCGTTGACGTAGCGCACTCCGTCAATCTCGCCGCACGGCTCCACGCGGTGCTCGAGCGGCTGGAACGAGGCCAGACCGCGGCAAATGCCCTCGGGATTGGCACCGACGGCCAGGACAGCCGTGGCAGCGCACAGGGCATTGATAACATTATGATGGCCCGAGATCTTGAGCTCGGATGTAGCGATGAGCGGGGTCTCGACGCCCTTCAGGCGCACGATCATCTTGCCATCGCGCACAAAGGCGACATCCTCACCCTCTGGCTCGTCAAAGGCAACCTTGCAGATGCGACGACCCGGCGTGTAGATGTACTCATCGAACTCGTGAATGCCGGCGTCTTCGACGTCGACGACCACCAGATCGTCATCGACCATATTGTCAAACAGTTTGATCTTGGCAAGCGCATAGTTCTTATGGCTCTTATGCCAGCCCAAGTGGTCGGGAGTGATGTTGAGCAGCACCGCCACGCGAGGGTGGAGCTCGGTGGTCGTAGCAATCTGATAGCTCGAGAGCTCAGCCACAAACCACTCGTTGTGGGCTCGGCCGTCAATCTCGTTGATAGGCGGCTCACCGATGTTGCCGACAGCTACACTGGCCTCACCGGAAGCCTTGAGCAGATAATCGGTCAGCGACGTGGTGGTCGTCTTGCCGTTGGTGCCCGTGATGGCAATCCAGTTATCGGGCGACAGGCGATAGGCAAACTCGGGCTCACCCATAATCTGGGCGGCATGCTCGCGCCCGGCCTTAAAGAAGCCCGAGAACTCCGAGATGCCCGGGCACGTCACGCATACGTCATAGGCGCCCTCGACCTGTTCGGTCCCATAGACAAACGACGCACCGGCAGCCTCGAGCGCACGCGTGGCGTCATTGGGCTCAGAGGTGCCGCCGCCATACACGGTAACGGCGCTTACGCGCTCTGGATGTGCCAGCGCCCAGCGGGCGACATCGAGACCGGATTTGCCCTGACCCAAAACGAGCAGGCTAAAGACATCAGCAAGAGGCATGAAAGACCACTATCCCAACTGGAAGAACAGGGCAAGGCCAACGGCACCAAATGCCGCAGCGATAATCCAAAAACGGATGACGACCTTGGTCTCGGCCCAACCCTTCTTTTCGAAATGATGATGGATGGGCGCCATAAGGAAGACGCGCTTGTGCGTAAAGTGGAAGTAGACAACCTGAATCATGACCGACAGGGTCTCAACGATAAACAGGCCACCGATGATGAGGGAGACGACCTCGGTGTTAGTCATGATGGACGTACAGGCAAACGCGGCGCCCAGAGCAAGCGAGCCGGTATCACCCATAAAGATGCTCGCCGGATAGCAGTTGAACCACAGAAAGCCCAGGCAGGCACCGGCACACGCGGTGCAGAAGATGGACAGGTTCACGTCTCCGTGCAAAAACGCCATGGCAGCCATGGCGAGCATGGCGATCATGGAGGTGCCGCCAGCAAGACCGTCAAGGCCATCGGTCAAGTTCACGGCATTAGAAAGACCGGCAATCATCAGCCAGCAAAAGACAATATAGAGCCACGGGAACGAATAGCCGCAGATGGTAGTCGAAAGCACGCCAAGGTCAATCGTCAACCCACCGGGAAAACGAATCTCGGGGGCGACGCCGCACCAGTTGACGGCAAGCACCGTAAAGGTGACACAGATAATGGTTAGGCCGATCATCTTGGCATGCGGCGTCAGACCGAGCGAGCGCCCATGCGTAACGGAGGTCAGATCGTCGATCAGGCCCAGCACGCCGGTCGCCAGCGTGGCGAGCAGCACGAGCACGAGCTCGGTGGTGAGCTTGCCCATCAGCAGGCAGGTCAGCGAGATCGCGACGAGGATGACAACGCCACCCATGGTGGGCGTTCCCTGCTTAACCAAATGACGCTTGGGGCCGTCGGCACGAACCTGCTGGCCGATACCCTCGACCTTGAGCAGCTTAATCCACCACGGCATGAGCAGCAGCGCAATGGCTGCGGCGATGCCAAGCCCCAAAAAAGCCTGATACGTTGGATACGAGGGATTGCCGAACATGGGCTAGCACACACCTTCCACAAAGCGGTCGAGCTCAACAAAGCGGGAACCCTTGACCAGTACAACATCATGTTTTTCAAGCGCGCCGCCCATGCGGTCGAGCACCTGCTGATAATCGGAGAACACCTGGATGCGGTCCTCGTCCATGCCCATCATGCGCGCGGCATCGGCCATAAGCTGGGCCAGCTCACCACCCACGCACGCCAGCATGTCGAGCTTCTTGGCGGCGGCATAGGCGCCCACGAGCTCATGCATGCGAGGAGCCTCATCGCCCATCTCGCCCATCTCGCCCAGGATCGCCATGCGAGACCCCGTGCATGAAAGCGAGCACAGCAGATCGAGGCCGGCTGCCATCGATTCGGCGCTGGCGTTATAGGAATCGTCGATGATGCGTGCACCGCTCTTGGCGCGCTTGATCTCCTGGCGGTGCCCGGTGATCGTAAGACCCCTAAAGGCAGCATCGATCTGCTCGGGCGTCACGCCCAGGCGATAGGCAACCGCGGCGGCCTTAACGGCATTAGGAACGGACTGCACGCCGGGGATGGCAAGCATGGTATCGATTGTCTCGCCCTGACCAAAATCGAGCGTAAAGACCGGACGGCCCTCGTCATCAACGCGAACGTCGCGGGCGCGGACCTCATCATCGTCAGAGACACCGGCCAGCATCACGTCGATACCAGCAGGCTGGGCGAACGTATCGCGAATGAACGGCGTAAAGTCGTCCTCACCGCCCAAAACCAGCAGCGGCAAGAAGTCGCCGGCGGCGCACATACCCTGGACAATCTCGGCCTTAGCGCGGGCGATGTTCTCGCGGCTGCCCAAAATGCCGATGTGAGAGGTGCCGATCTTGCTCACGATGGCAAGGTTGGGATTGGCGGACTGGGACAGGCGCTCGATCTCGTGGAAATGGTTCATGCCCATCTCGAGCACCAGGACCTCGGTACCGGCCGGGGCGGAAAGCACCGTGAGCGGCATGCCGATCAGGTTATTGAAATTGCCCTTGGTGGCCCAGACACGATAGCGCTTGGCGAGCACAGCGGCGAGCACGTCCTTGGTCGTCGTCTTGCCGATGGAACCGGTAATGCCAACGACCAGGCAGCCAAGCTCCAGGCGATACGCGTGCGCCAAACGAAGCAGAAACTCCTCGGGATCATCGGTCAGCAGGATGGCGCATCCCTTGTCCTGCGCCAGCGAGACCAACTCGGCATCGGGCTCACGCGTCATCACGACGGCGCCGGCACCCGACTGGACGGCACGGGAAGCAAAATCATTGCCGTCGACGTTTTCACCGGGAAAGGCGACGAAAATCGTCCCTTCCTCGACCTGGCGCGAGTCGATAACGCACCCGCGGCATACCCGATCGACTTCTCCCGTCACGGTTCGGGCCCCTGTTGCGGCCGCGAGGTTGTTGACGGCGATCTCTATCATTGCAGCTCCCCTGTAAACCTAAATAATGCTATCGGCGTATTGTATCCCAGCGCCGCGCATGCGTGGTGCAGGGCATGTGAACACCCCTCATATGGGACAACAAACCACGCCCCAAAGATTGTAACCCCCTACTTCGTGTGTGGGATACCCAGCACGTCGAGCGCGTTGGCCATAATGGACTGGAACGGCACCGCAGCGGCATCTGAGCCGCTCGGCGTTCCGTCGAGCGTGATATAGCACAGCACCTTGGGCGATTGTGCCGGCGCAAAGCCCATAAAGGACGACATGTAGTTCTCCTTGAGGTAGCCGCCGTTCTCGTCGGCACGTTCGGCCGTGCCGGTCTTGCCCGCCACGTCATAGCCGTCAACTGCGCCGCCAACGCCCGTGCCTTCAGACACGACCGTCTGCATGCACGATGTCACCTGGGATGCTGCATCCTCAGAAATCGCACGCTCGCCTTCGCCCCAGTCCTTCTCGTCGCCTTTGCTGGACTTATAGAAGTGCGGGGTCATCATCACGCCGCCGTTAGCGATGCCGCCCACGGCACGTGCGATCTCAATCGGCGAGACAGACAGCGCCTGTCCAAAGCTCATTGAGCCCAGCGTGGCGCCGTCATACTGGTCACGCTCCTTGACGATGCCCAGGCTCTCGCCCGGAAAATCTACACCAGAGCTGTGACCGATGCCCCACTTGTCCACATAGGCGGCAAAGTCGTCGGCACCGATCTTGCGCCCCACCAGGACAAAGCCCACGTTGGACGAACGGCGCATCATCTCGCGCACATCCATGGTCATGGCATAGTCGCGCTTGTCGGCATCGGTGACGGTATCGTCGCCCACCTTGATGCTCGCCGGCACCTCAAACGACGTACTCGATCGCACGACGCCCAAGTCGAAGCCGGCGCCCGCCACGAGTGTCTTAAAGACCGAGCCGGGCTCGTAGGCGTCGGTAACCAGGCGCAGGTTCATATCCTCGGTCTTGGCGTTTTCCAAATCGGTCTGGTCGTAGGTCGGATACGAGCAGGCTGCCAAGATCTCTCCTGTCGTAGGATCGGTGACCAGCGCCGAGCCGTTCTTGGCCTTAGTCTTCTCAACTGCCTCTGCCAGGGCATCCTCGGCCGCACGCTGGATATTGACGTCGAGCGTCGTCACGATATCAACGCCGTCGACCGCAGCCACCTTTTTATAGGCACCGCCCGCGATATAGCTGCCGTCCCTCGCGCGCTCGCGTACGAGAGAACCGTTCGTGCCGGTCAGAAGCTTGTTGTATTGCTTTTCGAGACCAGTCAAGCCGTCGTTGTCTACATTCACTACACCCAGCACCTGCGATGCCAGATTGCCGTATGGATATACGCGCTTCATGGCCTGCTCAAAAAGCACGCCGGGCAGGTTCTTCTTCTCCAGCGCCACAGCATCGTCTTCGTCCACCTGGCGCTTGATATACACCCAGGTTCCATCGGACTCAACGAGCTTGCGGCAGGTCTTTTTATCGATTCCAGTTGCCTTGACCAGCGCCGACACCGTCTTGTCAACGTCCTCGACAAGCTGCGGGTTCACGGCGATGTTGCGACATTCGACCGACGACGCCAGCACGTTACCGTTGCGGTCGTAGATGGTGCCACGTTTGGCATAGAGGGTCTGCGCAAGCAGGCGACGCGCATCGGCACGCTCGCGCAGTTTATCGGCTTCGACAATTTGATAGTCGGCAAGGCGAAAGACGCCCAAGCCCAAGCCAAGCCCGATGAATCCCATGACGGCTTTGCGGCGAGGCAGCGGCGTGCCCGTGAGCCATTCGGTCGACGAACTCTTGCGCGACCTGGTGTTATGCACTTGAGGGCCACCCGAGCCGCGAAGTCGCGACGCCGGGTCGTTGCCACGGGACCGCCCGGCGTTGTAAGATTGCCGACCCGTTCCTTGATAACCAGAACGTCCCCGCGACGAGGGACGTCCAGAACCGCGGCCCCCATCGGAACCGCGGCGATAGTCATTTGTCATACTCAGCTACCGTCTTGCTACTGAGCGGTCGCGGTCGCGTTGGCGCCCGCGGCTGCATCCTGCGAAAAGTCAAGTGTAACGCTCTCGCTGGGCTCCACCATGCCATAAGCGCCCGCAAGGTCGCGAATGCGCGTGTCGGCGCCATAGACCGAATGCATGACCTCCAGGTCGGAGCTCTCATCGGTCGCCTTTTCGAGCGTGTTGGTAAGCTCGGCGTTGCTGTTGAGCACCTGGGCCGTAACGCCGGCGAGCGCCACACGGGCGACACCGATCGTCATGAAGATGGCCGCAATGATGCAAAACGTTTTAAGAACGCTCATGAAAACCGGGCTTACTGCCTGGTTTGCCTGACGGCCCGCGCCCGTGTAGACATCAAAGCGCGGCGTGCGCTGCTCGCGGGGAGCAACGGGAGCCTGCGGTGTCTCACGATAGGCGGGCATGGCGTTCATATCATAGGCGAGTGCTGCGTTTGAGGTGTTGTAGCCCATGATATGCCGCCTCCCATCCCGAGTACGTTGGTAGTGTGTTTAAGCTTCGTTTATGGTGCGAGCGGGAGGTCCAATATCGCGCGGTCGCGCCTACAGACGCTGCGCCACGCGGATTTTGGCTGATCTCGCCCGAGGGTTGCGCTCAACCTCATCAGGCTGGGCAACCAGGGGTTTGCGGGTGATGACCTTGAGTATCGGCACGTTGCCGCACACGCATACCGGAATCTCCGGCGGACACGTGCACCCCTGGCTCATCTCCTTAAAGTGGTTCTTTACGATACGGTCCTCGAGCGAGTGATACGAGATGACGCAGATACGCCCGCCCGGGTTGAGCCACCTGGTGGCGGCATCAAGCCCTCGCTCGAGCACATCGAGTTCGTGATTGACCTCGATGCGAATGGCCTGGAAACTTTTCTTGGCCGGGTGTCCGCCATGCCGACGAGCGGCAGCGGGGATACCAGCCTTGATGATCTCGACAAATTGGCCGGTGGTTTCGATCGGTTCTTGCTCGCGGCGGCGCACGATCTCGCGCGCGATCTGCGAGGCGAACTTCTCTTCGCCGTAGACGCGTAGAATCCGGGCGAGGTCGTGTTCGTTATAGGTGTTGATGACCTCAGCTGCGTTTAAGGTGTTATTGCCCGGATCCATCCGCATGTCCAATGGGGCGTCCTCGTTATACGAAAAGCCCCTGCCAGGGATATCGAGTTGCGGTGACGAAACGCCCAAATCGAACAGGAAGCCATCGACCCCGGGCACCTCGGCCGAGCAAAGCAGCTCGTCCAAGTCGCCGAAGTTGCCCTTCAGCAGCTGGTGCGGAACGCCGGGAACCTCGCGGTCCAGACGGGCGCCAGCGGCCTCGAGGGCCATGTCGTCCTGATCGACGCCGAGCAAAAGGCCCGTCTCCCCCACCTGTGCGGCCATCTTTACCGAATGGCCGGCACCGCCAAGGGTGCAATCGCAGACAACGGAGCCGCTCTTTAGCTGCAGCGACTCAAGCACTTCGCCGAGCATGACAGGTTCATGCCGATATTCTTGTGTCAAGATCCCACGCTCCATCCGTTACCCGTGCCTTGCCCTTACGAGAAGAAGAGGTCCAGCAGGGCCTCATCGTCATCGTCCTCATCGGCCGCGGCGCGATCCCAAACCTCAAGGTGGTCGTAGTTGCCCACAACCGTGACCTCGCGGTCGAGATTCGCCTGCTTGCGGAGAGACTCGGAAAGACCGATACGACCGGCGCTGTCCACATCCATCGACGTGGTGCGCTTGTTGATCGCCCTCATGAGCTTCTGGTCGTTAATGTCACGCGGGTTAAAACCCTCGTGGTCCTCACGACCCGCGAAGAGTCCTTCGACCCACTTATCGAAGGCCTCGGCAGAGAACACGTACAGAGCATCGACATCCAGGGCTTTGAACACGCGAACGTGCTCTCCAAGCTCCTCGCGAAGGGGTGCAGGCAGGGATAGACGACCTTTTGCATCGAGATTGCGCTCGTATGCACCCGTCATTCCCATGTGCGCCCTCCCCTCGGTTACTCAGATGGCACGTACGCGGGGAACCACCCCGCCTGTCGACGTCATCAATAATATGGGGAACCGCCCCATTTTTCAACACCTTTCCCCACCTCTTCCCCCACCCCGCCCCACCACTCCATCCCCGATATGTTGTAAAACACCCCCGAGCATGTGTTCGAAAACACAATATGTTGTGTTTGCAGTAAAGGCGGGATGCCACCTGTAGAACCACGCCCGCGAACCTCAACCTTCAAGTTGACCTTGAGGCGATTTTTACGTCCCTTTACGTGCCGTTCACATCGCCCCCAAACTCCCCCACCCACGGCGCACACGGCCCACCACCGCGTCGGTGTCTGGCGAAAAATGGGACGGGCCCCAGATTGCCCATGCGCGCAAAAGTGCGTCGCGACAATCTGGGGCCCGTCCCCCTTAATATTTATAAATATGCAGGTCAGCGAGGTTGCTAGCGATGTGCCAGCGGATGCGCCGCCAGATAGACCTCGGTCAGTTGCGTGCGGTCGACATGCGTGTAGACCTGCGTGGTCGAAATGTCGGCATGGCCCAAAATCTCCTGCAGCACACGCAGGTCGGCACCGCCCGCGAGCATGTGGGTGGCAAAGGAGTGGCGCAAGGCATGGGGATGGAGCCCCACCAGCCCCACCTGGCGCCCATACCGCTCGCATATCGCATGCACGGCCTGGCGCGACAGGCGACGTCCGTTCTTATTTAAAAAGACCGCCGAGGTCTCCGTCCCGTGAGCATGGGCGGCCAGGAGAGTGCGCCCGTCACCTATATAGTGTGTCAAGGCGCGAGCCGCGCTTCCCACCAACGGGGCCAGACGCTCCTTGGAGCCCTTACCGCGCACCAGGACAAACCCGTCATCGATATGGATATCGCCCACATCGAGCCCAACCAGTTCACTCACGCGCAAGCCGCAACCGTAAAGCACTTCCAAGATGGCATGATCGCGCAGCCCCATCTCGCCCTCGGGAAAGTCTTGATCGAGCAGTGCCGAGACATCCTCCACCGAAAGGTATTCCGGCAGGCGATCTGCCTTTTTGGGCAGGCGCAACGCCGCCGTCGGGTTTTGGGCCACGGCCCCATCGCGCACCAAAAAGGCATGCAGGCCCTTCACGGCAGCAAGCGCGCGCTCCACCGAGGCGTCGGAATAGCCTCCGTCGCGGCGATCGGCAACAAAGCCCTCCACGACCTGACGGCTCACATCTTCAAAAGACGCAATGTCAGCCCGCTCCAGATAGGCGCAATACGTCGTCAGGTCACGACGGTAGGCCGCAATCGTATTGCGCGCCAAACCCCGTTCGACCGCAAGGTAATCGAGATACTCCCCCGCCACCACAGTGAGCGACGAGGGAGCAGCTTCGGTATGTTCTTGGTTCGCCGACACCCTTAGTCCGTAGCGAGGTTCTTGGGCGTCACCTGCACGCGATCGACGCCCTCATGCTGGCCAATCGAGGCGCGCACGAACTCGCGGAACAGCGGCTGCGGGTTGGTCGGACGGCTCTTGAACTCGGGATGAGCTTGGGTGGCCACATACCACGGATGCACATCGCGCGGCAGCTCGACCATCTCGACCAGACGCTCGTCGGGCGAAAGGCCCGAGATTACCAGACCGGCGTCCTCGAGCTGGTCACGGAAGGCGTTGTTGAACTCAAAACGGTGACGGTGACGCTCGTAGACGAGCTCCTCGCCATAGGCCTCGCGCGCGAGGGAATCGGCAGCAAGCTTGCACGGATAGGCACCCAGACGCATGGTGCCGCCCTTCTCGGTCACGTCCTCCTGCGAGCTCATCAGGTCGATGACACTATACGGGCCATCCGGATCGAACTCGGAAGAGCTGGCGCCGGCAAGGCCGACGACGTTGCGGGCAAATTCGCACACGGCCACCTGCATACCCAGGCAAATGCCCAGATACGGAATCTTGTGCTCGCGGGCGAACTCGGCCGCGAGGATCTTGCCCTCCAGGGCGCGCTTGCCAAAGCCGCCGGGGACCAGGATGCCCGAGGCGTCGCCCAGAACCTCGGAGACGTTCTGCTCGTCGAGGCTCTCGCCATCGACCAGCTGCACGTCAACGTGGCGATCGTAGAACACGCCCGCGTGGTGCAGGGCCTCGATAACCGACAGGTAGGCATCGGGCAGCTGCGTATACTTGCCCACGACGGCGATCTTCACCTTGTCGGCGTGCTGGTTGGCATGGTTCTGCTTGCGCAGGAACTCGTTCCACTCACTCATGTCGCGCTCACGCGGATCGAGACCCAGACGCTCGCAAATGCGCAGGTCAAAGTCCTGCTCGGCGAGTAGCTGCGGAACATCGTAGATGCTCGCGCAGTCCTCGTTGGTAAAGACACAGTCGGTGTCGACGTCGCAGAAGCTTGCGATCTTGCCGCGGATGGCATCGTCGATATGGTGGTCGGAACGCAGAACGATAATATCGGGCTGGATACCAAAGCTGCGGAGCTCCTTGACGGAGTGTTGCGTCGGCTTGGTCTTGACCTCGTGGGCGGCGGCGATATAGGGAACGAGCGACACGTGGATGTAGCAGACGTTCTCGGGGCCGGCCTCCTTGCGGTACTGGCGAATGGCCTCGACAAACGGCTGCGACTCAATGTCGCCGATGGTGCCGCCCAACTCAGTGATGACCACATCGGAGCCGGTCTGCTCCTCAATACGACGGAACTTATCCTTAATGGCGTTCGTGACGTGCGGAATCACCTGCACGGTGCCGCCCAAAAAGTCACCGCGACGTTCACGGGCGATCAGGCTCTTATAGATGGCACCAGTCGTAAAGTTGGAATCACGGGTCAGGTTCTCGTCAATAAAGCGTTCGTAGTGGCCCAGGTCCAGATCGGACTCGTAGCCGTCCTCGGTCACAAAGACCTCGCCATGCTGGAACGGGCTCATGGTGCCGGGGTCGACGTTCAGATACGGGTCGGCCTTTTGCATCGTTACCTTGTAGCCGCGCGACTTGAGCAGACGGCCCAGCGAGGCCGCGGTAATACCCTTGCCCAGAGACGAAACCACGCCGCCGGTCACGAACACATGCTTGGTCATATTGAGTTACCTGCGCTTCCCGTAGAAGTTGTCCATACGCATCTTACGGGTCTTCATTGTAATACTCGCGACGCGCGCCGCACGCAATTTTTCTTACGTGCAATCGCATTTCTCCATCTCGAAACAAAACGCCGCCCGGTTGCCCAGACGGCGTCGTTTCCGCTATGAATGCATGCTGTTATCGATCGGCGAGTTCGTCCTTGATTAAGTCCTGCACGAGCATACCGGCACGGACGCCCTCTAGATACCACTCGCCACGCTCCGTGAGACAAATACCATTTGCGAGCTGGCCGCCGTCGTCGCTGTAGCGCGAGACGACCTCAATGATGTCTTCGGATTCCAAGCGCTCAATTGCCGCGCGGGCGCGATACGGAGACACCCCCACACGCTCGGCAAGCGTCTTGCGCGAAAAGCCATATAATCCGCCGTTGTCTTCGGATTGCTGAGCGATCTCCATCAGCACCTGCACCTCGACACGCTTCATATCGTTGACACTCGCACGACCCTTGCCAGCCATGGCAGCCTCCTCAAACCGAGCACGGGCATCACTTGCACCGTGCGCGACCGGCACACCCCATGATGGCCGGCAACATCCATCATGCGGCATCCCCGCAAAAGGATGAAACAATTAGGGTTATTGTATACCGTCCAAATCGCTTATAGGCAGGTAAACGGGCTAATTTTAGGTTAAACGGTAGCTTTGTTGATAAAAGGGGCGCACCGAATGCATACCCGATGCGCCCCTTTCAGACCAATTTATCCAGGCTTAGCGGTGGAAGAAACCACGGCGCTCGAACTTGGGCTCGCAGCACACGTTGATGCCCAGTTTGCGCAACACCGTCTCGTCCGTCGGCGAGATGATCACGCTAAAGAAGGCATCGCAGCCGCGCAGCTGCTCCAGGCCCGAAAGGACGCGGGCCGCCGTCTCGCTCGTTGCCGAGGTGATCGAGAGCGCCATAAGCGTCTCGTCGGTGTGCAGGCGCGGGTTCTTGCTACCCAGGAAATGCGTCTTGAGCTTGCTGATAGGCTCGATCGCCTCATCGCTAATGACCTCGAGCTCAAGGTCAACGCCCGAGACATGCTTAAGCGCGTTCATGATGAGCGAGCTCGCGGCGCCCAGGCGCGTGGAAGTCTTACCGGTCACCACGGAGCCGTCGGGCATGACCATGGCGCCTACGGGGCCACCCGTCAGCTGCTCCCTGGTAAGGGCAGCCGAGCGTGCCGGCGAGTAATTCTTGTCGATACCGGCCTTTTTCATAATGAGCTTGAGACGATCAACCTGTTCATCGCCCACGCCGGTGCGGCGCACGGCCTCGACCGCAGAAAAGTAGCGGCGGACGATCTCCATCTTGGAGGCATCGCGACAGGCATCGTCATCGGTGATGGCAAAGCCGACCATATTGACACCCATGTCGGTGGGGCTCTGGTAGGGACTCTCCCCCAGAATCTTTTCCATCAGGGCACGGACCACCGGGAAAGCCTCGACGTCACGGTTGTAGTTGACCGTGGTCTTGTTGTAGGCCTCCAAGTGGAAGGAGTCGATGATATTGGCATCGTCGAGGTCGGCCGTGGCGGCCTCATAGGCGATGTTGACCGGATGCGTGAGGGGCAGATTCCAGACCGGGAACGTCTCGAACTTGGCGTAGCCGGCGGCGGTGCCGTGCTTGTGCTCGTGATAGAGCTGAGACAGGCAGGTGGCGAGCTTGCCCGAGCCAGGGCCGGGCGCAGTAACGACGACGAGCGGACGGGTGGTCTCGACAAACTCGTTCTTGCCATAGCCGTCGTCGGACACGATCAGGTCGACGTCGTGCGGATAGCCCTCGATGGGATAGTGCAGCTTGGCGGGAATGCCGAGCGCGTTCAGGCGATTGCGGAACACATCGGCGGCGGGCTGGCCGGCGTACTGGGTGATAACCACGGCCGCGACAGCAAAACCGTTGCCGCGGAACAGGTCGACCAGGCGCAAAACGTCCTCGTCATAGGTAATGCCCAGGTCGCCACGGGCCTTATTCTTCTCGATGTGGTTCGCGTTGATCGCGATGATGACCTCAACGTCATCGGCAATGCTCTTGAGCATGCGAAACTTGCTGTCCGGCTCAAACCCCGGCAGCACGCGACTCGCGTGATAGTCGTCAAACAGCTTGCCGCCAAACTCCAAATACAGCTTGCCGCCAAACTGCGAGATGCGCTCCTTAATATGAGCGGCCTGCAGCTCGATATACTTCGCGTTGTCGAAACCCTGGCGCATGTATGGCTCCCGTCCCGTTTCGTAAATTAAGTTCCTACGCGATTATAACGGAGCCCGCCCTCCCCGATAACCAGACCATCAACAGGCACCAACCAAACACGCCATCGATAAGTTGCGGTGAAATAGCTCCTGTTTAACCCCTCAAGACGGCCAAACGGGAACTATTCCACCGCAACTTCCCCTTTTGGCGCAAATTAACCTGACCCCTTTGCACCAACAGTAGAAACGTCGCGGGCAGAGAACGGACAGCGAACAGGCACCAGAGCGAGCAAGCCGCCCCCTGCGCCAACAATGGCAGCGCCGCAGGTTGAGCATAAGTCAGCGAAAGCCCACCAGAGCGAGCAAGGTGACGTGAAAGAGGAGGGCATAGGCCTTTTGGCCATGCCCGACGATTGAACGTCAGATTGCCGCTCTGGCGGGCTTGCAGCGTCGAGTGGTTCCGGCGTTTGGTAAAACGCCGGAACACAAGAGCGCCCCCTCCCGCGCACGGAACGGGAGGGGGCCAAAGGTAGGAGTCTACCGGTGGGGTTACCCCACCGGACAGACGATGACCAGGTGATCCGTTATAGGATCGTCATGGTTTCCGTGGGGTACCCAGGGGGTACTTAGATCATCACGCAAGCGATGGTCAGGATGATGGCGCAGACGACGGAGAGAGCGACGATGAGCTTAAGAGCAAACTTGAGCCAGGTCGTCCACTCGATCTTAGCCAGAGCGAGACCGCCCATGATGGCACCAGAGGTCGGGGTGAACAGATTCACGACGCCGATGGCGGCGGAGAAGATCATGACCATGACCTCGGGCGAGAAGCCGAGCTTAACAGCCAGCGGTCCCATGATGGGCATGGAGACAGTAGCCATACCGGAGGTCGAGGGGATCAGGAAGGACAGGCCAAAGTAGACCAGGAAGCTCATGGGAGCGAAGATCACGCCGGACAGGCCAGCCAGAGCATTGGCGGCAGCGTCGAGGACGTAGACGTCGAGGCCGGTGCTAGCCATGAGGACGGAGATACCACGGGCGAGAGCGATGACGAGGACAACGGACATCATGTCGGCAGCGCCGGTGATGAAGGTGTTGACGATCTGCTTCTCGGACAGGCCACCGATGATACCGATCAGGACAGCCATGAGGAAGAACCAGGTGGAAGCCTCGTCGAAGTACCACTGGCCAATGGGCAGGCCGGTGATCAGGGCAGACCAGCCCTGAACGATGGCGTTACCGTCGGCGTCATAGACAGCGCCAGCATCGAAGAAGTTGGCGACGCCCTCGTTGAGGTCGGCCAGCGGGATGAAGCCGACGATCATGACGACGAAGGTGAAGGCAAAGGCGATCAGAACACCCTTCTGACGACCGGTGAGCTTGACCTCCTTGTGAACCTCGGAAGCAGCCTTGCCGTGAGCCTCTTCGGCGTCCTTGAGCTCCTGCATCGAAAGGATGGTGGAACCCTTGTCAGCCTTGACCTTCTTGGCATAGCTCATGACGAAGAGGATGGACATAACAGTGGTAACAATCCACAGGACGGCACCGAGGCCGATGATGATGGACTGGTTGACCTCAATGCCAACGCCGGTCAGAGCGTCGACGGCAGCGCCGACGGCGAACGGGTTAACCGTGGATCCCAGGCAGCCGCAGCCAGCGCCGAGCAGGACGGTGGCAGCACCGACCATAGGGTCGAAGCCAGCGGCCATCATGGTAGCGGCAAGCAGGGCGTAGAAGGGAACGGTCTCCTCGCACATACCATAGGTGGTACCACCGAGGGAGAAGATGAACATCAGCACGGGAATGAGCATGATCTCATTGCCCTTAAGCTTCTGCACCAGAACAGCAATGCCGTTGTCCAGGGCGCCGGTCTCGGTCATCATGCCGAGGAAGCCGCCGAGGATCATAACGAAGAGGCAGACGGGCAGAGCGTCAGCGAAGCCCTTGACCGGGGCGGTGCAGAAATCGCTCAGGCGGGCAGCGGTAACCTCGCCACCGGACGTACCGGAGACGATAACGGTAACAACCGCGACGATTGCCAGCAGAGCAAGAAGAATGGTGAACGATGAAGGCATACCGCGCTTTTTCTTAGCGGTCTCAGTCATAGTTCTCATCCCCCCTTCATAAATCATTTACTGATCTCGCCCGAAGCGGCTCTTCCGTGCCGTGCATGTCGCTCGGTGCGAGATTTTTACCAGACAAAAGCGCTCGGGGTGCGCAGCAATGCACCCCGAGCGAGATGCTAGATGCTCTTACTTGAGCGTGGCGTACATGACAGCCTTGATGGTGTGCATGCGGTTCTCGGCCTCGTCGAAGACCTTGGAAGCAGGGCTCTCGAAGACCTCGTCGGTGACCTCCTGCTCGGTGATGCCGAACTGCTCGCACTTCTCGGCGCCAATCGTGGTGTTGGTGTCGTGGAAGCTGGGCAGGCAGTGCAGGAAGATGGCACCCGGGTTGGCCATAGCCATGACCTCAGAAGTAACACGATACGGGGTGAGCTGAGCGATGCGCTCGGCCCAGACCTCGTCGGGCTCGCCCATGGAGACCCACACGTCGGTGTAGAGAACGTCGGCACCGGTGACGCCGTCCTTGACGTCGGTGGTCAGCTTGATGGTGCAGCCGTTGGCCTCGGCGATGGGCTTGCAGGCCTCGATGACGTCGTCAGCGGGCATGCACTCCTCGGGGCCGCAGGCCACAAAGTTCATGCCGAGCTTGGAGCAGACGACCATGAGGGAGCGAGCGACGTTGTTCTTGCAGTCGCCCATGAAGACGAGGGTCTTGCCCTTGATGTCGTAGTTGAAGTTCTCCTGGACGGTCAGGATGTCGGCGAGCATCTGGGTGGGGTGCCACTCGGTGGTCAGACCGTTCCACACGGGCACGCCGGACTTAGCGGCAAGCTCCTCGACGTCGTCCTGGGCAAAGCCACGGAACTCAATGCCGTCATACATGCGGCCGAGAACGCGGGCGGTGTCCTCGATGGACTCCTTCTTGCCCATCTGGGACGAACCGGGATCGAGGTAGGTGACGCCCATGCCCAGATCCATGCCGCCGACCTCGAAGGCGCAGCGGGTACGAGTGGAGGTCTTCTGGAAGAGCAGGACGATGTTCTTGCCCTCGAGATAGCGGTGCGGCGTACCGGCCCGCTTGAGGTCCTTGAAATTCTTCGCCAGATCGAGCAGATAGCGGATCTCCGCCGGGGTGTAGTCCAGAAGCTTCAGAAAGTGTCTGCCGCGAATGTTAACAGCCATGATGATTTCTCCTTTTCAATATATCGGTAGGTTTGTCAGAACGAAATGGATTCCCGGAGCAGAGGCATACTCATGCAGCGCGGACCTCCGCGTCCGCGTGAAAGCTCGGAGCTGGGCATTTTCAGGATCTTCACGCCGCAGTCCTCGAGGATCTGATTGGTCACATAATTGCGCTCGTAGACGCCCGCGACGCCGGGGCTGACGCAGAGCGTGTTGGAGCCGTCGTTCCACTGCTCACGCTCCGCCGCGATCTCGCAGCCGCCGCCGCAGCGAATGAGC